>NZ_JBICXE010000030.1:0-39455 GCF_043200155.1 Streptomyces sp. NPDC048473
GCAACGGGGCTCCTTGCGGGACAAGCTGTCTTGGACGACTGCCTGTACCAACGAGCTCCGTTGCTCTACATCAGAAACCCGTCAACACCCCTTGCGTGACCTGCGAGAACGCTAACTACCCGGCCTTGGGGGAAGGCCCACCGAAGGCACCACTCCAATGAATCAAGGCATCGAGGAGCATGCGGCACACAGAGCCGCCCGCATGAGTGGGTTGCGCAGCAACCAGATGATCAAGCTGCACCAGCACGCGACCGCAGTCTTCCTCCTCCCTACCGAACGCATCGTCGCGCGCGTCAGCTCAGTCGGACATCTCTCCAGGCTCACCACCAGCGTGACGCTCACACGCTGGCTCACAAACAGCGGCGTACCAGCGACGGAACCCGCGGACCTCGAACAGCCCGTACTCGCCGAAGGGCATGTCGTCACCTTCTGGCGTCACTATCCGCAGCCCACCCCGAAAAGCACCCCCAACGCTGAGCATCTCGGCCGTCTTCTTCGGCAACTACACCAGCTTCCCCAACCACCCATCACACTGCCGAAGTGGACGCCACTCACTTCCTTCACCCAAACACTGGCGCACGCGAACTCAGTGCCCGACACCCAGAAGGACTGGCTTGCCACACGCGCGCACGAGCTCATTGCTACCTTCGAGGAACTCGACTACGCCCTGACCCCCGGCCTCGTCCACGGTGACGCATACCCCGGCAACTGCCTCTGGGACGGCGACCATGTGCTCCTCGGCGACTGGGATGAGGCGGCCGTCGGGCCACGGGAGGTCGACCTTGCCAACACCTACCAAGGCCAGCGATTCGGACGAACCGCTGCTGAACTCGAAACGTTCGGGAGAACGTATGGGTACGACATCACAAGCTGGCCCGGTCTACCCATGCTCATCGGCATCCGCGACATACACACACTCAGCTCGTACATCCGCCGCGCCGACATGGGGAACGCAGCAGCAGCCCACGAGCTCGGTCGGAGAATAGCCACTCTTCAACGAGATGACACTGCAGCAAACTGGAAGGCAGCCCGAGCAGCTCCTGATTTTGCGTTTCCGGAAGGAGCCAAGCCGGAAGCGGAATTGCAGGAGATGCAATTTCCGGTGCAAGGGAGGCGTTCAGCCGGTCGTGGTGGACTCGGCGAGCGCGCCGGTGATCACGAAGGGTCCGAAGGCGACCTGGGCGCGGTCGCGTCCGGCGGCCAGCAGTACCGTCGCGCGCACGACTCCGCCGGCCGGCACGCCGCTCTCAGCCGTCGCGCGGGGGCGCCAGGTTCCTCCCGCGGTTAGAGCGGATCGTGTGACTTGCGAAGTAGCCAGGTCAGGATGTGTGCGCTTGGGTGTGCGCGCCGTCCAGGGAGTCGAGGAGGTCTCCGAAGGTGATCTCCCTTTGTCGCAGTCGAAGGTCATGGCGGCGGCGAGCGCCGGTGGAACGCGCCGCACCTGCAGACCGCCACGGCGGCCGTGGCCCGGGTCATCGGGCACTGACAAGGAACCCACCCGAGCAGGCGCTGGCGCGTGCTCTCCTCGATGAACAGGGCACGTGCCAACGCTGCCACCCAACCGACTTGAATGGCGGACGCATGGGCAGTTTGACCGACGACCCCGACTTCCGGGCGACGACGTTCGTGGTCGTGGACTCGCAGACGACGACGCCGACGGGCCACCCGGCTCAGCCCATCGAAGTCGCCGCTCTCGCCCGAAAGTGGCCAGGCGAAAGGGCTGGACTGAATAGAGCTCCCCGTGTTCGTCGATTCCGAGAAGAGCATGGCCGTGGTCGAGCTCACCAACAGGGAAGACCATGACCCCTCTGGCCTCGTTCCAGGCTGCGAAGCGGTCCTCCTCACTGCACCAGAGGTTCATGGGGTCCAGGTCGAACGCCTCGCGAGCACGCGTGATCCCGGCACCCCGCGACCCGACCTGTAGACCACCGAACTCCGCCAAGAACTCTTCTGCGGCCGGGTGCATCACCAGCTCGGCCTCCGCGAAGCTCACACGCCAGAGGCTGGTGTCCACACGGCGCCCAGGAAACCAGCCTGCCGAACGGAACGCAGGGTTGCCTGGGTGACGGGGTCGAGATCGCTCATGCCCGCACATTCTTACGCTGCCAGGACACCCACGCAACAAACCCTTGACTCGAACACAGCACCAAGCGACTTGACTGCTTACCACTGTGAGGTGTCTACCCAGCCGTCCAGCGCACGCCGAAAGTCGGTCGCTACCGTTGAAGGTGGGTGGGACTCACCCACCGACCTGGATCAGTCAGACGGCAGCGCGTCATTCAGGGTGGCGCGTCGCTTCGACACCACGGTGAAGGTCCTCTCGTCGACGAGGTCGTGTAACGGCTTCATGATGCAGGTGCCGGCGCATGTCCTGCGCCTCAACGAGGTCCGTGGCAGGAGGGCTCCATGCAGCTGTCGGCGGGCATTCGCCCACGGCAGACAAGAAAGAACTCCAAAGGACTGGAAACCTCCGTCGGGAGCATGTCAACGTACAACGTCCCAGAAAACACCAGATCAGACGGGCGCAGCTGCGCCGGTGTGGCCGGGTTGCGATTGATTCGGAACCCCGCACCGCACCGGGCTGCCTCGCTGGCATGGTCCTACTTAGCTTAGGAGGCTCGCCTGTCGGATTCCGCTATTCGATCCACCCGTTTCACTTCCCCTGTCCTCTTTGCGTTCGGCGCACTGAACGCCTGGTTCGGTCAGGCGGCGGGGGACTACGGCGCCGTGTCCACCGGGCTGTGCGTTTGCGTCTGCGCGGCCGGCCTGTTCGGCGAGGACCTGCTGCAACGCGGCTACCGCCGCGATAGGGCTGTCCTCGCACATGTTGCGGCGCACCCCGGAGCTGCAACTTGGCACGTGGCCCGCGCTATCGGGGTTCCTGAGCGTGTCGTGGTGCGGAATCTTGAACGCCTAACTGATGACGGTCTGCTGGTGCTTGTCGTGGACGGTGCGACCCCAACTCTGCGCCCATACCGGCTGGCGTCCTGACGGCGGCCAGCCCGAGGAGCTGTCGGATTCATCTAATGCGGCGCGCAATATAGACCACGATCGCCGGTTAGCCAAACCGGCGATCGTGACGACCATTGAGGGTGTTCGCAGCGGCTGTGCTTGGCGGTGGAGCCGTTCAGACACTATGACCCTTCATGTCGGTGCCCAGCAGTCCCCGTAGCTGACAGCGCCTGCCCATCATCTGTGGCGGAGTGGGTGCAAGTCGCGCGCTGCCGCCTGGGCGGCCGACAAATTCGGAATACCCGAGGAAACATCAATGGCTCGTCCACCTGCGCTCAAGCTCACCGAGGTCCTAGCGGAAATCCGGATGAGCCCGTCGGCCTTCTACCGCCTACGCGCTCGCGGTCAGGCACCCCGAATTATCAAGCTGCCCAACGGTGAACTGCGCTGCCGCCGCGCCGATCTGGATGCGTGGTGGGAGGCGTGCGAAAGGGATACGCCCGGATGGCGATGAGTTATAACGTCCGCTTCTGGGAGATACGCGAGCGCCCAGACCGGCGCAAGCCTTTCCAGATTCGGTGGACGGTTAACGGGCGAGAGAAGTCCGAGTCCTTCATCACGTTCGCGCTTGCTGATAGCCGACGCGCGAAGCTGATGACAGCTGCGCGCGAGGGTGAGCCGTTTGATGAGCACACCGGTCTGCCGGCATCCGAGTTGCGGGCCATCAAGCAGCGAACTACGTGGTATGACCTGGCGCACGAATACATCGAGCAAAGATGGGAGCGCACGCCAGGGAACACCCGCCGCACCTTGGCTGATGCCTTCGCCACGGTCACGCCCGCCCTCGTGCGCCCCGGCGCAACGTTTTCCGATCCGCGGGTACTACGGCGTGCCCTGTACTCGTGGGCATTCAACAAGAAAGCCTGGCAGTGCGAGCCCACCGAGGAGTGGCTCCACGCGCTGGACTGGATGAAGCGGAACTCGCTGCCGGTCAGCGCCCTCGCGGAGGCCGACGTTCTGAGGCGGGCCCTCGACGCGATGTGCCGCAAACTGGACGGCAAGGCGGCTGCGGCCAAGACAGCCCGACGCAAGAGGGCTGCGTTCAACGAAGCTCTCAACACTGCGGTGGAGAAGGGGTACTTCGCGGAAAACCCCCTCAACGGTCTACGGTGGAAAGCGCCAGCAGTCAATGAAGAGGTGGATCCGGCCGCCGTTCCCAATCCGGCCCAGGTGTTTCGCCTGCTCGAGTCCGTTGCTCGCCAGCGGGGGCGGGGTCCTCATCTTGAGGCGTTCTTCGGCTGCATGTACTTCGCGGCTATGCGGCCAGCTGAGGTCATCCATCTTCGGATCGATCAATGTCACTTGCCGAAGACTGGATGGGGGATGCTCAACCTCTCGGGCGGGGTTGTCACGTCTGGCAAGGAGTGGACCGACGACGGTGAGGTGCACGAGGTGCACTCGCTCAAGCGTCGCGCGGCAAGCGCAACGCGACCTATTCTCATCCCGCCGCAATTCGTACGCATGCTGCGTGCCCATGTGAAACGGTTCGATGTGGCACCCGACGGTCGACTCTTCCGGAATCAGGCTGGCAACTACGTGGACGCTGCCGCCTACGGCATCACGTGGGCGCGGGCCCGGGAGCACGCCCTGACTCGTACCGAGCGGACTTCTCGTCTGGCCAAGCGACCTTACGATCTCCGGCACGCCGGGATCTCGTTCTGGCTCTACTCCGGAGTGGACCCGGCCGAATGCGCCCGCCGCGCCGGTCAGAGCATCGAGGTTCTCTTTCGCCACTACGCCAAGTTCCTCGACGGCCTTCGAGAGCATGCGAACCGCCTCATCGAGCAGTCCATGAACGAGTGGCAGCGCGTCAGCCAGTGACGCACCCGAGGGCTGAACCGGGGGTTTGGTCCGTGACTGGTCCGGAAGCACTGGTCGGGAGGGGTACAGCAGTGGGAGGAAATGGGAGCTAGCGCGCAAGCCGGGCTCGGTCGAGAGCGGGCTGAGTGAAAGGCGCCTGACGGGTGAAAGCCCAGGTCAGGCGCCTTTTCTCGTGCGTCTAGAAGAATCCCAGCTTCTTCGGTGAATAGGACACCAGAAGATTCTTGGTCTGCTGGTAGTGCTCCAGCATCATCTTGTGGTTCTCGCGGCCGATCCCCGACTGCTTGTAGCCGCCGAAGGCGGCGTGGGCCGGGTACGCGTGGTAGCAGTTCGTCCAGACCCTGCCTGCCTGGATGGCACGGCCCGCCCGGTACGCGGTGTTGATGTCGCGGGTCCATACGCCCGCCCCGAGGCCGTACAGCGTGTCGTTCGCCGTTCCGATCGCGTCGTCGAAGTCCGAGAAGGACGTGACCGCGACGACCGGGCCGAAGATCTCCTCCTGGAAGACCCGCATCCGGTTGTCGCCCTCGAAGATGGTCGGCTGGACGTAGTAGCCTCCCGCCAGCTCCCCGTCGTACTCGATCTTCTGACCACCCGTGAGGACCTTCGCGCCCTCCTGCTGGCCGATGTCCAGGTACGAAAGGATCTTCTGTAGCTGGTCGTTGGAGGCCTGCGCGCCGATCATCGTGTCCGTGTCCAGCGGGTGGCCCGGCACGATCTGTTCGGTGCGGGCGATGCCCGCCTCCAGGAATTCGCTGTAGTGCCCGCGCTGGATCAGTGCGCGCGACGGACAGGTGCAGACCTCGCCCTGGTTGAGGGCGAACATGGTGAAGCCTTCGAGGGCCTTGTCGCGGAAGTCGTCGTCCGCGCTCCACACGTCGTCGAAGAAGATGTTCGGTGACTTGCCGCCCAGTTCGAGCGTCACCGGCTTGATGTTCTCGGAGGCGTACTGCATGATCAGCCGCCCCGTGGTGGTCTCACCGGTGAAGGCGATCTTCGCGACACGGGGACTGGAGGCGAGGGGTTTGCCGGCCTCCGCGCCGAAGCCGTTGACGATGTTGACGACGCCGGGCGGAAGGAGGTCGGCCACCAGCTTCAGCCATACGTGGATGGAGGCCGGGGTCTGCTCGGCCGGTTTGAGCACCACCGCGTTGCCCGCCGCGAGCGCCGGGGCCAGTTTCCAGGTCGCCATCAGGATGGGGAAGTTCCACGGGATGATCTGCGCGACGACGCCCAGCGGCTCGTGGAAGTGGTACGCGATCGTGTCGTCGTCGATCTCGCTGAGCGAGCCCTCCTGGGCGCGCAGCGCACCGGCGAAGTAGCGGAAGTGGTCGATGGCCAGGGGGATGTCGGCGGCCAGGGTCTCGCGTACCGGCTTGCCGTTGTCCCAGCTCTCGGCGACCGCCAGCTCCTCCAGATGTGCCTCCATCCGGTCGGCGATCCTGTTGAGGACCGAGGCGCGGTCGCCTGCCGCGGTCGCTCCCCATGCGGGGGCCGCGGCGTGTGCCGCGTCCAGGGCCCGTTCGATGTCCTCGGCACTGCCGCGGGCGATCTCGGTGAAGGGACGGCCGTTGACGGGGCTGGGGTTCTCGAAGTACTGGCCACGGGCGGGCGGGACGTATGCGCCGCCGATCCAGTGGTCGTAGCGGGACTCGTACGAGACGATGGCGCCCTCGGTGCCCGGCGCAGCGTAACGGGTCATCTCTGTGGCCTCCCGGATCCGGTGCCGCCCGCCGTTGGACGGCCCTCGGCGTGAGGGTAGGCAGCGCGACGTTGCAACCCCGTTGCGTGGGGTGCGGGGAGCGGCCGGCGCTGCTCGGCGTCCAGCGCCCGGGCCCTGGCGAGGAGCGCGGGGCGCTGTCCCGCAGGTACGGCCGCGGCGAGCGCCTGCCAGACCGGGAGATCGTCCTCGCCCCATGGGCTGTACGCCCAGTCGGCCAGCAGCCCCGGGTCACCGCGTGCGATGAGCGCCGCCCGCAGCTGCTCGTCGAGCCGGCGCCGCAGACGGATGGCAGATGGTGCCTGCGAGCCAGGCAGCAGCGGACCCGCGTAGGCGCTTAGCGCCGCTGCCACCGCTCCGGATGCCAGTCTGCGCGCCACCGTGTCGAAATCGGCGTCGACCGGCGTGGAGAGACGGTAGGGGCGGGAGAGGAGGAGTTCGGGGCCCAGCAGCCGTCGCAGTCGGGAAAGTTCGGCCCGCAGCGTCACGGGGGTCACCGACTCGTTCTCGTACAGCTCCACGAGGAGTTCGTCGCCCCCGAGCCCTTCGGGGTGGCGGGCCAGCGTCACCAGGATCTCGCTGTGACGCCTGCTGAGTTGGATCTTCCGGCCTCCCGCGACGAGCTGGGCCTCGTCCCGGCCGAGCGCACTGAGCTGTACGGACTCCCCGGCCGGCGAGGGTGCGAGGAGTGCCAGCTGCGACTCGGCGGCGCGTGCCACCGCCTGCACGAACGCCAGGCTGTGCGGATGCGCGAGTCGGTCCCCACCGGTGATGTCCACGGCGCCCAGGACCCGTCCCGTGTGCGGGTCGTGGAGCGGCGCCGCCGCGCAGGTCCACTGCTGGACCGGCCGCAGGAAGTGCTCGGCGGCGAAGACCTGCACCGGCCGGTCCACGGCGATGGCCGTCCCCGGTGCGTTGGTCCCGGCCGCGGACTCGGCCCAGCGGGCGCCTTCCACGAAGTTCATCCGGCCCGCGGCCCGTCGGGTCACCGCGTGTCCTTCGACCCACAGCAGTCTGCCGTGCGCGTCGCACACCGCGAGGAGGTGTTCGCCGTCCGTCGCGTACGCGCTCATCAGCTCACGGATCACCGGCATGGCGGGGGCCAGGGGATGCCCGTCCCGGTACGGCCCGAGGTCGTCGGCGCCCAGCTCGACGAGGGCCGCACCGTCCGGGCTGACCCGGGCCCGCACGGAGCGCCGCCATGACTCGCCGACCACCGGACGCACCGGACGCTCCAGCCGTCCGGCCGTGGTGAACACCTCGTGTGCGTGGCGCAGTTGGCCGAGCCGTTCACCGGGGTTCGTATCGGCTGCCAGAGCCACCCAGGGGTCCGTCAACTCACCCTCCCGTCCAGGGGCGTCGTGCACACCCCATCGTGGCGGCAGTCGACGTCTGTGACAACCGCGGTGCGGAGAGTAATCGGATGCGGCGGCGAAGGCGCGTCAGCCGGCTGAGTAGAGATTGACGAGACGGATGTAGCGCACCCAGTCCCAGTTCGGCCCGGGATCGGTGTGGTCGGTGCCCGGGACCTGGGCATGGCCGAGGATGTGCGCACGGTCCTTGGGGATGCCGTAACGGTCGCAGACCGAGGCGGTCAGCAGCGCCGACTTCTCGTACATGGCGTTGGTGAAGTACGCGGGCTGGTCCACCCAGCCCTCGTGCTCGATGCCGATGCTGCGCGTGTTGTAGTCCCAGTTGCCCGCATGCCAGGCGATGTTCTGCTCCCGGACGCACTGGGCGACATAGCCGTCCGCCGAGCGCACCACATAGTGCGCGGAGACCTGTTTCGCCGGATTCTGGAAGATCCCGATCGTGTTCGGAAACGTCTCCTGGGTGACATGGATGATCACGTACTGGACCGGATAGGCCGAAGGCCGGGTCGAAGCCGTGTAGTTGGACGTGGACGCCGGTGTCCAGTGGGCAAGCGGATAGTCGGTGTCGCCTGCCGCCGTGGAAGCCGCGGCGCGGGCGGAGGCCGGGAGCAGAGCGGCGGCCGCCGTCGCGGCGGCGCCCTGAAGGATCCTTCTGCGGTGCATGAACACTCCTGTGGGGGCGGGGGTCAGGGGCTGGACAGCAGTGTTGCAGTCTCCCGCAGATGGCGGTGGAGTCCGCGATGGGGATCGCCTGCGGGCAGCCACTCCTTGCGGATCTTCGCCACACAGGTGTAGTTGGTGTCGCACACATTGGCCAACGGCGCCTCACCGGCCTGGCTGACCAGCTGATAGGCATCGAGTTCGGACAGGCCGTAGTCGCGTGCCAGCCACTGCACCAGGTCCAACTGCGAGATGCGGAAGGCGTCTTCGAGCGGTCGGGCGGAGCCGGTCGACATCAGATGGGTGTCGGACTCGATGCGCGGCCACGGTGTCGTGACACCTTTCAGCAACTCGACCAGCACCACCGTGTTCATCGCACATTCCACGGCGACCCCGCAGGTCTCGCCCTCGCCCTGACGGGCATGACCGTCCCCGAGACTCAGCAGCGCACCCTCGACGTTGACGCCCAGATAGCAGGTGACGCCCGCCCTCATCTCGGGTGTGTCCATGTTCCCGCCGTGCGCGTCGGGAACCAGCGCGGACCGTACCTCCAGATTGGCCGGCGCCACCCCGACCGTGCCGTGCATCGGATCCATCGGCAGCTCCACCTGGATGTCACTGTCCCGGGCGCTGAACAGACAGGTGCGGCGCGCCCGGTCGAGCTGCCACATCCACACCACCTCGGGCAGCGGAGCCTGCAGTGACGCCGTGGTGTGCGTGGAGGTGAGCGCCCCGAAGAGAGGCACGGTCGTCGAGGCGGCCCAGTCCCTGGCCGGTTCGACGGACACGAAATGAACCGCGACGGTGTCGCCGGGCTCCGCACCCACCACATGGAACGGACCGGTCTGCGGGTTGAGGAAGGGGAATTCGCAGACCTCGGAGACCAGGTCCTTCTCGGAGCGCACCCGGCCGGCGAAGCAGTCCTCCGTATACACGTCGAGGAATGTCCCCGGCTCGATACGGGCGACCGGCGCCGCTCCGCCGAAGGTCCAGGCGTACTCGCCCTCCTTGGGGCGGACCGTCAGGATACGGGGGGCGTTCATCGCTGCACTGCTCCTGTCTCGGGTTCCCCGGCCGGCTCCGGGGCGTCGTCAAGATGGATCCGTCCGGTCTGTGCCACCCGCTCCGGATGTCTGCGCAGCAGCACCGCAAGCACAACGATTCCGATCAGCATCCAGACACCGACGACCGGACCGGCGTACGAAACGGGCGCACTCAGCTCGGAGACGAAGTCGAAGGCCGGAATCCCGGCGGCCGTCAGCAGCGCGGGGACGAACGCCGCGATGCCCAGTACCGGGAAGAGCAGATGGAGCACGGGGTTGAACGCGCCGCGCCGCCGTCGCAGGAAGTACCCGGCGCAAGCCAGATTCACGATGATGTACACACCGATGATCACCGTCACGATCACGGTGGCCAGCAGCACGAACGCGGTCACCGGGTCGTAGGCGAAACCCAGTCCGAGCGCCGCGCCGACCGCGATCACGAACTGCACGGCCACGCCGGTTACGGGGGAGCGGCGGCGCGGATGGAGCCTTGCGAAGGCCTGCGGGAACACCCCGATGCGACCGAGGGCGAACGCCGTCCGGGTCGACACATTGGCGCACGCATTGGCGTTGGCCACGGTCGAGTTGACCACGGCGAGGAAGAGCAGCACCCAGAACAGCCCGAACGAGGCGCGGGCCACGCCTTCCCACGACGTCGCCCCCGAAGCGTCGAATCCGGCGAATCTGTCCGGCCCGAAGTACACGGACATGGCATAGGTGGTGAGGACGTACACCAGGCCGATGGAGAGCGCCGCACCGAGCACCGCACGCCGCATCGTGCGCCGCGGGTTCTTCGTCTCCTCGGCGAGCGGCGCCGCGGCCTCGAAGCCCGCGAAGGCCAGCACGGTGTAGACCGAACCCGCGAAGATCCCGCTGATGCCGTCGAAGCCGTCCGCGGTGTGCGAAGTGCCGAACACCGACAGGGTGTTGTCCGATCCGGCCTGCCCGATGAGCAGCACGGCGAAGGCGACGAACACCAGCACCTCGAAGATGCCGAGCACGGTTCCGAACCGTGCGGAGGCCCGCACGCCGAAATACCCGGCGAGCGCGATGATCACCGCGCCGAGCAACGACCACGGCCACCAGAGGTCCGCCGGGTAGGACGACCACTCCTGGTGCAGGGTGCCCGCCGTCGTGAAGCCGAGCTGGAGCAGCAACAGCGCGGGCACCAGCGCCTCGACGAAGACATAGCCCCAGCCGACAAGAAACCCGATGGCCGGATGCAGCCCCTGCGCCGAGTAGGTGGCGACCGAACCGGCGGCCGGCAGATGGCGTGCCAGCTCTGCGACGCACGACGCGGTGAAGAGGCAGGCGACCAGTGCCACCACCACGGACAACGGCAGACTGCCGCCCGCGAACGCGGCTCCGGCCGGAATCGACGCGGCAATGGCGGCGGCCGGCGCCATCGCCGTGATGCTCTGGAAAAGGACTTCACGCAGCCCGATGGCATCGCGTAACAGTCCGCTGCTCGAATCCCCCGACACCCCGTGGCTCCCTTTGTCCGATGACCGGAAGGTGTTCTCCGATGTACGGCCGAGCGTCTCGCGCGCCCTACCGTACGGGCGTCGTGCGAGCGGCGGAAGACGGCAGGAGCCCGGAATCGGCTGCGTGGACGGGGGAAGCCGGCCGATCATGGACGCGGACGGCCCCGGCACAGAGCCCGGGCTGCCGAGAGGAACCGGGCGCGTCTCCCGGACTTGGCGCCTGGGGCCGCGGCGGAGTTGGTAGCAGAGATGACACCGTCGGCCCGCGGACGTATCCGTGCGCACCTCGGCGCGCACCCCGACGCGCTTGTCAGCGGCTCTTCGCTCGCCCCGGCCTCCGTCCAGCGCCTCATCACCGTGCTGCGCGAGCGGGGCATCGACGGGGTGCGGGTTCCGGCCTGCCTTCGCTGCGGACGCATCCGACGCCTGCGTTGCCTGGTTCCCGGGGGACGGGTGTGTCTGGGCTGCGAAGGAACCCTTGCCGCACACTCCAACGTCGGCATCTGTACCGGCTGCGAGCGGATCAGGCCCCGCCCGGTCGGCGACACCTGCACACCCTGCCGCCAGCGGCCCAAGCCGCCACGTGCTCGTGCACCGGGTGCGGCCGCCCCAGCCACAAGGACCCGTGCGCCTCCTGCCGGCCCCGCTCAGCAGCCCCCTGCGCGCTGTGCTCCGTCAGCGCACCGGTGAGTGCCCGCTGGCTGATCGGCCCGGTCTGCAAACCCTGCTGCGCGCTCGCCCGCCGGGTCCCAGCCCTGTGCCCTGGCTGCTCGACGGTGAAGGTCCTGATCGCCCGCATCGACGGGCAAAGGACCTGCGGGCCCTGCGCCGGACATCCGGACCCTTACGCGTGCCCAGCCTGCGGCAGCGCCAGCAGCCCCATCATCGGGGAGCTGTGCGACCGCTGCGCGGTCGAAGACCACCTCACAGGTCTCCTCCATGGACTGCCACCCGAGTCCGCCGCACAACTCGCACCCCTACGGGAAGCCCTGACGGCCGCCGAGCACCCGCGCACGGTCCTGACCTGGCTGCGAAACTCGGTCTCGGCCCGCCTCCTGCACGAGACCGCCGGGCACGGGCTGGGATCTGCATGAGTGGCGGCACTCCGGCCTGACCCACCTCGGCGAGGGTGGGACGAGCCTGCTCATGCTGATGGCGAAGCCCCGGCACAAGAAGGCGGAGAACGTACGGAAGTATTTCCACCCCTCTCCGGAGGCGATCGCCGAAGTCACCAGCCTGCTCGCGCCGGGCGACCGCCGACGCTGAGCACGGGCGGGTTTCCTCCCGTACGCTCCTTCGTCGTACTGGGGCGTGGCTACAACTCACCTGCGCGCATACGACGTTCCCGAAGTCTGCCAGGACCTCCTCCAGTGGGGACACTGTCAGGATCGTCATCCCACGGCTCAAGGTCCCACTCATCGCCAAGAGTCGGCCGCATGCGCCACAGCCTGGCCAGGGGCGGGCCCGTGGAGACGACGAAAGACCCCGCCTCTACGAAGATCCGATGGCATCGATCCAGCAGGTCCAAATCACCTTCGACTGCGCAGAACCTGAGCGCGTCGCTCGATTCTGGTCCGAGGTGTTGGGGTACGTCGTACCGCCGCCACCGGAGGGGTTTGCTACGTGGGACGATTTCGATCGCGCACTGCCCCCTGAGCATCAGGGTCCAGCGTTCGCATCATGCGCCGATCTTTCAGGTGTGGGCCCGCGACTGTACTTCCAGCGCGTTCCCGAAGGCAAGGTCGTCATGAATCGGCTGCATCTTGACGTGCGGGTCGGCACCGGACTCGTGGGTGAAGAGCGACTGGCCGCACTTGAGGCCGAATGCGCACGACTGGTCCCGCTCGGCGCGGTACGCGTGCGGCTACTGCTTGCCGATGGAGTCAACGAGTCGTGCCTCGTGATGCAGGACATCGAGGGCAACGAGTTCTGTCTCGACTGAGTGGCCGCGAACGTGGCACCTTCGCGAGTCGACTGGTGCAGTTCGCCATCACGAGGGTCGCCGTCCCGCGGCGCGCCAACGGTCCTGATCCGGAACCACCCTTCGGTGTCCACGAGCAGGGACCGGTACGGGGTGGGCGCCGACCGCGTCAACGACATCAACGACGACCGGCTGAGGGTGATCCGGACACTGCTGGGCACCCTGTTGCTGATCCGCCGGCCCGCCGACGCCCGGCGCGGCCTGTGGCAGTCCGAGGAGGTCCGGCCCGCCGCAGCCGCCCGCAAGCGTCTGCGCCGGGCCGGTGCCGAGCACCCCGACGCCCCGGTCCGCTACATCGCCCTCCGCCAGTCCATCCGGCCCACCCCCGACGACGACGGTGGGGCCCGAACCACCGCTGGCCGCGTCTACCGCCACCAGTGATTCGTACGCCCCCACCGGCGCACGTATCCCGACCAGGACGAGTCGCGCGGGGTGCCGGCCACGACCTTCCCGCCGAGTCCGGCCGCCTGGTCATTGATCATGTTGAGCCAGGTGGCGCCGCCCCGGCGCCCGAAGAACTTGGGGTTCGGCCGTGCGTACACGCTGGGCACGGGGACGAGGAACCGCATCCCGTCGACCGAGGCGACCAGGCCACCGCCCCACGCGCTCGCGAGCGGGATGGCCGCCTGGTGCTCGATCAGCGTGGCGTTCGCGGCCCGGTACGTGGCGAGCCGCAGATATGTCTGGTCGACGTGGGAGAGCCTCCCGTACTTCAGCGCGTCGATGCCGCCGATGACCGGGGTCGCGCCGAAGTCGACGACCTCGACCAGGAGCTTGAGGAACGGCCGTACGGTGCCGAACCGGGTAGCGGGGAGATTCCGGCAGGGTGCGGCGCCACCACAGCAGCAGCACCACCGGCGCCGCCGCGATCAGCGCGGCGATGCGCCGGCCCGTGGCCGGATCGGGGGCTCCCTCACGGCCATGGTCGCCGCCGTGCAGGCCATCCTCAGCGAGCTCAGCGACGAGGACGCCATCCGCTCCTCGGGCGAGATCCAGCAGATGTGGCAGGACCTCGACCCGATGGACGACCAACCCTGAACTGCCTGCACCTGACACGTACGCGGACCTTGTACCGGACCGTGCAGATCTCCCAGTCCCGACCGCCGACCGCGGCGTACTCGCTCACCCTGGAGACGAGTGGGCCTGATGCGTCGGCCGGTAGGGGCAGACTGGAGTCGGTGAGGAGGCGTTGGCAGATGAGGGGCGCGGCTATGCCGACGGTCTCGGAAGCGGGTCGGGCAGAGGCGTCGGTCGGGGCTGATGGCTGACGCTTCGTGAAGGTTCGTGCGGCGGCACAAGGCAGCGCCTGGTGGTCACCTTCGGATTGACCATGCAGGCGCTGCTGCCAGTGACGCTCGTGACTTCGGTCGAACCAGGAGCAGCCGGCGGATCACGACAGACCCATCACCGGTATTCGCCTGAGTCACGCAACACCGGCACTGACCATCACCCACCTGGCCGCGGAATACCGCAGGGCTGGAATGACGCTCCCCGCCAGCTCTGAGGCACGGACTCAGCTCGTACGGCCGCCAGGTTCCGCCCTCACCCTCAATGCGCGGTGACATCGAGTTGAACGCAGGGGCAGAGCGCGACGACGGGCGGGGGCCGGACGTCCTGCCCGGCCCCCGCCCGTTCACCGCTGAGCGGCCCCAACGATGACCTCAGTCGTCCGACACGCCTGAACCTCCCAGCGCCGCCGCCGGATCGTCGTCCGCCGGGCCTGCCGGAACCCAGCGCCCGCTCTCCTTGCGGTACGGCCACCAGCGCCCGTCCCGCCCGTACCGCAGCTGTACACCGTCTTCCACCGCGGTCCAGCGATTGCCCGCCTGCCGCAGCCGGGGCTGCTCGCCCTCCTCCCACGCCTCGGCGAGCCGTGCCCGGGCCCGGGCCAGGGACTCCGGATCCGGCGCCCACTCCTCATCCAGCACGGTGAGCGCAGCCGCCCCGCCGTACTGCCAGGCACGCACCGCCGCATCGAGTTCGGCACGTGGCCGCCCCGATCCGGCGGCCAGCCGTGTCGCGATCCAGGGCTCGGGCCGGGCGTCGGCGACCAGCCGTACGGCATCCTGCTGCGGCGTCAAACCGGCCGGCAGAGGCTGCTGTTCATGACGGGGAGAGAGGGCGTCCGCCAGCATCCGGTGGGCGCGTGCCGCACTGTCCGTCGCCAGCATCTCCAGAACCGCCGGATCGACGCCGGGTTCCGGTTCGGTATCCGTGTCCAGGGACGGCGCAGGCCCTGGTTCCGTCGGCAGCGGCGGGGGAACGGGCAGCGGGGGCAGGATGTCCCGCGCGGCGAACGCCTCCTCCGCCCGTACTCCGCGATCCTTCGCCTGAGCGCCCGAGGTACCGGACCTGCCGGAGGGGGCGGCCGTGCCGGACGCTGCCAGCCCCTCCGCGCGGGCCGCGATGCGTACCTGGAGTTCGTCCAGGAGCCGCCGCTCGCCGCGCCCCCGCATGAGCAGCAGGACGAACGGATCCTGGTCCAGCAGCCGCGCCACCTGGTAGCACAGGGCGGCGGTGTGCGGACAGTGATCCCACGTCTCACAGGTGCACTCCGGGTCCAGATCGCCGATCCCCGGCAGCAGCTCCACCCCGGCCGCCGCCGCGTCCTCCACCAGGTGCGGCGGCATTTCGCGGTCGAGGAGCGCCGCGATGTGCCCGGCCCGGTCTACGGCCATGTCCAGGAACCGGTCCCACTCCGCCTCGCTCAGCTCCTGGAGGAGCACATCACTGCGGTACGTGGACGAGTCCCGGTCCCGGACGACCGCGGTGATCCGGCCGGGCCGTACGGAAACCGCACCGACCCGGCCCTCGTGGGCGAACCTGCGCCCCTTCTTGAGCTGTTCGCCGTCCAGCGCGGTGTCCTCCAGAGCCTTCAGCCAGGCCCGGCCCCACCAGGACTCCGCGAAGCCGCGCCCGCGCGTCGGCGGCAGCGCGGCGAAGGTACGTTCCTGCACCAGCGCCGGGGCGTCGCTCCCGTCGCCTCCGTATCCTTCACGGTCGTATCTGTCGCTGCCGTATTCGTCGCTGTCGTATCCGTCGCTCATCGCGTGCCCCCTCGCAGCTCCACCAGATCGGCCAGTTCCGCATCCGTCAGTTCGGTCAGCGCCGCCTCGCCGGAGCCGAGCACCGCGTCCGCCAGTCCCTGCTTGCGGGCCAGCATGTCGGCGATCCGGTCCTCGATGGTGCCCTCGGCGATCAGTCGGTGCACCTGCACCGGCTGGGTCTGCCCGATCCGGTACGCGCGGTCGGTGGCCTGTGCCTCCACCGCCGGGTTCCACCACCGGTCGAAGTGCACGACATGGCCTGCCCGGGTGAGGTTGAGTCCGGTGCCGGCCGCCTTCAGCGACAACAGGAAGACCGGGGCCTCGCCCGCCTGGAACCGGTTCACCATCGCCTCCCGCTCCGCGACCGGTGTACCGCCGTGCAGGAACTGTGTGCGCACCCCGCGCGCCGCCAGGTGCTGTTCGAGCAGCCGGGCCATCTGCACGTACTGGGTGAACACGAGCACGCTCGCGTCCTCCGCCAGGATCGTGTCGAGCAGCTCGTCCAGCAGTTCCACCTTTCCCGAACGGTCCTCGATCCGCGGCTCCTTCTCCTTGAGGTACTGCGCCGGGTGGTTGCAGATCTGCTTCAGGGCCGTCAGCAGCTTCACGACAAGGCCCCGCCGGGCGAAGCCGTCGGCGCCGGAGATCGCGGCCAGTGTCTCCCGTACCACCGCTTCGTACAGCCCCGTCTGTTCCGCCGTCAGTGACACCGTGCGGTCGGTCTCGGTCTTCGGCGGCAGCTCGGGCGCGATGCCCGGATCCGATTTGCGCCGTCGCAGCAGGAACGGCCGCACCAGCGCGGCGAGCCGCTCGGCCGCCGCCGGGTCGCCGCCCTCCGCGGTCCGCGCATAGCGGGTACGGAAGGTGCCGAGCCGGCCCAGCAGGCCGGGCGTCGTCCAGTCGAGGATCGCCCAC
The DNA here is from genome assembly GCF_043200155.1 of Streptomyces sp. NPDC048473. Taxonomy (NCBI): domain Bacteria; kingdom Bacillati; phylum Actinomycetota; class Actinomycetes; order Kitasatosporales; family Streptomycetaceae; genus Streptomyces; species Streptomyces sp. NPDC048473. The sequence continues at coordinate 17,057 of NZ_JBICXE010000030.1, forward strand.
AGCTCGGACAGGTTGTTCTCCACGGGGGTACCGGTGAGCGCCACCCGAGCCTGTGCGCCGATCGTCCGCAGCTGCTTGGCCGTCGCCGAGTACGGGTTCTTGACGTGCTGGGCTTCGTCGGCGACCACCATGCCCCACCGGATGTCCGCGAGCTTCGCCGCGTCGAGCCGCATCGTGCCGTACGTGGTGAGGACGAACTCGCCATTCACCAGGCCGGCCAGGCTGCGCGATCCGCCGTGGAAGCGGCGTACCGGCGTACCCGGCGCGAACTTCTCGATCTCCCGCTGCCAGTTCCCCATGAGCGAGGTCGGGCAGACCACGAGCGTCGGCCCGGCTGCCGATTCGATGCCCTGACGGTGCAGATGCAGCGCGATCAGCGTAATGGTTTTGCCGAGCCCCATGTCGTCGGCGAGACAGCCACCGAGGCCGAGCGAGGTCATGGTGTGCAGCCAGTTCAGGCCGCGCAGCTGGTAGTCGCGCAGCGTTGCGGAGAGTGCCGGGGGCTGTGCCACCGTCTGCTGCTCACCCCGCTGCCCACCGGACTCCGGGTCGGCCACCCGGTGGCGCAGCTGCTCCAGCCACCCCGTGGCCCGGACGTCGACCCGGCGGCCGTCGACCTCGGTGGAACCGGTCAGTACGGCTCCGAGCGCATCGATCGGAGTGACCTTGCGGTCCTGGGTGTCGCGGGCGCGCTGTGCCTCCTCGGGGTCGATCAGCACCCACTGGTCGCGCAGCCGCACCACCGGCCTGTTGGCCTCGGCCAGGCGGTCCAGCTCGGCGCGGCTGAGCTGCTGGTCGCCCAGGGCGAACCACCAGTCGAACGTCAACAGCGCATCGGCCGACAGGAGTGGCGGTGTGTCCGAGCCGGTGCGGGCGAACCCCCGGTGTTCCCGGCTCTCTGTGTCGTCGGGCGGACCGATCACCGCGCGTGCGGTGAGCTTGCGGGCCAGTTCCTTGGGCCAGTGGACCTGGACCCCGGTCGCGGCGAGTGCCCGTCCGGCGGGACCGAGGAGTTCGCCGAGCTCTTCGTCGGCCGGTTCGATGGAGTCGGGCACTGTGGCCGACAACAGCGGAGTCAGCGGAGGCCAGGCACGGGCGGCCCGGCGCAGCGCCAGAAGGGCATCCATCCGGGCCCGGGGGCCGAAGGCGGCAGCGGTCGGCGCGGAACCGGCCCAGACCTCGGCGGCATCGGCAACCAGTGCCGGATCGCTGACGCTGTGGATCTGCAGGACAGCACGGAAGGACGGCCCGGAGGCCGGCTCGTCGTCCTCGTCCGGGGCTGTCAGCCCCGACACCTCCACCCGCAGCGAGAGCCGGACGCCCGCATCGTGCCCGGCCGCGACATCGGTGGCCCAGGCCCGTTGACCGGGCAGGTGCTGCGGCTCGTCGACGGCGAACGCAGGGCCGCCGGTGGCGAAGGCCGCGGCGGGGGTCCGCGGCAGGCCGTCCGCCACCGCGTCGAGGAACGCGCGCAGCAGCCGTTCGGGTTCGGGCAGCAGCACCGGTTGCGCGGCCGCGTCGAGCGGCACCGCATGCGCCGGCGGCGGCATCGAGGCCGCGAGCGTACGGATCCGCAGCTGATCGTCGGCGGTCAGCGGCCCGGCCCGCCAGGCATCGTGATCGGTGGTACTCAGCCCCGGCAACAGCAAGCCACGGGCAGCGAGTTGCAGAGCGAGGAGCGCGGCGGCGCCCCAGAACGCGGCGGCGCCGGAGGCATGCGCCGAGGCCCGTGCCCGCGTCAGTACGGGCAGCGCGTCCCGGACCGGAAGCAGCAGCGCAGGTACGGCGTACGCCCGCGCGTCGGCGCCGACGACGGTCAGCTCCTCGACGGAACCGGGCGAATCGGGCGGACTACTACCGTCCGGATGCCAGAAGGCGATACGGCCGGCGCGGAAGGGATCCGCGGGCAGGAAGACCACGGAGCAGCCGGAGAGTGCGGAGATCTCGGAGAGCGTTGCCGCAGGGAGCCTGTGCACAGCGATGCCGAATTCCTCAAATTTGACTAGTGGGGTCGGGTCGCCGAGGGTACTCCACCGATGCGTACCCCCGTGAGCGGAATCGCCGTGATCCAGCCCACTTTCAGGCAGCTCGGCCGCCCCGCGCGACTGCCGGGCAGGACTGTGCGTCGCGCCCCAGGGTGTAGCCAGCACCCCCTTGGGGGGAGGGGGCTGACCCCCGGAAATCCCGGGTGGTGGCGCCATGGTTGCCGCACGGCTGGTCACCGTACGTTTCTACAGGTCAGCGCAGCTTTCCAGAGACCGGAGACCTCATGCCCCAGGCCGTAGCCACCGTCGTGGAAGGCACCCGTGACGGTGCGGGAAGTGCTGTGAGTGCCGGCGGCACCGGAATCGCCCCGAGCCAGGGGAGCGACTTCGCGCCCCTCCTACGCGCGGTCAAGGGGCAGGGACTTCTGGAGCGGCGCACCGGCCGGTACGCGGCGGGCATCGCCACCAACCTGGTCGCACTGGGTGCCGTGTTCACGGGCATGTTCCTCCTCGGCAACACCTGGTGGACCCTGCTGCTCGCACTGCCACTGGCGGTCTTCTGGTCCCGCACCGCGTTTGTCGGACACGACGCCGGACACGCCCAGATAACCGGCGACCGCAGGGCGAGCCGGGCCATCGGCCTCGTGCACGCCAACCTGCTGCTGGGCATGAACGAGGCATGGTGGAACGACAAGCACGTACGCCACCACGCCAACCCCAACCACGTCGACAAGGACCCGGATGTCGGCGTCGGCGCCCTGGTCTGGACCCAGAAGCAGGCGGCCCAGCGCGAAGGTTTCGCCCGCTGGCTCACCCGTAACCAGGCCCGGCTGTTCTTCCCGATGCTGCTCCTCGAAGGCATCGCGCTCAAGATCTCCGGCTTCCAGTACCTGCGGCAGCAGCCCGCCCGGGAACGCACCCTCTCGGCACTGCTCCTGGTCGCCCACCTCGGTCTCTACGCAGCGCTGCTGCTCACCGTCATGTCCCCGGGGAAGGCCGTCGTCTTCGCGCTGGTGCACCATGCACTGTTCGGGCTCCACCTGGGCATGGCCTTCGCACCGAACCACAAGGGCATGGAGATGCCCGATCCCGACGGCGACCGCTGGAGCCACCTCCAGCGTCAGGTCCTCACCTCGCGCAACGTACGCGGCGGCGTCCTCACCGACTGGTTCCTCGGCGGGCTCAACTACCAGATCGAGCACCACCTCTTCCCGAGCATGCCCCGCCCGCATCTGCGCCTTGCACAGCCCATGGTGCGCGCCCACTGCGAGGCGCTCGGCATGCCGTACACGGAGACCGGACTGATCGAGTCCTACCGGCAGGCACTGCAGCACATGCACGAGGTCGGCGAACCCTTGAGGTGAGGACTTCGGCCGGCTGGAACCGATGGGCGGGCGCAGGCGTTCTCACAGCAGGAGCGGCCTCGGGCCGCGAAGGAGGCGTGGACGATGTCGAACAGCGCAAAGATTGCCATCGGGGGAGTCGTCGCGGCAGTCATCCTGATGCCGTTCATCGGATTCTGGCTGTCGCTGCTGGTCCTGATCGGAGTTCCGGCGGTCGCGTATCTGCTGCTGGATCCCAGTCAGCGACGCAGGCTCCGCAGGATCACCCGCAAGGAAATAGGCCGCTGACCACATGCTGACAGACGCGGGGGGCTCCGCAGTGAGCGGGACGGTGACCGTGGTGAGCAGGAACGAGAAGTATTCGTTCACCAAGCCGAACCGGAAGAGTGTCACCCTGCTGGCCGGGCTCGGCGTGGAGGGAGACGTGCACGCGGGAGTCACGGTCAAGCACCGGTCCCGCGTCGCACAGGATCCCACCCAGCCGAATCTGCGCCAGGTGCATCTCATTCATGAGGAACTGTTCGGCGAATTGCGGGCAGCCGGTTTCGAGGTCGCCCCGGGCGATCTCGGGGAGAACGTCACCACCAGCGGTGTCGATCTCCTTGCCCTGCCCGTCGGCACTCTGCTGCACTTCGGCGACGCGGCAGTCGTCGAGGTCACCGGCGTGCGCAACCCATGCCTGCAGATCGACAACTTCCAGGACGGGCTCCTCAAGCAGGTCGTCGGCCGGGACGAGACGGGCCGGATCGTGCGCAAGGCCGGGATCATGGGCATCGTCACGGTCGGCGGAGTGGTCCGGCCGGGCGACCCGATCAAGATCGAGCTGCCCGTCGGGCCGCATCGGGCGCTGGAGCGCGTGTGAGACACGGCTGAACCGGCGCGCGCCCTCGGCCGGTGGTCGGCTCTGGGCCTTCTGTCGAGCACCGAGAGCTCGCTCAGGTCGGCCGTACTGCGAGCGCGTCCAGTGCCTTCAACAGGCCGGGCAGTTGCGTCCCTCGCCCGACCGGCAGCACCTCGCCCGGTTCCTCGTCAAGCAGAACGAAGGCGATGTCATCGGTCCTGGCGACCAGTGACCAGCCGGGGCCGTCGGCGCGCAGCATTCGGGCGTCGCCGGTGGCGAAGGAGGACCGGATGCGGCCGGGCGGCGGCGGGGCGTCCACATAGGCACGGGCCTCCGCGAGCGCCCGCCGTAGGCCAGGGTGCACTCCGGAAGGCGTGTCCTTTGCGGGATTCTCGGAGGTGGCGTCGGGCCGGTCGCTCCCGGCCTCGTTTGCGGGGGTGGCGTCGGGCTTGTCGCTCTCGGCCTCAGCCTCGACCTCAGCCTCAACCTTGGCTCCAGCCCTGAGCTCGCCTTCGCCCTCATCCTCAGTCCCAGTTTTGGCGTCGGTATCGCCCTTCTCTATTGCGGCGGCGTCACCGGCCTCGTCCCCGGCACCGTCCGCCCCGCCTGGAGTGATGAAGGCCGTCTCGTCGTCGATCTGCTCGCGCCAGGCCGCCCACTGGTGCGCTATCTCGTCCGCACCCATGCGCCGCTGAGCCGGCCCCCATGACTCCGTGTCGGGCGGGGCCAGTGGCGCCGGATCGGTGCCCTCGGCCTCCGGGTCCGGCAGCGGATCGTGCGGGTCTGCCACTCCGGGAGCGGCGACCCCCACCGCGAGGGGCCACCCGGGCAGAGCGCAGACCACTGAACGGTCGTCGGGGGAGAGGTCGTACTCCATTCCGCAGTCCCAGGCCGCGATCGCGACGGCGACCAGCGACACGTCGTCGACTACGACGGTCCAGCGCGCGCCACTGCCGTCCTGGCCGAGGATCAGCCCGTATCCCTCGGCGTACGGTTCGAGGGTGAGCGCCGCACACGCGGCGGGGTAGTCGTCACCGAGCACGCTCGGGAACTGCGCCGGTGTCAGCAGCACCGCGGTGAGCACATACAGTGCGTCGTCGTCGGCGACTGTGTCGCTCGTCCCGGCCACGGCACCCTCCTCGTCCGTCATGGTTGTCCGTCGGCGCACCTTAACGAGTCGGTAACCCACTCGTCGAGGCCCTGACAAGGGAAGACGTGGTCCCGGACAAAGGAGAGGACGTGGGGCCCGCGGTCCGGCGGACGGCGCTCCTCAGTCGGCGGGCAGGCCGAGCAGCGTACGGGCCACTGTCCGCGGCGACTCGTCGCGCTCGCGGGCCAGCGCGATGACGGCCCGGCAGGCCAGCTCGCTGATACCGAAGGAGAGTGCCTCGGGCGACACCCAGCCGCTCGCCTCGTCGATCCGTGCCTGATCGTCCTCCACGGATGCCGAGACATAGGTGGCTGCCGCCTCGAACAGATTGTGCTGCTTGTGCCGGTCTTCCCTGAGAGGTGCTGCTGACCGCCCGCCCTTCCGGTCGGGGGAGACAACTTTCCGCAGGCTGCCGATTATGCCGATCATGGAGACCGCCCCGAGGAACCGTGAGCGCATGACTTGCCCGTGCACAGCGCATGACTTGTTCGTACACACTGACGGTCTTCCCCGCCAACGTAGAGTTGGACCTTCGACGAGGTAAGGGGGCAGCACAGTGAAGCGGTACGACCGGCTGAGGGAGATTCAGCGTCTCGATCCGGAACAGGACTTCCTCCGGATCTACCGGATCACGGCAACCTACGAGTTTCCCTGGGACATCGCCCGCGCTCTCGAACTGGCGCTGTATCGCACCTATGCCGTCCCCAGCATCGGCCGACTTCTCGCAGAGACCGCCGAACTGACGGACCGTTCGCAGAAGCGCTACGACGACACCGCACTCCTCCTCGACACCGTCGTGGAGCACGGCTTCGAGAGCGACCCCGGGCGCACGGCCGTCCGCCGGATCAATCAGATGCACCGCAGTTACGACATCAGCAACGACGACATGCGCTATGTGCTGTGCACCTTCGTCGTCACCCCGAAGCGGTGGCTCGACAGCTACGGCTGGCGCCGGCTGTCCGACCACGAACTGCGTGCGTGCGCCGTCTATTACCGGACCTTGGGCGCCCACATGGGCATCAAGGACCTGCCGCAGACGTACGAGGACTTCGAGCGCACCCTCGACACCTACGAGGCCGAGCACTTCGGCTGGGACGAAGGGGGACGCCGCGTCTCCGACGCCACGCTGGGCCTGATGGGCTCCTGGTATCCGCGCCCCTTCGCCCCCGTCGCGCGGAAGGCATCCCTCGCTCTTCTCGACGATTCGCTGCTGCGGGCATTCCGCTACGAACGCCCGGGCTCCGCGGCCCGTAGCCTCACCCGCGGCGCCCTGCGCCTCAGGGCACGGGCCGTGCGACTGCTGCCGCCGCGTACCACCCCGCACTTCGCCCGGCAGAACCCGGAGATCAAGGGCTACCCGGACGGCTACGAGGTCTCCGGGCTCGGTACGTTCCCCACCCCGGGCGTCCGCGGCTGCCCGGTTCCGCACAAGCGGCGCCCCGACGTTCCGGCCGAGTGAGCAGGAGGGGAGAGCGCTCGCAGGTCACAGCGTCCGTACGGCAAGGGCGAGGAAACGGTCGTCCTCATCGGTGTACGCGTCGAGCCGCCAGCCCGAACGCGCCAGCAGCGGGCGGAGGTTGCGCTCGGCGCGCAGGTCGTCGTCCGTGATCCGGCGGCCGTGGCGCGCGGCCAGGGCGGCCCGCCCGATGGGGTGGAAGAGGGCCAGTTGCCCGCCCGGCCGTACCACCCGCGCCAACTCCGCCAGGTCGGGTCCGGGGTGCGACAGATGGGAGATCAGCCCGGCCGCGAACACCGCGTCGAGCGATTGTGACCGCAGGGGCAGGCGGGCGACATCGGCGAGGAGAAGCGCTCCGCTCCGGTCGCGTCCCGCCCGCACCGCCGACCCCAGCATCGCCGCTGTGAGGTCCACGCCCAGGACCGTGCCCCGCGGTCCCACGGCCGCGCGCAGGGCGGGCAGTGCCCGTCCTGTACCGCAGCCGGCGTCGAGTACCGCGTCACCGGGGCCCAGTGCGAGGGAGTCGACGGCGGCGGCGTAGGCGGGCCCGTCGTCGGGAAACCGGCTGTCCCAGTCCGCAGCGCGGGCTGTGAAGAAGTCCTGGACGTGTGTGTGGTCATCGGCCATACGGACATGATCGCGTAGTTGCCACCGGAGCGAAACAGAGCGAAACATCGGGAAATGGGGTGCATGTTCGAGCACTGCGTGATCGGTCGGGAACATCTCTCTGTCATATTTCAGCAGCTTTCGAAATGCGCCCCGGGCGCGCGCCCCCATCGCGACTAGCGTCCCCGATCCATGGGACACCTGGACCACGCCACCTTCGGCTGGCTGACACCTGCGCTGTCGTACGCGATGGCATGCATCGGCGCGGCACTCGGACTGAGCTGCACCGTGCGGGCACTCGACACGACCGGCCGTTCGCGCCGCAACTGGCTGATCACGGCCGCATCCGCCATCGGCTCGGGCATCTGGACGATGCACTTCATCGCGATGCTCGGCTTCGGCGTGACCGGCACCGACATCCGCTACAACGTGCCGCTCACCCTGCTCAGCCTGCTCGGCGCCATGGTGGTGGTCGGCGGCGGCGTCTTCGCCGTCGGCTACAGCCGCGACCGGACCAGGGCGCTGCTGCTCGGCGGGTTCGCCACCGGACTCGGCGTCGCCAGCATGCACTACCTCGGCATGGCGGCACTCCGTCTGCACGGCACGATCCACTACGACCCGCTGCGGGTCGCACTCTCCGTCGCCATCGCTGTCGTAGCCGCTACGGCGGCGCTGTGGGCGGCGCTCAACATCAAGTCGCCCCGAGCTGTCGCGCTGGCCTCCCTCGTCATGGGGGCGGCGGTCAGCAGCATGCACTACACCGGAATGCTGGCGGTCTCCGTGCAGGTCGCGCCCTCCGGAAGGGAACTCCCCGGGGCCACGACCATGCAGTTCATCTTTCCCCTGGCCGTCGGCCTCGGCTCTTACCTCTTCCTTACCTCGGCGTTCGTGGCGCTCTCCCCGACGGCCAGGGAACGCGCCGCCTACGTCTTCGCCGAACGCACCGCAGGACCCACCGAACCGGACTCATCCGCAGCCACACAACACGGATTCACCGAGCGCGGGCCCGTCTTCCGGGCACGACGTGGCGACGTGAGTGACCACGACGTATCGCCCGCCACGACGCCCTGACACCCCTGCACCCCGGCCGACCGGCACCTGCGACACACCCAGCTCCACACCCGGAACGAGGAGGCCATGCGCCCACCCCGCACGACCCCGGAAACCGGTGCGACGGCCACCGCCCGGCCCGCCGCCCCGCCGACGCGTGGACGCCGCGCGCACGCGGGCCCGCCGGCCGACGAGAGCGCCGAGCACGATGTACGGCTGCCGCTGACGCACGACACATCCGCGCCGGGCGGACGGTGGACGCTGCGGCCCAGGACCGTACGCGCGAAGATCATCTCGCTGCTGATGGTGCCGGTCGTCTCGCTGCTCGCCCTGTGGGGTTTCGCCACGGTCACCACCGCTCAGGACGTGGCACGGCTACGCCAGTTGCAGCAGGTCGACGACGAGGTCCGGGCCCCGATATCCACCGCCGTCGCGGCACTCCAGAGCGAGCGCCGGGCGGCCATGCTCCAGACAGCGGCCCCCAGCAGCGCCCAGGCCGCCGCACTGGAGCGCCAGACCAAGCGCACCGACACCGCGCTCGCCGCCCTGCGCCTCGACAGCGGCCACACCATCGCCGACACCGGCAACCTCCCGCCCACCGTCGCCGACCGGCTCGACCGGTTCCTCGGCCTCACCCACCGACTGCGTGCCGACAGAAGCGACGCGCGCGACGAGAATGCCGTGTACGACCAGTACACCGAGGCTGTCTCCGCGGCCTTCGGCGTCTCCGGCGCCCTCACCGGAATCCAGGACGACGCACTCGGCTCCGACGCCCGCGTCCTGCTCGAACTCTCCCGCGCCGACGAGATGCTGGCCCGCGAGGACGCCCTGCTGGCCACGGCCGCTCGCACCGGAACGCTCAAGGGCGGCCAACTGCGCCTGTTCACCGGAGCGGCGGATTCCCGAAGGGACCTTACCCAGGCCGCGGGCGCAGATCTGCCTGCCACCGAGCGGGCCGGCTGGCAGAAGTTCGCTGCCGGGGACACCTACCGGCAGATCCAGGCCGCCGAGGACAAGGTGCTCGCCGCACCCGCCGGACGCGAGGCCGCGCAGGCAGTGCCCGCGGCCGACTGGGAACGAGCGGCGGAACGCGTACGGAGCGAGCTGCGCACCATCGACACCACCGCCGGACAACGCGCCGCCGACCGGGCGAACCCGCTCGCCCGAGGAATCTTCAGCCCGTCAGGAGCCGCAGTCCTCTTCGGCTTTGTCGCCGTCGCCGCCTCACTGGTGATCTCCGTGCGCATCGGCCGCGCGCTCGTCGTCGAACTCGTCAGTCTCCGCAACAGCGCCCTGGAGATCGCCCGCCGCAAACTGCCCCGCGCCATGCAACGGCTACGGGCGGGCGAGGAACTCGACATCGGTGCCGAGGCTCCGCAGGGCCCGGCCACCCACGATGAGATCGGCCAGGTCGGCGAGGCACTCGGTACCGTGCACCGGGCAGCCCTCAGCGCCGCCGTCGAACGGGCCGAACTCGCCGACGGCATCTCCGGAGTCTTCGTCAACCTCGCCCGCCGCAGCCAAGTGCTGGTCCACCGCCAGCTGAACCTCCTCGACAGCATGGAGCGCCGCGCCGACGACCCTGGCGAGCTGAGCGATCTCTTCCGCCTCGACCACCTCACCACCCGGATGCGCCGGCACGCCGAGAGCCTGATCATCCTGTCCGGTGCGGCGCCGGGAAGGGCCTGGCGGATGCCCGTACCCCTGACCAATGTCGTACGCGCCGCCGTCTCCGAGATCGAGGACTACGCCCGGGTGGAGGTACGGCAACTGCCCGATGCCGCGGTGAAGGGCACGGCCGTCGCCGACCTCACCCACCTGCTGGCCGAACTCATCGAGAACGCCGCACAGTTCTCGCCGCCCCACACCAAGGTGCGCATCAGCGGCGAGCCCGTGGGCAACGGCTACGCCCTGGAGATCGAGGACCGCGGTCTGGGCATGGGCAACGAACTCCTCGGCGAGGCCAACCGGCGCATCGAGCAGGCGGAGGCACTCGACCTCTTCGACAGCGACCGGCTCGGCCTCTTCGTGGTCAGCCGGCTCTCCGTACGCCACCACATCAAGGTTCAGCTGCGCACCTCCGCGTACGGCGGCACGACCGCGGTGGTTCTGCTGCCAACAGCACTGCTGCAGAGCGCACTTCCGGCGGCAGAGGCGCCGGCCGAGCCGGGGAACACCTCGGTCGAGCGCCGGGACGACCGGGACCGCCCGCCCTTCGGACCCGGACCCGGCCCCCGTGCGGTGCGACCGCGGACCACCGCCTTCCCGGCGCCGGTACCGGTACCCGCGCTCGAATCCCGTGCGGAGCCCGCTGCCGCGGTCACCTCGTTGCGCGGGCGTCCGGGCGGAACGGACGAGCACAGGTCCAAGGCCGACCCGGAAGAGCAGCCCGACGACGGCACACTGCCGCGCCGGGTGCGCCAGGCCAATCTCGTTCCGCAACTGCGCGAGGAGCCCCGCCCCGACGAACCATCACGCCGCGACCCGAACGACAAGAACCGCCCCCCGGAGCGCACCCCCGAGCAGGCCCGGGACCGCATGACCGCCTACCGCAACGGCTGGGTGCGCGGCGGCGGCACCGCCCCCGGCACATCCTCGCCCCGCCCGGGCATTACCGACCCCCGTCCACGCAGTGAAGGAGACCATGCATGATCGCGAACGAGAGGACCGGGGCGCGCCACACCTCGGGCGAACTCGACTGGCTGCTGGACGATCTGGTGGCACGGGTCGGAGAGGTCCGCCACGCCGTCGTGCTCTCCGGCGACGGCCTCCCGGTAGGTGCCTCCAGCGCACTCAGTCGCGAGGACGCCGAGCATCTGGCCGCGGTGGCCTCTGGATTCCACAGCCTGGCCAAGGGCGCGGGGCGCCATTTCCGGGCCGGGAACGTGCGCCAGACCATGGTGGAGATGGACGAGGGCTTTCTGTTCGTCGTGGCAGCGGGAGACGGATCGTGCCTCGCCGTACTCAGCACGGCCTTCGCCGAAATCGGACTGGTCGCCTACGAGATGGCCCGGCTCGTCAAACGTGTCGGTGAGCATCTGCGTACCCCGCCGCGGTTCGCCGCACCCCCGTCGGCTGTCGGCTGAGAGGGCGGAGACGGCCGTGTCCATGACCGACGAGGGCCCGGGAGGCATCCCGCGGGCCCCGGGCCCGCACGCACGTCCTGGCAGCCAGTGGTACGACGCCGAAGCCGGCCCGCTGGTCCGCCCGTACGCCGTTACGGGCGGCCGGACCGAACCAGGCCCCACCGGCGTGCAGTTCGATCTGATCGCACTCGTCACTTTCGACGACAACGCACCGGGCGGATCCGAGGAGTCCCTGCTCGGTCCCGAGCACCGAGCCCTGCTTACCCTCTGCCGGTCGGAGACCCAGTCCGTCGCGGAGCTCTCCGCCGATGCCGATCTTCCGGTCGGAGTCGTACGCGTACTCCTCGGCGATCTGCTCGAAGCCGGCTACGTACGCGTCAGCCGCCCCGTACCGCCCGCACAGCTGCCGGACGAACACATTCTTCGCGAGGTGATCAAAGGTCTGCGGGCTCTGTAGGGGCACTTCGGTGACTCGGCCGGGCCGTACACGGAGCAGGCGGGCCCCTCTCCTCGCCCCGGCGGAGGGAGGGGAGAGGGGCCGCGCTCGTCGACCGTACGGTGCCGCAGGATCAGACATTGACCCCGTAGTCGGATGCGATACCGGCCAGGCCCGAGGCGTAACCCTGGCCGACCGCACGGAACTTCCACTCCGCGCCGTGCCGGTACAGCTCGCCGAAGACCATCGCGGTCTCGGTCGAGGCGTCCTCGCTGAGGTCGTAACGGGCCAGCTCGACGCCGTTCGCCCGGTTCACCACGCGGATGAACGCGTTGCGGACCTGGCCGAAGCTCTGACCACGGCTCTGCGCGTCATGAATGGAGACCGGAAAGACTATCTTGGCGACATCCGCCGGGACAGCCGCCAGGTCCACGTTGATGGACTCGTCGTCACCCTCGCCCTCACCGGTCAGATTGTCGCCGGTGTGCTGGACCGAACCGTCCGGGCTCGTCAGGTTGTTGTAGAAGACGAAGTGCAGGTCGGAGAGGACCTTGCCGGCATCCGAGCACAGCAGCGCGCTCGCGTCCAGGTCGTGATCCGCCCCTGTCGTCGTCCGAACGTCCCAGCCCAGGCCGACCGTCACTGCGGTCAGGCCGGGCGCCTCCTTCGACAAGGAGACGTTGCCGCCCTTGGCCAGGGTCACACCCATGAACTTCCTCCATTGATCCAGTGGTCCAGCGATTCGGTGATGTGGTGATCAGCGCTTCTTCGGCCGTCCTAGGGGTCAACGACGGTGCCTCGCCCGTGGTTCCCTCGCTTGCGCAATCCCTGAAGTGACTGGCAGGGAGGGGCGCCGTACGTTGGTGCGCCGATGCCTCATGTGCGTGGGGCGGTACCGGGACTCACATCGGTCTCCTTCATGGCCTTCGCCTCACTCTTCAGGATCCGCATGGATTTGCCCAGGGCGCGGGCCGTGTCCGGCAGCTTTTTCGAGCCAAACAGTGCGATGACCACAATCGCCACGATCAACAGGTGCCAGGGTTCGAGGCCGTTGCGCAACATGTATGTCCCGCCCTTCCTTTCGGTGTCTTGGCCGGTGTTTCCGCTCGGGGTTCGCGGACAGTGCTTCAGGCTGGCTGTGGGAGGTCCGGTGATCCACTCGAACAGCGACACTTGCTACATTGCGCAACTGTACAACCATGGGGCGGTGGGGCGCGTCCTCCACCATGGAAGCCGGACGGACGGGGTGGCCGATGACAGGAAGTCACAATTCAGCAGCGGGCAGGCGAAGGGGCAGCCGACTGCGGCGAACAGCCATGTTCGGGCTGTCGTTCCTCGTGCTGCTTGTCGCGGGCGTCGGGTGGGCTTACCTCAAACTGAACGGCAGCATCGACACCTTCAGCGCGGACGGGATCTCGGACGACCGGCCGCCCGGCTCGTCGAACGGGCAGAACGTCCTGGTCATCGGATCGGACTCGCGCGCGGGCGACAACAGGAAGCTGGGCGGCGGCATGGGCACAGTGGGGCGCTCCGACACCGCGTTCCTTCTCCATGTGTACGCCGACCGCAAACACGCGGTCGCCGTGTCCATTCCCCGTGACTCCCTGGTCGACATCCCGGCCTGCAAGATGCCGGGCGGTGAGTGGACCGCGCCGCAGCACGACGTGATGTTCAACGGGGCGTTCTCGGTGGGGGAGACGGCCGAGGGAAACCCGGCCTGCACCCAGAACACCGTCGAGCAACTCACCAAACTGCGCGTCGACCACACCGTCGTCATCGATTTCGCCGGTTTCTCAGCACTGACCTCGGCCGTCGGGGGCGTTCCGGTGTGCCTGCCCCAGGACATCTACCAGCGCGACCTCAGCCCGAAGCGGCCCACACAAGGCGCCCGGATCTTCGCGAAGGGCCCGCAGACCGTCTCCGGGCAGCGGGCACTCGACTACGTCCGGCTCCGGCACGGCATCGGTGACGGCTCGGACATAGGGCGGATCAAGCGCCAGCAGGCATTTGTGGCCTCCCTCATCAAGAAGGTCAAGTCCCGGGGGCTGAACCCCACCACACTGCTGCCCCTCGCCAACGCGGCCACTGATGCCATGACCGTCGATCCCGGGCTCGGGTCGGCCGACCGGCTTCTGTCGTTCGCCATGTCGATGAAGAACATCGACCTGCACAACACCAAGTTCGTCACTGTCCCCTGGCGTTACGAGGGCTCACGCGTCGCGATAGTCGAACCGGACGCCGACGCGCTCTGGGCGGCGCTGAAGGCCGACCGTACGGTCGACGGCCAGGACGCCAGCGGCAAGGGATCGGCCAAGGGCAACGGGGCGGCGAGCGGCCCGGCATCGCCCGCGGCCGCCGCCCCGGTCTCCGGCACGGGCATCAGCATCGCCGTCTACAACGGCACCACGGTCAGGGGACTCGCGGCCCGGGCCACCGAACTTCTGCGCGCCCGAGGCTTCACCGTCACCACCACGGCCAATGCGAGCAGCCAGGACTACGCCTCGACCGTCATCGAGTACGGGCCGGGACTGCGGAACGAGGCAGAGACCACCGCGCGGCTCTTCGCCGGAGCCCGGACAACGGCGTCCGACACCGCCGGAATCCAGGTGATCCTCGGCAGTTCCTACGCCCAGAACCCATCGGCCGCACCCGAGAACCCGGCACCCTCCGCCGTACCGCCCACCGTCGCCGACGCGGCCCGGTCGGCCGACGACGACCCGTGCGCGGACCTCTCGTACGGCTGACCCTCCCTCAGGAGCGGGAACGCGGCGCTCAGAGCGGTGCCCGGACCGTCCGGAGCTGCAGCGCCGGGTGACGGGGAGCCGCGAAGCCGTACGACTCGTACAGAGCGGCGCCGTCCCCGGTGGCGTTCAGATCGACCACCGTGACGTGGGCCTCCTCGCGGAACCAGATGAGCAGGGCGTCGAGGCAGACACGGGCATGCCCACGGCGGCGCCGGCGGGGATCGGTGCTGACATTGGAGACATGCCCGCGCAGTCCGCTCGGATTCGCCGGGCTGGGGGCATGCGCATCGCATGTCCCGACGGCGCTGGCGACGGTGCCGAGCACGGGATCGTCGACCAGGAACGCGGCGAACGTGTCAGGCTGACGCAGCCGCTCGGTGAACCACTGCGCGGAGGCCGCCCGCCACGGGGCGTCGGCGCCGCCCGTCTCCATCCCCATGTCGGCCAGCATCAGCCCCCGCAGCCGCACCAAAGCGGGCACGTCGTCGAGCGTGGCTCGGCGCGCACGCACCGCCTGTCCGCCACCGACACCGGTACTCGTGCCGGAGTCCGCCCGGCCGATGCGCGACGGGTTCATGAGAATCTCCACTTCCGTTCGTAGCGCATACGGGCTGCCCACAGCCCGTATGCGTACAGGACCAGCACCGTTGCCAGCAACAGGTAATAGAGCGGTGGCAGTGCACTCATGCCCAGCAACGGACCGAGCGGGGTCAGCGGCAGTAGCAGGCCGACCACGGCAAGACCGGACGCGGCCGCCCGCAACAGGCCACCGCTGCGGCGTTCGGCGGTGCGGCGGCCCGTACGGAGCAGCAGCATCACCAGAGCCTGGGTGAGCAGGTTCTCGGTGAACCAGCCGGAGTGGAAGGCCTCCTGCCCGCCCGATGCCGCCGAACCGTGCAGTGCGTACGCCAGCACGGCGAACGTCGCCAGGTCCGCAGTGGCGTTCAGCAGACCGAAGCCCGCGATGAAGCGCAGGAAATCGCGCGGACGCAGCACCGTGGGCCGCCGCAGCACCGCTGGTGCGGGCCGGTCGAACGCGAAGGCTAGCTGTGCCACGTCGAAGCACAGGTTCTGCACCAGGACCTGTGCCGGAAGCATCGGCAGGAACGGCAGCATCAGCCCCGCGGCGAGCATCGCGATGACATTGCCGAGGTTCGACGAAAGCGTGATGCGCAGATACGTGGCGATGTTCCCGCTGCAATGCCGGCCCACGGTGATCGCATGATCGATGGCCGCGAGGTCCTTCTCGGCGAGCACCACATCGGCGGTCTCCCGCGCCACGTCGACCGCGTTCCTTGGGCAGATGCCGACATCGGCCGCGTGCATCGCGGGCAGATCGTTGACGCCGTCACCGAGGAATCCGGTGGTGTGCCCGAAGGTACGCAGCGCGGAGACGATCCGGGCCTTGTGCTCGGGCGTGCAGCGGGCGAAGACCGTGGCCCGGTCCGCGGCCTGTGCGAGCTCCCCGTCCGACAGCGCGTCGATTCGTTCCGCGGAGACGACCTCGCCCGGATCGAGGCCCAGATCCCGGCAGGCGCGGGCGACGGTCCCCGGATCGTCGCCGGTGAGGACCTTCACGGCGACGCCCCGGTGCTCAAGCACGTCCAGCGCTTGTGCGGCGCTCGGCGTGAGCGCGTCCCGCAGAGCGACGAAGCCGAGGAAGGCCAGCCCCCGTTCGTCGGCGGTCGTGTACGTACCGAGCCGGGCGGGCCGCTCGCTCCGGGCCACCGCGAGCAGCCGCAGCCCGTTCGAGGTCTCGCGGGCGGCCAGGGCCCTCAGCCGGTCCCGCTCGGCATCGTCCAGGGCGCAGCGGTCGAGCACCGATTCCACTGCCCCCTTCGTGACGAGGGTGTGCGTGCCGAGCCTCCCGGGGCTGCGGACGACCGTGGTGGCGAGGCGCCGCACCGGATCGAACGGCAACGTGGCCACCCCGTCGTACGCGGACAGCGCCTGCTCCTGCTCCTCGGTGGCGTCCAGAACCGCCTCGTCGAGTGCGTCGGGGGCGGGCAGTTCAGCGAGCTGCAGCGTCCACAGTGCGTTCACCGCGGCCCAGTGCAGTACCTCGGGATCGGGCCGGCCCGCCCCGTTCAGCGACCGTTCGACGACCGGCCGGTCCTGGGTGAGGGTTCCGGTCTTGTCCAGACACAGCACATCGATCGCACCGAGATCGTGCAGAGCGGGCAGCAGTTTGACGATCACTCCGTGGTTCCGGGCGAGCAGCGAGGCGCCCCTGGCCAGCGCCGTCGTGACGATCACCGGCAGCATCTCCGGAGTCAGCCCGACCGCCACCGCGACAGCGAACGGCAGCGTCTCCAGACCGCGGCCGCGCAGTGCCGCGTTGGCCATCAGCACCAGAGGCGGGGTGAGCAGCATGAACCGGATCAGCGTCCAGGAGATCCCCTGCACCGAACGGTCGAAGGCGCTCGTGCCCCGGCGGCGCGCCGAACTGTCGTACGCGGCGGCGAACCGGGTGTCCGCACCCGTGGCCGTCACCACCGCCGTGCCGCTGCCCGACGCCACGCTGCTGCCCTGGAAACACAGCTCGGGCCGCGCGAACAGCCCGGCTTCGCCACCGGGCCCGGCGTCGGCGGTGCGGTGCCGGTCCGGAGCGTCGACGGGCTGTTTGGCGACCGGCACCGACTCACCCGTGAGGGCCGACTGATGCACGGTCAGGCCGCTCGCGCGCAGCAGCCGCGCATCGGCAGGCACGAGATCTCCCGGACCGAGCCTGATCACGTCGCCCGGCACCAGCTCCCCGACCGGCATCTCGCGCGCCTGTGGCGCGGCATCCGGGCCGGTACGGCGCAGCACGGTCGCGGTGGTCGCCACCAGCTCGCGCAGTGCGGCCGTCGAACGGTCGGCCCGATACTCCTCCGCAGAGCGCAACAGACAGCTGACGACGACGAGTACCAGTGTCACGGACGCCGTGCCCCATGAGGCCACCGCTGCCGAGACCAGACTCAGGCACAGAAGCACCGAGGTGAAAGGGTCCCGCAGGCTGCGTATGAAACGGCGGAGCCAGGAGACCGGACGCCAGGCCGGCAGCGTGTTCTCGCCGAACCGTGCCAGCCGTTCCTCCGCCTGTCCCTCCAGCAGCCCGCGCGGCCCGCTGTCCAGCGAGCGGAGAACCTGCAAGGAGGTCGGTGCGGCAACCGGCGGAGTGGGCGGCGCAATGTCAGGGGCGGTGCTCCGGCCGACCGCCGCGTCGGCTACCGGCACGACGACGGGGGACGACCGGTCGGGATCGGTGCTGCCGGGACCTGCGGCGGCACTGCTCTCAGGCACCGAGCCCACGGAGGCGTACGGGGTGCGCGGGCGCGTGTCCGGCGCGTTCGGTGAGCTGCCCGACCATCAGCCGGACGACGGTCACCACATCGGGATCGTCGACCAGGTACACCTGCCGACGGCCTTCGCGGCGTGACCGTACGAGACCGGCCAATTTCAGCTTCGTCAGATGCTGGCTCACCGAAGGAAGGGTGCCGCCCACCCGGTCCGCGAGGCCGGTCACATCGCTCTCGCCCTGGGACAGGGCCCACACGATGTGCAGCCGCGCAGGCGTCGCCAGCAGGCCGAAGGCGGCAGCCGCCTCCGCCAGTACCTCCGCGGGCGGATCCTCGAAACCGCCGTCGGCAGCTGTCGACACTCTTGCTCTCCCTGTCCGCGTGGGCCATTCCTCGCACCCGAAGCACCCAGTGTAGGCGCCGGACGGCCGCCGTCCGCGGGCCCATCCGTTTGTGAGCGGGCCGTGCGCTCACGACCGGGAACGGCAGGCGCACTCCGACAGACGCATCGAATTGTGGACTGATCCGGGCAGCGAGCGAGCGGGAATGGTCACATCGCTAAAAAAGCGATCCCGTCCCACGGGGCAGGTTCTCGTTTGCCATGCTGTCGCCGTACTCATGCTGACGGTCCACGGAATCCGAGCCCTTCAAGACAGCTCTGACCTGCGTATTCGGCGTCTTGGGACTCACTGGTGAGAGAAGTGATCGATGCCTTCCGAGCACGCTGACAACACCCACGGGGAGACGGCCGGGGAGGCCGCGGAGACCGATGCCCTCGCACTGAAGATATTGGTCGCCGGAGGCTTCGGGGTCGGGAAGACGACGCTGGTCGGCGCGGTCAGCGAGATCCGGCCGCTGCGGACGGAGGAACTCCTCAGCGAGGCCGGACAGTCGGTCGACGACACCGACGGCGTCGGTCAGAAGACCACGACGACCGTCGCCATGGATTTCGGACGCATCACCATCAGGTCCGGTCTCTCGCTCTATCTGTTCGGCACACCGGGACAGGACCGTTTCTGGTTCCTGTGGGACGAACTCTCCCAAGGGGCTCTCGGGGCCGTAGTCCTCGCCGACACCCGGCGCCTGGAGGACTGCTTCCCGGCCGTCGACTACTTCGAGCACCGCGGCATCCCCTTCGTCGTCGCGGTCAACTGCTTCGCGGGCGCCCGCGCCTACGGCGAACGCGAAGTGTCCCGTGCCCTCGATCTCGACCTCGGCACACCCGTCGTGCTGTGTGATGCACGCGACCGGGACTCCGGCAAGGAAGTCCTGATCCGCATGGTCGAATACGCCGGCCGGATGCACACCGCCCGGCTCCTCGACTCGGTGAGCTGACTCTCCTGGCGCTCATCCATTGCGCGCCAAGGGGCCAGGACCCAGCCACATGACCGAGGAGTGCTTGCCCGTACGTGACCAGTGCGCGAGGCTTACGCGAAACGTGGGGCACGGGGAACGTATGAGCGGGGAGGAGCGGGGAAATGGCGCTGGACAGGGAACTTGACTGGCTCCTTGACGATCTCACGAGCAGGGTCGAACACATACGGCACGCGTTGGTGCTGTCGAACGACGGACTGGTGACCGGAGCGAGCACGGGCCTGGCGCGTGAGGACGCGGAGCATCTCGCCGCGGTCTCGTCCGGACTGCACAGCCTCGCCCGCGGATCGGGACGCCACTTCCGGGCAGGGAAGGCCCGGCAGACCATGGTGGAATTCGACGAGGCACTGCTCTTTGTGACGGCCGCAGGGGACGGCAGCTGTCTGTGTGTGCTGAGCGCGGCCGAGGCCGACGTCGGCCAGGTCGCGTACGAGATGACGTTGCTCGTGAACCGAGTCGGAGAGCATCTCGGTGTCGCCGCGCGGCAGGCGGGAAGCGAAGGAAACAAGCGGAGCTGACCCGGCCGTGGGAGTTATCCACAGGCCGGGCGAGTGATGCCTCTCCCGGGTTACGGTGCTCACAGAGAGTAATCGATTCTCACGGGGGAGAGCATCATGACTGTTACCGAAGCTGTGTGTACGGAGGCCGCAAGCACGATGGCTGTGGGCACGGCAGCCCAGGAACTTCAGCTGAAGCGCGGCGAGTTCGCCATCGCCGTGCATGTGGGTCTGGTCCGCGTGCTGGTACAGCAGGGTGGTGGAAGGCCGAGGGTCCGGCGGGACGAGGTCGACCGGCTGCGGTCGCAGGAAGGGTTCCCGGAGGTGCTTCGGGAGCGGGTGCGCACTGTCGGGACGGCGGAAGGCGCCCAATTGCTCGGGATCAGTCCGGACCGCTTCACCAGGCTGGCCCGTGCGGGATGCCTCACGCCGATCACGTTCTATCTCAACCGGTACCGGGTGGTGGTCTGGCTCTATCTCGCCCAGGAGCTTGCGGAGTTCGCCGCCCGGGAGCCTCAGCTCCTGGTGGGGAAGAGCCCGGCCTGGGTGCGTGGCCGGTTGGAGGGAGGTGGCGACTGCCGTGCGCGCAATTGGCGCTCGCGCCGGGTCGAACGGCTGCTGAGCCTCACGGAGGACCCCTGGGCCCGCGTGGCCGTGCTCGCGGGCACGCTGGACCCGGTGCAGTTGGCAGAGGTGGTCGACGATCCGTACGAGCGCGCCTACCTCGCCAGGATCCGGCTGGAACCGGTCTTCGGGCCAACGGGGTCTCCTTCTGTGCGGGAGACCATGGAGCGCCTGATGCAAGCCGACGAACCGGACGAGATGCTGTGGCGGCGGGTCGGCCTGATCATGGAGCTGGACAACGCGAGGGAGGCCCGGCCGGCTCCGCGTCCGGGCGACGAGTGGCGCCCCCGCCCCGGCCCTGGGAACGAGCTCGGGAGTGAGGGCGGGCATGGACCTGAGCCCGAAGCCGTCGCTGAGCCCGCACGTACTTTCGTCCCCGTACGCGATTTTGATCCGGTACGTGATCCGGCGCCCAGTCCCGTACCTGCGCCGACAGCGGCGCCGGAAGCCGCAGTTGGGCTGCTTGCCCGGCTCGGTCTGCGTAGGCGCGCATCCCGGCGCCCCGGTCGATAAACAACTCGCGCAGGGAGGACGGCCCCGGCATCCTTGCCCGCATGCTGATCAGGGAAGCCACTGCCGAGGACTGGCCCGCCATCTGGCCGTTCTTCCATGAAATCGTTGCCGCGGGCGAGACCTTCACCTACCCGCTCGATCTCGGTGAGGACGACGCCCGCTCCTGGTGGCTCCTCAAGTCACCGAACCGCACGGTCGTCGCGGTCGACGACGACGGGACGGTCCTCGGCACGGCAAAGATGAACAACAACCACATGGGCAACGGCGCGCACATCGCCAGCGCCAGCTACATGGTCGACCCCGAGCGTTCCGGGCGGGGTGTGGGCCGGGCCCTGTGTGCGTACACGCTGGAATGGGCTCGCTCATCGGGGTTCCGGGCCATGCAGTTCAATGCCGTGGTGGAGACGAACACCTACGCTGTCCGGCTCTACCGCTCGCTCGGCTTCGAAATCCTGGGAACCCTGCCCGAGGGGTTCAACCATCCGAAGCACGGATTCGTGGGACTGCACATCATGTACCGCCCTCTGTGACAGTCGCTCTGTCCGTCATGTCCCAACCAGTGATGATGTGGGGTCGGTTGTGACTTCGCATGCTTCGTGGGGCGGGTACGCGCTTGGTTATCAGGGGCAGTACTGTGCGCCCCACCGCCATTCGGGCGATGAAACTTATGCGGAGGAAGATTTCATGACCATACCCAGGAGATCGTTGCGTGCTGCAGGGACACTCGCTGCCGCAGCGGTGGTCGGCCTGACCGGCACGGTCCTCTCCGCCGGCCCGGCCGCAGCTCACACCCCCACCTGGGCCGTGACCTGCACCGAGGTGAGCCTTGACCTGACTGCTTACAACGGAAACGTCACCAACCAGGCGACCGTGACCGTCGACGGCAAGGACCTCCTGCCCACCGAGACCTTCGGCAAGGAGCTCCACAAGAAGCTTGAGCTGCCCAAGCACGACAAGGAACTGACGGTTCACCTCGTCGTCAAGGCCGGCGATGGCGACAACTTCTCGCGCGACGAGACCAAGTCGGCACCGGTGTGCGAGGCCACCACCCCGTCGCGCGCGCCGTCCGAGGCCACGCCGTCGCAGTCGCCCTCCTCGGAGGCGCCCGTCGAGAGCGCCAAGCCCAGCGAGGCAGCTTCGGAGTCCGCCCCCGCCGCGGCCTCCCCGAGCCCCAGCTCGCCGGACCTGGCCGAGACGGGTTCCTCGTCCGCCACCCCGATCATCGGTGGAGCGGCTGTGGCCGTCCTGCTGGCCGGTGGCGGCATCATGTGGTCCGTGCGCAAGCGTCGTACGGCACAGCACTGACGTAGACCGGTGGTCCTGGCGCAGGAATGTGCCAGGACCACCCGGTCGAGGGGGGTTGGGGCCCCCCCCCCGGGGGGCCCACCCCCAAAGTATTTTCTGCACCCACTA
>NZ_JBICXE010000030.1:39465-101041 GCF_043200155.1 Streptomyces sp. NPDC048473
AGTTTGCGGGGTGGCCCGGGCGCTGTTTGGGGCCTGCCCCCCCGGGTGGTGGGGTGTGCCGCCCCCCCCGGGGGCCACACACCCCTCTGTGCTTTCGTCACACCTGCTCCCGTTCCTGTTCCGCGGGTGGTGGCGGGGGAGTGGAGGTGGGCGGCGCCGACGGCCCGATCTCGCACCAGACGGCCTTCCCCTCGCCGTGAGGCTCGATGCCCCAACGGTCGGCGACGGCATCCAGGAGCAGCAGGCCTCGCCCCGATGTCGCGGTCTCGCCCGGGCTGCGACGTCTCGGCCAGACGCTCGAACGGTCTTGAACCGTCAGCCGGACCCGCCGGACGGGCTCCGGCAACACCTCCAGAGTGAGTACCGCGCCACCTTCCGTGTGCAGAAGCACATTCACCAGCAGCTCCCCGGTCACCAGCTCGGCGTCGTCGGCGAATTCGGCCATGTCCCAGTCGGTCAGGGCCTGGCGCACGATGGTACGGGCGTCGGACAGCCCCTCCGGGTCCGCCTGGTGGATGTACTGGTGCAACCGCGGAGCCCGAGGCGACCCAGGGTCCGGACTGCGCCGCAGCACCAGCAGGGCGACATCGTCCCCCGAACCCCAACGCTCCCACAGCCGGTCCGACAGATGATCGGCCAGCGCCTCAGCGCCCGCGGGCCCCGCGCCGACCTCGTTGATCAGAGCCTGAATACCCGTGTCGACATCGACCCCCGGCTCTTCCACCAGTCCATCGGTGTACAGGACAAGGGTTTCGCCCGGCACCAGGTCTAGACGGGTCTCCGGAAACTCCTCGTCCTCGAAGTCGGTCGAAATGCCCAGCGGCAGACCGCCCCGCACCTGCGGGCTGCCGACCCGGCCGTCCATGTGCCGGATCAGTGGTCCGAAGTGCCCGGCGCGCACCACACGCACGGTCCCCGAGGCGAGATCGACCTGGGCGTACGTACACGTCGCGAAGCGATCCGTGTCCAGCTCGGCGAGGAAGCGCGAGGCCCGTGCCAGCACCGTCGACGGAGGGTGTCCCTCGCCGGCATACGCGCGCAGGGCGATGCGCAGCTGGCCCATGATGGCGGCGGCATGAGTGTCATGGCCCTGCACGTCACCCACGACGATGCCGAAGCGGTTCATCGGCAGCGCGATCACGTCGTACCAGTCACCGCCGACCTGGCGCCCGCTCCAGGCCGCGTGATAGCGCACGGCTATCTCGCCGCCCTCGATCTCCTGGATCCGCCGCGGCAGCATGGCCGACTGGAGGCCGGTGGCGAATTCGCGCTCCTCGTCGAAGAGGGTCGCCCGCTGCAGGGACTGGGCCACGATGGCAGCCAGCCCCAGACACAGAATGCGCTCATCAGCGTTGAAAGCCGTGTATTCGCGGTAGAAGAGCGCCAGGGTGCCGAGGGAACGCGCCTGGGCGACGAGCGGCAGATAGGCGGCCGCGCGGAATTCCAGCCGCTCTGCGTAGGGAGTCAGTACGGGATAGCGGTGGATGAGTCCCGATACCGAGGTCAGGAACCGGGGGCTGCCGCTGAGAATCGTGTCGGCCAGGGGGTACCTCCGGTCCAGCCCTGCGGTTCCGAGCTCGTCGATCGCCTCCAGCGGGTCGCCGCTCAGGGCGATGACGTTCAGGGTGGTGCTCTCGACCAGACCGAGTGCGAGGCCGTCCGCGCCGAGCCGGTCAAGACCGCCGGGTCCGGTGAGCGCGGCGGTCACATCATCCACGGTCACCGCACGCGACAACGCACTCGTCGTTCGTTCAACAATGCTGGTCTGGCGCTTTCGCCGTTTTTCCAGGTCCAGCACGAAGGCCGAATGGGTGACCTCCGCCGTTGCGTCCCTCACCACCCCGACGACCCGGTGCGCCCGGCCGTCATCGCCGCGCAGTATCCGCGCCTGGATATGGGTCCACTGGTCCCTGCCGTCGTCGAGCGGTACCCGGAAGTGAACGCTGTACGAGCTGCGCCCACCCTTGATCGCCTCGTCGATCGCCACATTGAGCCGGTTCCGCTCCGAAGGTTCGAGCCGTTCCAACAGGGATGCAGGCCGTGAGTCGAAGGTCAGTGGGTCCAGCCCGAAGACCAGCAGGCCCGCTTCGTCGATGTCCAGCGTGCGGGCATCCATGTCCCACTCGAAACTGCCCGTCCGATTCATGGCAAGCCGCTGCGCCGTCGCGGTCTCGCCGTTGTGCGTCTTCTCGGTCAGCAGGCGGGGCGGGACGGGTGTGCTCGGTTGCCGGTCGTGATCGGTCATTCCTGCTCCGGAGGTTTTCCGGCGGGGCAGCCGGGCGGTGCGGCCCGTACGGGGTGTCTCAATTGTCGAACCGGTTCCGGCAGACTGCCACAGCGGACACCCGGCAAAAACCGGTCTGAGATCCGGTCCGCGCGGCCTCGGCACCCCTGCTGCCAGAGCCCGGGATCCGCCCCGCAGAATGGCAGCGGAAGATCGTCCGCGATCGGCGGGCGATACGGCACAGGGGCTGACCGGAGCGCATTCATGAACCACGACGATCCCGTCCTGCTGCACACCGAGGGACGCATCCGGCACATCACGCTCAACCGCCCGCGCGCCCTCAACGCGCTGAATCACGCCATGGTGCTGCGCATCGACGAAGCACTCGCCGAAGCCGAGCTCGACGACGCCGTCACCGCGGCCCTGATCACCGGGGCGGGGGAGCGTGGCCTCTGCGCAGGCGGCGACATCCGCTCGATCCACGAGGACGCCCGCGCAGGCGGCGGCACATCGATGGACTTCTGGCGTGACGAGTACCGGCTCAACGCCCGTATCGCCCGATTCCCCAAGCCGTACGTCGCGATCATGGACGGCATCGTGATGGGCGGCGGCGTCGGTGTCTCGGCCCACGGCGACGTCCGTATCGTCACCGAACGCTCGCGCATCGCCATGCCCGAGACCGGCATCGGCTTCGTCCCCGATGTGGGCGGGACGTACCTGCTCGCTGCCGCGCCCGGCGAGCTCGGCACCCACCTGGCGCTCACCGCGGATGCGGTCGGCGCGGGTGACGCGTTGCTGTGCCGGCTCGCCGACCACTTCGTACCGTCGCAGCGCCTTGCCGAGCTCACCACCGCCCTCGCCGCCTGCGGTACGGCTGCCGAGATCGAGGAGACGGTGCAGCGGTACGCCTCACCCGCGCCGAGCGGTGAACTGGCGGCGCACCGCGAGTGGATCGATTCGTGCTACCGGGCCGACTCCGTCGAGGAGATCCTCGACCGCCTCGACAACAGCGGTGTCCCCGCCGCCAAGCAGGCCGCCGAGACGATACTGGCCAAGTCGCCCACCGCACTCAAGGTGACCCTCTCCGCTCTGCGCAGGGCCCGCGGGCTCGACAGCCTGGAGGCGGTGCTCGACCAGGAGTACCGGACTTCGTGCACCGCCCTCACCCGGCCCGACCTGGTGGAAGGCGTGCGTGCCCAGATCATCGACAAGGACCGCCATCCGCGGTGGAGCCCGGCGGATCTGGCCGAGGTCACCGAGGCCGACGTAGCGCTCTTCTTCGCCCCGCTGGGCGACCGCGAACTCGGCCTGGACGCCGGCTCCAGGACGACGGACTGAGCGGACGAAGACGGACCGAGGTGGACGGGGACGGAACCGGGACGGACCGGGGCTCCGGACCGATTCAGAGGTCGCTCGGGCCGGTGACGGTACGGAACGGGACGCCGAGAAGGTCGGCCGCGGCCTTGAGGTCCTTGGCACGGTGGCCGGTGCAGAGAGTCCAGTGGTGGCCGATGCCGGTCGCGGACCAGGCGTCGGTCCACTCGCCGGGGTCGAAGCCGAAGTCGACGCGGGAGGTGGTGTTGCCGATCTCCAGCAGAGGCCCCGGGACGACTTCGCCCTCGGAGGCGATGAACGTAAAGGTGCCGTCCGCCTCCTGTCCGATACCGAACGTGGTGACCGGACCGTGCTTGACGTCGAACTCGACGCTGACGCCCCACCCGCGTTTGCCGTGGTACACGCCCAGTCCGCGCAGCAGCGGATCCTTGGCGCTGATCGCGAGGTGGGCGGGGCCGTCGTGGCCCATCTCGACCACCCGGTCGCGGAAGTTGAGGGCCTGGAGCTCGGTGAAGGAGCCGCCGGCGCCGATGGTGTCGGCGATCAGCATGGCGAGGCTGGTGCGCAGCTCGTACTCCCCGGCCATCGGGATGCCTCGGGCGGTCAGCAGCGATGCGCCGAGGATCATGCCTGCGCCGAGCCGCTCGTGGATCTCGCCCTCAAGTCCACGGTGGTAGTAGGCGAGGCTGTCGAGTTCGAAGTCCTCGACGAGCCGGTCCAGTCCGACCGATACCCGGGCGGCCCAGGCGAGATCGTCCTCGTCGACGGAGTCGTCGAGGGTGAAGACCGTACGCGCGAGCGCAACGCGTTCGGCGGTCTCCTCGTCCGTCACGGCGGCGACCCGGACCCGCAGGTCGTCGAACTCGAGGATTTCTACATGTCCGCCGAACTGGGTGGAGACCAGCGTCATGTCGGTGGAGACGTCGAGCATCCCTGGGTAGAGGTGGCCCATCAGCCCGTGCCGGCCATGGCGCATCGCGCCACGCACCTGCGCGGCTGAGATCCAGCGGCGGATCCGGGTCCAGGCATTCTCGTCGTGCAGATGGCCGGAGACGGAGCGGAAGGGGATACCGCTGCGCCGGAACACATTGGCGACCTCGGGCAGCGGGCACTGTCCGCAGTACGCCAGCCACTCGCCCGTGTCGGTGTTCGGGTGGTCCATCGCCTCGGTCGGCTGGAGGTCGATGACCAGCACCGGAGTGTGGGTGCGCTGAGCGATCGGCAGCACCATCGAGGCCGTGAGATATGTCGTCAGGAACGTCACGACGATGTCGCAGTCGGCGCTGCGCAGCTGCTCCGCCGCCTTGGCGGCCTCCTGCGGGTCGGAGATGAAGCCGGCGTCGACGACCTCGCAGCCCATCTCCTCGAACCGCGCGGTCACGAAGCGCGCCGATTCCTGCAACTGGTCGAGGAGACCGGGAAACTGCGGCCAGTACGCACCGAGTCCACCGGAGACCAGGCCGACACGGGTACGGCGACGCGTGGTGCGGGCGAGCACGCCGTCGAGTACGGCGGGAGAGACATCAGTCATGAGTTTCCTTCCTTCGTCATCCATTCGAGGACCCGGGCTTCCGCGGAGGGGCCCGGGCTCCCGGTCGAGGTGTCCAGGACTCAGGCCGGCTCCAGCCTTGCGGCAGCCCGGTCCCAGGCCCGCTGATTTCCCTGAGGGGTGTAGTGGCGCAAGTCCTGCGTCTGCGCCACGAGTCGTCGCATGTCCATGAGGTCGCCCACCAGACCATGGGCGCGTGCCTGGAGCAGGATGTTGCCGAGCGCGGTTGCCTCGGCGGGACCGGCCGTGACGGGGAGCCCGGTGGCATCCGCCGTCCACTGGCACAACAGTTCGTTGCGTGAACCCCCGCCGACGAGATGGATCCTGGTCAGCTCCTGCCCTGCCAGACCGGCGGCCTGTCGCAGCGTCCTGCGATGCGCCAGAGCCAGACTCTCCAGCACACATCGCACATACCCGCCGGGAGTGTCGGGCGGTTTCTGTCCGGTCCGTACGAGGTGGGCGTCGATGCGCGACGGCATGTCGCCCGGGGCGAGGAACGTCTCGTCGTCGGGATCGATCACCGCGGCGAACGGCCGGGCACGGGCCGCCTCTGCGAGCAGTTCGGCCAAACCCGGAGCCGTACCCTGCCGGCCCCAGGCACGGCGGCACTCCTCCAGCAGCCACATGCCCATGATGTTGCGGAGACAGCGGATGGTGCCGTCCACCCCGCGCTCATTGGTGAAGTTCGCCGCCCGGGACTCCTCCGTCAGCACCGGAGCCGCCAGCTCCAGACCTGCCAACGACCAGGTACCACAGGACACATAGGCGAATCCGGGCTCGGTCGCGGGCACCGAGGCGACCGCCGACGCCGTGTCGTGCGAGGCGACGGTCGTCACCGGCGTCCCGGCCGGCAGACCGGTGTACTCAGCAACATGCGGCAACAGTGTCCCCGCCGGATCACCCGGCTCGCGCAACGGCGGAAACCAGGAACGCTCCAGACCCAGCCGGCCGATCAGTGCATCGGACCAGGTCCCGGCAGATGCATCGAGCAGTCCGGTCGTCGACGCGTTGGTGATCTCCGCGCCCACCGTGCCGGTCAGCCAGTGCACCAGTAGATCGGGGATCAACAGCATCGTCCGTGCCGCACCCCACTGGGCACTCGCACGGTGTGCGGCAAGCTGGAACACCGTATTGAACGGCAGATGCTGCAACCCGCTGACGGCATACAGCTCCCGCGCCCCGCATTCGGCCAGCACCTGCTCGGCCGCAGTGCCGTTACGGCTGTCGCGGTAGTGGAACGGCAGCCCGAGCAGCGCCCCGTCGGCATCGAGAAGGCCGTAGTCGACCGCCCAGGTATCGATGCCGACCGAGGCGATCGGACCGCCGTGCGCAGCCGTCCGCAGACCGTCCAGCATCCCCTGGTACAGAGCGAGTACGTCCCACCGCAGCCCGTCCGGCAGCCGGACCGGCGTATTGGGGAAGCGGTGCGCCTCGGTCAGCACGAGCTGCCCGGAACCGGCCCGGCCGGTGATCACCCGGCCGCTGGTGGCACCGAGGTCCACGGCCGCGAACACCGCGTCGCTTCGTGACGTCACAGACATGGAAATCTCATCCGTTTCATCGCAGGAACGCGCGGCATCGCAGGAACGGGGCTTATCGCAGGAACGCCGCAGCCACACCGGCGTCGACAGGAATGTGAAGACCGGTCGTGTGCGTGAGGTCCCCGCCGGTCAGCGCGAAGACGGCGTTTGCGACATGCTCCGGGAGCACCTCGCGCTTGAGGAGGGTCCGCTGGGCGTAGAACTCGCCGAGCTTCTCCTCCTCGATGCCGTACGTCGCCGCGCGCTGGGCACCCCAGCCGGCCGCGAAGATCCCCGAACCGCGCACCACCCCGTCGGGGTTGATGCCGTTGACCCGGATCCCCTGCTCGCCCAGCTCGGCCGCCAGCAGCCGTACCTGGTGAGCCTGATCAGCCTTGGTCGCCGAGTAGGCGATGTTGTTCGGGCCCGCGAACACCGCGTTCTTCGACGCGATGTAGACGATGTCACCGCCGAGGTTCTGCGCCCGCATCACCCGGGCGGCCTCACGCGAGACCAGGAACGAGCCGCGCGCCATGATGTCGTGCTGAAGATCCCAGTCCTGCGCCGTGGTTTCGAGCAGCGGCTTCGAGATCGAGATTCCGGCATTGTTCACGACGAGATCGACACCGCCGAACGCGAGCACCGCCGCCTTGAACGCTCCGGCGATCTGCTCCTCACTGGTCACGTCGACCGTCACCGCGACAGCCTTGTCCGGCCCGCCGAGCTCCTGCGCCACCGAGGCGGCGTTCTCCGCATTGAGGTCCGCGACAACGACACACGCCCCCTCCGCGACCAGCCGGTGCGCGATGGCCTTGCCGATACCGGACCCCGCTCCCGTGACCAGCGCCACCCGGGTGGCCAGCGGCTTGGGCTTCGGCATCCGGCGCAGCTTGGCCTCCTCCAGCTCCCAGTACTCGATCCGGAATTTCTCGGACTCCTCGATCGGCGCGTACGAGGAGACGGCCTCGGCGCCGCGCATCACATTGATGGCATTGAGGTAGAACTCCCCGGCGACCCGGGCAGTCTGCTTGTCCTTGCCGAAGGAGAACATGCCGACCCCGGGCACCAGCACGATCGCCGGGTCCGCGCCGCGCATCGCAGGTGAGTCGGGGGTGGCGTGACGCTCGTAGTACGCGCGATAGGCCTCCCGGTACTCCCCGTGCAGCTCCTTCAGCCGTGCCGCCGCCTCGGCCGGCGGCGCGTCCGCGGGCAGGTCGAGGACCAGCGGGGTGACCTTCGTACGAAGGAAATGGTCCGGGCACGAGGTGCCGAGCGAGGCGAGCCGTGGGTGTCCGGCACGGGCGAGGAAGTCCAGCACGGGCTCTGTGTCGGTGAAGTGGCCCACCTGCGGACGGTCGGTGGAGGCCAGGGAGCGGATCAGCGGGGCGAGCACGGCGGCGCGCTCCCGGCGCTGCTCCTCGACTAGGGCCTCGCGGCCCGCCCACACGGGGCCGAACGGCTCCGCCTTACCCTGCTCCTGAAGGAAAGCCTCGGCAGTGCGGATCATCCAGAGCGCGTTGTGCTCGCACTCCTCGGACGTCTCGCCCCACGCCGTGATGCCATGGCCGCCGAGGATTACACCGACGGCCTGCGGGTTGGCCTCCTTGACCGCGGCAATGTCCAGACCGAGCTGGAACCCGGGCCTGCGCCAGCCCACCCAGGCCACCTTGTCGCCGAAACACTCCGCAGTGAGCTTCTCACCGTCGGCGGAGCACGCCAGCGCGATCCCCGAGTCCGGGTGCAGATGATCGACGTGTGCGGCCTCGACCAGTGCGTGCATCGCCGTGTCGATGGACGGAGCGGCGCCACCCTTGCCATGAAGGCAGTAGTCGAACGCCGACACCATCTCGTCCTCGCGCTCCACCCCCGGATACACGTTTTTGAGCGCGCGCACCCGGTCCAGACGCAGCACAGCGAGACCGGCCTCGGTCAGCGTGCCGAGATCACCACCGGACCCCTTTACCCACAGCAGCTCGGTCTCGCCGCCGGTGACCGGGTCGGTGTCGGTGGCCTTGACCGATGTGTTGCCACCAGCGTAATTGGTGTTGCGGGCGTCGGAGCCGATCCGGTGAGCGCGCTCCAGGAGCGCGGCGACTTCGGCGTGCGTCGCGGACGTCATGAGATTCCTTCTGGGTCGGGGCCGGGCTGAACCGGGGTCGGACGGGTGTACGGGGGAGAGGATGGCGGCTCAGGCGCCCCAGCCGGCCTGCTCGCCACCGACCCGGGCGGCGGCGATCCGCTCCTGATTGCCCGAGGCCAGATATGCGGCGAACGGATCCCTGGCCAGCCCGAGCTCCTCACGAACCTCGGCAAGCAGCGGACGGACATCGGTGTTGTACGCGTCCATCAGGACACCGTTCGCGGCCAGCACATCGCCGGACTGCTGCGCGGCGCTCAGCGCGTCCATGTCGATCAGCAACGCCTTGGCTGTCGCTTCCTGCACATTGGCGACCGACCGGATCACGGCAGGGATCTTCGCCTCGATGTTGTGGCACTGGTCGAGCATGAAGTTGACGTTCGTCTCAGGCTTCATTCCGCCGTTCTTGACCACCTCGTGCATGATCCGGAACAACTGGAACGGGTCGGCGGCCCCGACCATCAGATCGTCGTCCGCGTAGAACCGGGAGTTGAAGTCGAACGCGCCGAGCTTCCCCACACGCAACAGGAACGCCACGATGAACTCGATGTTGGTGCCCGGCGCGTGGTGCCCGGTGTCCACGACCACCTGAGCCTTCGGACCGAGATTCAGACAGTGTGCGTACGCCGTACCCCAGTCCGGCACATCGGTTGTGTAGAACGCCGGCTCGAACAGCTTGTACTCCAGCAGCATCCGCTGGTCGTCACCCAGCCGCTCGTGCACCTCGGCCAGCGCCTCGGCGAGCCGGTCCTGACGGGCCACGATGTCGTCCTGCCCGGGGTAGTTCGTCCCGTCGGAGAACCAGAGCTTGAGATCGGGAGAGCCGGTCTCGTCCATGATGTCGACGCACTCCAGCAGATGGTCCGTGGCCTTGCGGCGCACCTTCGGGTCGGGATGGGTGACCGAACCCAGCTTGAAGTCGTCGTCCTGGAAGACGTTGGAGTTGATCGCACCGATCCGCAGCCCGAGATCCTCGGTGTGCCGGGTCAGCGCGGAGTAGTCCTCGACCTTGTCCCACGGAATGTGCAACGACACCTTCGGTGCCACACCCGTGAACGCGTTCACCTGCGCAGCGTCCTCCAGCTTCTCGAACGGGTCGCGCGGCACTCCTGGCTGCGCGAACACCTTGAATCGAGTCCCGGAGTTCCCGTACCCCCACGACGGTGTCTCGATCACCTGGGACTTCAGAGCTGCCTTGACGGCCGACACATCAGACATGAACACCTCACAAGCGGAGTCATCCAGCGACCGGTGGTCGTTCGGACGGTATGAATCGTTTCAGCAAGACCGTACGCTAGGTTTGCCGCAAGCTTCCCGTCAAGCAGCTGGTTGTGTTCTGTTCCGGGCTTGAATCAATTCACCCCGTAGGGGAGGACCCACGCGCAGAGGGAGCTGACCACGGGGACGAGCGATTGAGTGCGGGCCGACAGGCATCGAGTGCGCTCGGGGTGTCCTGAGAGCGCTCGGTCCGCCGACTCGTTCAGAGCATGGTGGCGCATCGGAGCGACGAGGTGAGGGGCGACGGCGCGACGACGACACGGCCTGCCGACCGCCGACCGCCGGACGGGGCCGGCCTACCCGGCCCGGTCCGCCCGGCGATGGAGAACACCGCGACCGCGGTGCCTTTCAGCGGGTCCGTTCAGCGACCGCTGCCGGACATGCTCGGCTGGAGCGAGCGCACGAGATCGAAGAACCGGGACTCGTTGCCGCAGAGCCCCGCACGCTCCAGCGCGCCATCGGCCTCCGCGATCGGCGAGGCAAGCAATGGCACATACAAGGGGCCCTCGTCAGGCTCCGCGAGCGCGGCCCGAGCGGCCTCCAGCAGTCGGACATACGCCTGGGCCGCGGCGAGTTCGTCATTGCGCATCTCAGCATCTCCCGGTCAGAGGTGTCGGACCCACCAGCATCCCCCATGGGTCTGACAACGCACTCCCGCAGCGGCGCGAGGCCGCCCACTAGCCGCCGTTCGGCCGTCGGACCCCGGCCGGTGGTTCGACCTCCAGAAATCTTCTTCGCCGCGGTCCGCGGTACAGCAGCACCGTCCAGCCCAACTTCCGCAGCACAGCCGCGCACCGGGCCAGCTCGCCCTCCTCCGCATGGGCGGCCCCACTTCCGGGCGGACCGAGCCACTCGACCCGTACGCTGCCCGGCGCCTCACCCTGCTCCAAGCGGTACCCGGTCGCCGAACGCAGGCCGGAGTCGTCAACGGCCGAGGCGGCCAGGCCCGATGCCTCCAGGGCCAGGGCGACGGCCCGTATCGGCCGGTGGGTCTCCCACTGCGCGGGTACGGCCTCCGGGCTCGCGTGCCCGGTGTTCGTCAGCCGCCGGATCTGCAGCATCCCCTCGAACGCCGTCCGTACCGAGGCGTCACGCTTCCCGTCCGGTGCCGGGTTCCTCGGGCCGTCCCCGGTGGCCGGTTCGAACCCGGTCTCGTTCTCGGTGCCCATCAGCGTCCCCTTCGCCCGTGCCGTACTGCTGCCAGTGTGCGTCGCTCCACTGACAACGGCCCGGGCGCGGGGCATCGACCGTCGCGACCGGGTGGCCGACCCCACCGCGCCCAACGCACCCTGGCTACGCCCGCGGAGCGTCCCCTTCACCTGACGGTGACGACCCGGCCCCGCCGAGCACCTTGCCCGGATTGAGGATGCCGTGCGGGTCCAGCGCCGCCTTCACCGCGTGATGCATGCCCAGCACCGCGGAACCCAGCTCCTTGTTCATGCCACGCATCTTCAGCAGCCCCACCCCATGCTCGCCCGTCACGGTGCCACCGAGCGCGATCGCATCGTCGAGAATGTCCTCGAAGGCCAACTGGGCGCGGGCTCGCGCGGCTTCGTCACCGGGCGGGGTGATGATCAACGGGTGCAGGTTGCCGTCCCCGGCATGGGCGATGTTGGCCACCAGAATGTCGTGCCGGGCCGCTGTCTTCTCGATCCGGGCCAGCATCTCGGGAACCGCGGTCCGCGGCACACAGACATCCTCGGTCAGGACCGGACCGAGCCGTTCCAGCGCCGGGTAGGCCAGCCGCCGCGCCTCGAACAGCGCATCGGCTTCCTGCTGGTCCGTGGAGACCACGGCCCAGGTCGCGCCCGCCCGCTCGAAGCAGTCCCGCACGAGTTCGGCCTCGGCATCGCCCTCGGCGCCAGGTGTGTCGACCCGGCCGAGCAGCACCACGTCCGCGTCGGCGGACAGACCCATCTTCTTCCACGCGTCGACGGCGGCGAGACAGTGACGGTCGACCAGTTCGAGCGCCGAGGGGATCACACCCGACGCGGTCACGGCGCTCACCGCCTCTCCCGCCGCGACCACCGACGAGAAGTACCCCGCCACGGTGCGCTCCTGCGGCCGCGCCGGGCGCAGCCGCACCGTGATCTCCGTGATCACGCCAAGGGTTCCCTCGGACCCGACCATCAGCCCGGCCAGGTCGTATCCCGCGACGCCCTTCGCAGTGCGCCGGCCGAGCGACACGACCTCGCCGAGCCCATTGACCACTTCGAGACCGAGAACGTAGTCGCGTGTCACGCCGTACTTGACGCAGCACATGCCGCCGGCGTTGGTCGCGACGTTCCCGCCGATCGTCGACCAGGGCGAGCTCGCCGGATCCGGCGGGTACCAGAGCCCGTGCTCCGCTCCGGCCGCCCGCAGATCGTCGTTGACCACTCCCGGCTGGACAACGGCCAGCCGCTCCGCGGCGTCGATGTGAACGATGCGGTTCATGTCCTCGAAGGACAGGATGATGGCCCCGTCGACGGCGTTCGCCCCGCCCGAGAGGCCGGTGCCCGCGCCGCGCGGCACCAGCGGGATGTGGTGGGCCAGACAGTGCCGGACCACGTCCCGTACCTCTTCGGTGGTCTGCGGACGGACCACGGCCAGGGGTGTTCCGTAGGGGGCCCACTCGGCCTCGTCGTGCTGATACCGGGCCAGCCCGGCCGGATCCGTGAGTACCCGCTGGGCAGGGATGCTGTCGACTGGTGCGTTCGCCACGTCCGTGGCCACCTCCTATAAAGATGTAATACCCACCATCATTGCGCGCATGGGTTCCTGACCGCCTCGGAGCCCCCTGATCCGGTGTTTGTGTACGTTCCGCCGTCGGCGTCACAGAGGGTCGAAGCCCCGCAGGAAGTGATCGCGCAGGACGGCCCGCCGACGTGCGTCGGCCAGCCGCTCGTCGACCCAGAGGAAGAAATTGTCCGACAGGGTGTCCGTCCAGTCGTAGGCCGGATCGTACGGGCCGGTGTCCGGCGGGGGCAGGTGCGCCTGCCACGGAGGATCCGGCGGACTGTCGACGGTGATGGTGCGGGTGCCGTCCGGCCGCTGCTCGTGCCGGACGGTCACCCTTTCGCAATTCCAACGGTGTCCGCCGTACTGCAGCCAGAGAACCGAATCATCGGCGTACAGGGCGGCGGCGGCCGTGCCGGTGCGGTGCGGCAGTACATGGACGAAGCCGTGGCAGCGGCCGGCGGCCGGGGTGAGGAGCCCGGAGGCAGGGTCCAGCGCCCACACCGTGCCGTGGCGGTCGTAGTCCTGCAGCACTGTCGTGGACATCAGTGACGCGGCTCCAGACCGAGTTCCCGGTCGATCGCGGCATTGCTACGGGTCGCCGCGTCGATGACCGCCGCCCAGCTGCCGTACTTGGCGAACTGCTGGTCGGCCGTCGGGCCCAGCGGGTTGCCGTACTTCGCCATATTGCGTGCCTCCAGAGCCTGCACAGCCTCCGGCGACATACCCGCGCGAGTGATGTCCTTGGCCTCGTTGCGCATCTCGACCAGTACGCGGGCGATCTCCTCGTCGGAGCGGCCTTCGGCGCGCATCCGGTCCTCGACCCGCTCCATGGAGTCGAGCAGCTGGTGGTAGCGGATCCGGACCTCGCGCGCTTCCGCCCGCTCCTGCGGATTCATCTCGCGGATCGAGCAGACGACCGGATCGCTGCTGGTGCACGGCGCATCCGGACCGGACGCGGTCGAATGCGCGATGCCGGCCGACGGTCCGACGGCAGGGGCGGCCAGTGCCGTCCCAGGGGTGAAGAGGGCGCTGCCCGCCACGGTGAGCAGCGGTAGGAGAAGGGTGACGACCAGTCTGAGGATGAGCCGGCCCCGGCGGGACGCGGAGTAGGGCGATGCGGCAGACAAT
Organism: Streptomyces sp. NPDC048473; assembly: GCF_043200155.1. Taxonomy (NCBI): domain Bacteria; kingdom Bacillati; phylum Actinomycetota; class Actinomycetes; order Kitasatosporales; family Streptomycetaceae; genus Streptomyces; species Streptomyces sp. NPDC048473. The sequence continues at coordinate 53,358 of NZ_JBICXE010000030.1, forward strand.
GCACGTACATGCATGAAGAGGTGCTCTTTTCGCCAAAGGGGCAGGGCGAAACGGACGCTACGGTGGCCGGGGCGTATGGGGGCGATCATGAAATCGGCGCGTTCGGGTGACGGATCCCGATAGGGTCGACCGTCCGACAGCTCCGTACCCCAGAGGATCCACGCACTGTGCCCGACAATGTCCAAGGCCCCGGCACCGACCGCACCGATCGTGCTTCGCTGCGCGCCGACTGTGCGAACTGTTTCGGGCTCTGCTGCGTCGCACTGACCCTGACCCGGTCCGCGGACTTCGCGATCAACAAGGATGCCGGTAAGCCCTGCCGTAATCTGCAGGACGACTTCCGCTGCGGCATTCACACCGACCTACGGACCCAGGGCTTTCCCGGCTGCACCGTGTACGACTGCTTCGGAGCGGGCCAGAAGGTCTCCCGCGAGACCTTCGGCGGGCAGGACTGGCGCCGGGCTCCGCAGACCGCCCAGCCGATGTTCCAGGTGTTCCCGGTCATGAGACAGCTCCATGAGCTCCTCTGGTACCTCACGGAAGCGCTGTCCCTGGAACCGGCGCGCTCCCTGCACGGCGAGATCCGCCGCACCCTCGACGAGACGGAACGCCTCACCCATCTCCCGGCGGACGCGTTCACGGACCTGGATGTGGCCGCGCACCGCGACGACGTGGCCGCCCTCCTGCTCCGTACCAGCGAACTCGTACGAGCCACGGTGCCCCGCAAGAAGAAGCGCGACCACCGCGGCGCCGACCTCATCGGAGCCAGGCTCAAGGGCGCCGATCTGCAGGGCGCCGATCTGCGGGGTGCCTACCTCATCGCAGCTGACCTCAAGGGTGCCGATCTGCGTCGGGCCGATGTGATCGGGGCCGATTTCCGGGACGCCGACCTGGCCGGCGCCGACCTCACCGGAAGTCTCTTCCTCACCCAGGCTCAGCTGAATGCGGCCAGGGGCGACGCGGCGACGAAACTCCCGTCCTCGCTCAGCCGCCCCACGCACTGGGACCGGTGATTCCCGGCCCGGACCGCGATTCTGACGGCCCGGACACCACCCGCGCGGCAGCGGAACGAATCGGCCGGTGCGGCGGGGCACCGCCGACGCCCGTGGTTCGTTGCACAGTGTGGCGTACCCGGAACGCCTTCGACGACCGGACCGAGGAGTCCCGCACATGCCCAGCAGTACCGACCGCAGCCACACCGAGCAGAGTCGCGCCGACGGGAGTCGCACCCGCCTGATCGAGCGGCTCATGGAGCAGTTCCCGCACGTGCCCCGGGAAGCCGTCATCAAGGAAGACCTGCTGCGCGGCGGCGTGGCGTTCGACGAGTCCGCGCTCAGCGACAACGAGGGCGGTGATGTCAAGCCGAAGTCGTACTTCATCTTCTCGTTCGACCACGGAACCCTCCCCGAGCTCGGCGCGGCCGCACTCCGCCGCCCGCCGGAGGAGATCGTGCTCACCGGAGGTCCGTACGAACTGCGCAGGACCGTGGTGTCGGTACGGGTCAACCCGGCGTCCCCCTACCGTGTCGCGGCCGACGACGACGGCGTGCTCGGGCTGTACCTCGACGGCAGCCGGATCTCCGACGTAGGTCTGCCGCCGATGCCGGACTACTACCGGCACACCCTGGGCAACGGCAAGTCCGTGATGGAGGTCGCGCCCACCATCCAGTGGGGCTACCTCGTCTATCTGACGGTATTCCGGGTCTGCCAGTACTTCGGGGCGAAGGAGGAGTGCCAGTACTGCGACATCAACCACAACTGGCGCCAGCACAAAGCGGCGGGACGCCCGTACACCGGTGTGAAGCCGGTCGAGGAGGTCCTGGAGGCGCTGGCCATCATCGACAAGTACGACACCGCGAAGACGTCCACCGCCTACACCCTCACCGGCGGTGCCATCACCTCCCACATCGGCGGCCGCGACGAGGCCGATTTCTACGGGCAGTACGCCAAGGCCATCGAGGAGCGCTTCCCCGGTCGCTGGATCGGCAAGGTCGTCGCCCAGGCCCTGCCCAAGGCCGATGTACAACGCTTCCACGACTACGGCGTCCAGATCTACCACCCCAACTACGAGGTATGGGACCGCAGGCTGTTCGAGCTCTACTGCCCCGGCAAGGAACGCTACGTGGGCCGCGACGAGTGGCACCGCCGCATCCTGGACTCCGCCGAGGTCTTCGGCCCCCGCAATGTCATTCCCAACTTCGTGGCGGGCGTGGAGATGGCCGAACCCTTCGGCTTCACCACGGTGAACGAGGCCATCGACTCAACCACCGAGGGCCTGCGGTTCTTCATGTCGCGCGGCATCACCCCGCGCTTCACCACCTGGTGCCCGGAGCCCACGACCCCGCTCGGAAAGACCAACCCGGACGGAGCGCCGCTCGAGTACCACATCCGCCTGCTGGACGCCTACCGCGCGACCATGGAGGAGTACGGACTCAGCTCGCCCCCCGGCTACGGCCCGCCCGGCCCCGGACGTGCCGTCTTCTCCGTCAGCTCGTTCATGGACAGCCTGCCGGCCCGTCCGGACGACGCTCAGTAGCACCGAGCCGATCGTCGGGCACCACCTCGGCGGCGGAGGCCAGTTCACGTACGACCCGGGTGAACCCCTCCACCAGGACGTTGTCCGTGCCGTCGACCCAGGCGAGCACGGTTCGCAGCGGCTCGACATCGGTCAGCGGCACCCACGAGAGATCGGGCCGGGCGTAGTACCGGGCCATGCTCAGCGGTGCGAAGCAGACGGCGGAACCTTCCGCCACCTGCTCCAGCATCTCCTCGACGTTGTCGTTGGTCGGCCCCCACTTCGGACTCGATCCGTCCGGGCGGGGGTTGACCGCCCACCAGTCCACCCATTCGCGCGGCGCCCGCTCGGTCCACATCAGCGGCTCGTCACCCACGTCGAGTACGGAAATCCCGTCGCGGCCCGCGAGCGCGTGCCCGGACGGGAGTCCCACGACCCGTGGCTCCGTGTGCACCACCTCGGTGCACAGCCCGGTCAGGTCGTTGGGCAGCCATACAAAAGCCACGTCGACCAGCCCTTCACGCAGAGCCGCGGCCTCCTGGCCCCAGTCGTACCGCTTGGGCGCCACTCGTACGCCGGGGTGGCGCCGTGCGAACTCGGCCCGCGCCCGGGTGGTGAGTTCACCCGCACCGCTCGCCTCGAAACCCACCCGCAGCACGCCCGTCTCCCCGCGCCGATGCCGCTGCGCTGCGGCGGTCACCCGCTCGGACTGACGGACGGTGAGCAGGGCCTCGGCAATCACCTCGCGCCCGGCAGCGGTCGCTGACACACCACCGGCGTGCCGGTCGAAGAGCCGCACTCCCAACTCGGACTCGAGGCTCTTCAGGGCGTAGGACAGGGCCGGTTGGCTGACGTACAGCCGTTGCGCGGCCCGTCCGAGGTTCTCCTCTTCGGCGATCACGGTGAGGTAGGTCAGCTGACGCAGCTCCATCCAGCGATCATAAAACGTCTTTATGGAGCGAGAGGGACTCTGTCTTGGACCACCCCGGATGTCGGCTGACATAACTGAGTCAGCTCAACAACCCCTTTGAACAAGTGGAGTTACGGATGAACGCAGAGACCGGCGCCGCTGACCGCGACCAGGTGAAGGGCCGCGTCTGGCTGATCACCGGAGCGTCTTCCGGATTCGGCCGTTCGATCGCTGCCGCCGCTCTGGCCGCCGGGGACACCGTCGTGGCCACGGCCCGCAGGCCCGAGGGCCTCGACGATCTGGTCGCCGCGTACCCCGACCGGGCGGTCGCAGCCCAGCTGGACATCACCGACACGGCACGCATCGCCGCAGTCGTCGCCGACACGGTGCTCTGGTACGGGCGGATCGATGTGATCGTGAACAACGCGGGACTCGGCCTGGTGGGGGCGGTCGAGGAGACCACCGACCGAGAACTGCGGGATCTGATGGACCTGCACTTCTTCGGCCCCGCAGCACTGGTCCGCACGGTACTGCCCCACATGCGCCGTCAGCAGTCCGGCGCCATTGTGCAGATGAGCAGCCAGGGCGGGCGGTTCTCGTTCCCCGGAGTCGGCGCCTACTCGGCGACCAAGTTCGCCCTCGAAGGGCTGTCCGAGGCGCTTGCGGCAGAGGTGGCCCCGCACGGAATCAAGGTACTGATCGTCGAACCCGGATCGTTCCGGACCGGGTTCGCCGGGGGAGGGGCACTCCGGCAGACCGCCGCGATCCCTGCCTACGAGGCGACCGTCGGCCCCGTACGGGCCAACCTTCCCAGCTCGGACGGCAAGCAGGAGGGCGACCCCGACAAGGCCGCCACGGCCATCCTCACCGCCCTCGCCGCCGAGAAGACGCCGCTCAGGCTGCCGCTCGGCAACGATGCGACCGATGCGATCCACGCCCACCTCGACGCCGCCCGCGCCGAGACCCTTGAGTGGGAGACGGTCAGCCGCAGCACAGACTTCGGCGAATAAGGGTCGTGGGCGGCGGGGCCGAGCTGTTGGGCGCACGCACCGGGGTGAACCCGTCGATTGCCGACGCCCCGTGTCGTCAGGCGCGCCACTCCGCCGTTCGCTCCGGGGAGGCTTCGGCGAGCGCCTTGGCAACGGCTTCGGCGTCACCCTGGTGACCGTAGACGGGTGTGCCGGGCTGCTGTCGCCAGGACTCGTCGAGGCCACCCGCGTCCACGGTGTCGAACCCCAGCTCGTCGATGAGGTCGCGTACGAACTGCTTGGCCGCCGCGTCGTCACCGGCCACCGGCAGTGCCTGACGGCCGGGGCTGCCCTTCGGGAGGCCGTTGGCGAGGATGTCCTGCGCGTACGTCCCGTTGAACGCCTTGATCACCGGGTGGCCGATCTGTTCCTCGGTCCACCGGCTCTCCGCCAGACCGTCCTCGATCGCGGCGATGCGGCCGTCGCGCTGCTGCGGGTAGTAGTTGCCTGTGTCGATGACCACGGCCCCCTCCGCGGCCCCGTCGAGAAACCCGGAGGGCAGAGCGGGGACAGCCTTGACAGGGACGGTGACGACTACGACCTGTGCTCCCCGAGCAGCTTCCGCGGCGGTGACCGGGGTGGCTCCGGTCTCCTCGGCGAGCGCGGTGAGCGTCTGCGGACCGCGCGAGTTGGCGACGGAAACGTCATGGCCCAGCGCCGTGAGGCGCCGAGTGAGGTTACCGCCGATGTTGCCCGCTCCGATGATGCCGATCTTCATGGATCCGACCTTCCGATGGTGGCTGCGGTACGTGATGTGGTCTCGCCGCTTCACCAACTACCCACTGCGGGTCCATATTCCGGGTGATGGCAAAACGATTCTCCCCTTCACCGGAAGGATGGGACCGGACGACTGCGGGCACGTACTGGAAGAGTCACGGAATCACCGAGCCCACCTGGAGGTGGTGCCCATGCTGCATGGCGTCGATGTCAGCTCGTATCAGTCGTCCTTCGACACGGACGGACTGGACTTCGTCTTCATCAAGGCCACCGAGGGCCGTTCGTACATCAATCCGCATCTGACCTCGCAGGTCAAGCGTGCCAGGGACGCGGAATGTGTGGTCGGCTTCTACCACTTTCTCTGGCCGGGCAACATCACGGCGCAGGCGGAGTACTTCGTGAGCAAGGCTCCGGAGAAGGCGGGTGATCTGCTCGCCGTGGACTGGGAAGAGAATGGCGAGGGCACACGGGCGAGCAATTCCGAAAAGGACCGCTTCATCCGTGAGGTCAAGCGTCTGAGGCCCCATAACAAGGTTCTGCTGTACTGCAACCGCTACTTCTGGCTGCACCACGACACCACGTCGTATGCGGGGGACGGCCTGTGGATAGCCGACTACGTGACCGCAGGGAAGCCCAGGATCAAGGCGTCCTGGCGCATTCATCAGCACACCGACCGGCCGCTCGACAAGGACGTCGCCGCTTTCTCCTCGCGGACCGCCATGCGTGACTGGGCTCGTGGGTAGTCGCACGCGCGGGCTGTGCGGTCGGCGATCGGGCATCGACGATCGGGCACGAGGCACGAGGCACGAGGCACGGGCACAGAACACCGGGCACCGGGCATCGGGCACTGAGCACTGTGCGCGGAGGAGCGAAATCCGGACGGACATTCACGCTGCGCAGGGCGACTGGCCGGTCAAGCCCAGCCCGCTGGACGCGGCACCGCTGACCTGTGCGGCGTCACCACGTACAAGGCCGTGAAGCTGTCCGGCGTGCGCCCAGGCACGCGCGCACTTGTCCCCGGCATCGGTGGCCCGGGCCGCCTCGGCCTGCAGTACGCGCGGATCCTCGGCGCTGAGACGATCGCCGTCGACGTCGCCGACGAGAGGCTGGCCCTCGTCCGCGAACTGGGCGCCGACCACGCCATCGACGCCCGGGTCCAGGATGTAGCCGAGGAGACCCACCGGCTCGGCGGAGTTGACGCGACTCTCTCGCCGGCCGCGAGCAACGCATCGTTCAGCGCCGCCTATGGTGCGCCGCGCCGGGACGGCACGCTCGTGCTGGTGGCGCTCCCCGCCGAGGGCAAGCTAAAACTGCCCGTTTTCGACACGGTGCTGAACGGCACGAAGATCGTCGCTACCCGTGAGGAACCTCCCGAGGTGTTCCAACTGCACAGGCTCGGCCGCACACGTGTCGTGCGCGAGAGCCGGGGTCTTGAGGACATCAACGCGTCGATCGACGAAGTGCTGAAGGGCAAGGTGTCAGGTCGTCTCGTCTTCGGCATACGCTGAGCCGCACACGTACGGAGCGCGGCGGTGCTTGTCCGCGCCCTTGCCCGTGGCTTCCCGAGTCCTGGTCCGTGTCATCCCCGAGTCCTCGGCCGGGTGCGGAGGGTGCCGCCCGGGCCGCTCAGTACGACTGCAGCTCGATGAGGTAGCCCTCGGGATCGCGCACGTGGGCGGTGCGGAGCGTGGGGCCCCAGTCCGGCCGGTCGCACGCACCGGCGACCGGTGAGGCGCCGTGTTCCAGGCAGAGCGCCAGCCCGGCATCGACATCGGCGACCCGGCAGACGAACATCGAACGGTCCTGGGCGGGCGATGCTTCGACGGGCAGGCCGGCGGTCTTGGCGACGGCCGCCATCGCGCCACGGTCGAAGAGCACCAGCACCCCTTGACCGTCGACGTCCCAGTGCGCGTACGGGCCGGACTCGCTGCCACTGGCCCGGGTGGCCCCGATCAGAGCTCGCAGCACCGCATCGTAGAAGCGGAAGCAATCGGTGAACCTGCTGACCAGCAGGCGCGGGTGCAAGGCATCCATGGCGTGCTCCAATTAGTAGGTGAATACCCATCATTGGTGGATGCCTAAGATATCGTCGATGAGCGAGACGCCGCCCAGCCTCCTGGGACTGACGACCTATCTGCTGTCCAAGACCGGCAAGGCTGCGCGGAGCCGGCTGGCAGCGCGACTGGCCGAGCGCGGTCTGCGGATCTGGCACATGGCCGTGCTGTCGGCGCTTGTCGATTTCGGCCCTCATGTGCAGCGGGAGCTGGCGTCACGGCTCGGGATCGACCGGAGCGACATGGTCAAGATCGTGGACGATCTGGCGGTGGCCGGACTCGTGGACCGGGCTCGCGACACCGCCGACCGCCGTCGGGTGACCGTCACGCCCACCCCGGCGGGCCGCACGATGCTCGCGGACCTGCAGGCCGAGGCCCTGACTGTGCAGCAGGAACTGCTCGCCCCCCTGACCGGCACCGAACAGGCGCAGCTGGCAGACCTGTTGAGACGTGTCCACGCCCATGCCCACGAAGGGCCCGAAGAGCCGCGGTCAGGTCGCTGAGCAATTCCCCGAGTCCTGTACGGCAGACTTTCCCGGGTGAACACAGCCGCGGCTCAGCCGCCTCGTGACCGTGCGCTCGGGCGCGGAATCTCCACCCTCATTCCGCAGGCCGCGACCGCAACCCCGGCCGAACAGGCGGCGGCCGTACTGACGGCCATGCGGAGCGTTCCGGTCCGGGTGGGAGTCCTCCAGGCCGCCGCAGTGCTCCTGGAGGAGCGCGTGCGTGCGACGGAGGACGGCGCGGAGCGCGTGGCGGCAGCGACGACGGTCGCCATGCTGCGCAGCGCTATCGGCCAGGCCGGCTGAACCAAGCAGCCGTGCCGGGCGCGGGCCCGGCGAAAGGTCTGGGGGATTCGCTGATCAGCGCAGCACGTCGAGAGCCCGGACGCACGCGTCCGGATTCTCCCGCCAGTAGTGCCAGCTGTCCTCATAGGACAGAACAGTGGCGAGGGCGTCCTCAAGCCCGAGACTCCGAGAGCCGGCGAGCTCTCGTACGATCACGACGGCCGCCGCCAGCCCGTCGCCTCCCCCTTCGGCGAGGTACCCGAGGGCGGCTGCACGGTGCTCGGCCGGCGTCGTACGCGTGGATTCCACCAGCGGTTGCAGCCAGCGGGCCCACCGGGTGCAGGAGTCCTCATCCGGTGGCTCCGCCCTCTTCAACAGCGGTGCCAGTGCCCGAGCCAGACGTTCGCGATAGCTCGCCGCACTCTCTGTGACCCACGGGTGTTCGGCGATGAAGTGTCCCCAACCGGTCTCCACGCCCAACTCGTCGAGCCACCAGGTACCGGCGGGCCGCAGCCCTTCGGTGCCCCCGAGGACGAAGGCGTCCCGCACCAGTTCGTACCGTGGTGGAGTGGCCTCCGCCAACAGGACCGCGTCGTACAGGTCCTTCCCCTGCGGGTACGCGTCAGTGACCAGCCACAGCAGCTTCCAAGCCAGTGACAGTTCGGGAGTTGCGGCGAGTACGCGGCACCCCGGGCCGTCCCCCAGCGGCTGCAGTTCAGTGGCTGCTGCCGGGGTGGGCAGGGTCTCGTTGAAAACCACATCGAGTTGTACGGTGCCGCTGGGCACCCCGGGCGCCGTCCAGGGCAGCAGCATGCGGCGGCCCGGAACCCGGTCATACGTCCAGATGTCCTCCGTCACCATGCCGGCCGCGTCGATCCGGACGGAGCCACGGGCGGCGGCCGCCGCGTCCCGGGCGATCGTGTCGAACAGACCCGAGGTCCGGGCGCCGTCCATGGCCCAGTCCTGAGGCACGACGAGGAAGTCCAGGTCGCCCGGATCGCGAGCCGCTTCCCCGAACCACGTGGCCATCAACACGCTGCCACGCAGCACAAGATGCCTGCCCCACGGGCCGTCCGCGACAGCCGCGAGCACCGTATCCAGCACGGTACGCCGAGCCCGGTGCCAGGCCCGGCCCATCTCCTCGTCCTCATCGTCGAATTCCGGCTCCCCTGCCCGGTAGGCGTTGGCGAACTGTTTCAGGGCGGGCTCGAAGATCACCGGGTGGCTCATACCGGCCGGGGCGGGCAGCAGCGTCCCGGGAAGGTGAGAGCTGCGCCGGGTCTCCTCGTCAAGGGGCACATGCGGGACTCGCGGAGAGCCGTGCCAAAGCCCGTGCCAGGAAGAGGAGTTGTCGGCGGGGGGTGTCATGGTGAGGCTCCTGAGGGGAAGTGTGCTGCTTTCCGCGTGATGCGTGGCGACAGTTTCCGCGCCGGACGCGCGCGAGCGCCTGACAAGAGGATAGGTCCAGACGTATCCATTGGCATGGACCTGATAGACGCTCTGGGCTACAGTCCGTTGCGGCACACTCTGAGAGCGCTCTCAGGTGAGACCTCTCGGACGCCTGCTGTTCCTCCCCACGATGTCGGAACAACAGAAGGGCCATTCCCTTGAGACGCATGACAGCCTTACGCGCGAGCCTCGCCGCCACCCTGGTCGTCGGAGCCTGGGCGACCGTAGGTCTCGCCTCGGCCTCCGCCTCTGACTCCGCCGTGAACTCACAGCCCACTGCTTCCCGTGCCGATACCGGCGAAGCGCCGGCGTCCGCCGGACTGATCTCTGCCATGCGGAGAGATCTCGGCCTGACGGAAAGTCAGGCCAGGACGCGTCTGGCTGCGGAGAGGACGGCAGCAGCCGTACAGGGCACAGCGCAACGGGCCGCCGGATCGTCGTACGCAGGCTCCTGGTTCGACCCGGCCACGGGCAAACTCACCGTAGCCGTCACCGACGGCAAGAGGGCCGACGCCGTAGGAGCGGCCGGTGCGAGCGTCCGGCTGGTGAGTCACAGCGCACGGCAGCTCGACGCGACCAAGACGCAGCTCGACAGGCTGTCCGCGCCGGACGGCATCAGTAGCTGGCATGTTGACCCGAAGGCCAGCCGGGTCGTCGTGAATGTCGTCGCATCGGCAGCAGATGACAACGATGTCCGAGAGTTCGTCGAACAAGCCCGCAAGGCCGGACCCGTCCTGGTGAAGCAGACGCCCGAGGCGCCCAAGACCTTCTCTGCCGGGACCGTGGGCGGCGACCCGTACTACACGGGCAATGTCCGGTGCTCCATCGGCTTCTCCGTGTACGGCGGCTTCGTCACGGCCGGACATTGCGGTCAGGCAGGCGCGGCGGTCAGCGGATGGGACGGCTCGGCCATCGGTAACTTCCAGGGATCATCCTTCCCCGGTGACGATTACGCCTGGGTCAGCGTGGGCAACGGCTGGTGGACCGTCCCCGTGGTCCTCGGCTGGGGCACCGTCTCCGACCAGCTGGTCCGGGGCTCCGCAGAGGCACCCATCGGTGCCTCGATCTGCCGCTCCGGCTCCACGTCCCACTGGCACTGCGGCAATGTGCTCGCCACGAACGAGACCGTGAACTACAGCCAGGGTGCCGTCTACCAGATGACCAAGACGAGCGTCTGCGCCGAGCCGGGTGACTCGGGCGGATCGTTCATCAGCGGGGACCAGGCCCAGGGCGTCACGTCCGGCGGCTGGGGCAACTGCAGTAGCGGTGGCGAAACCTGGCACCAGCCGATCAACGAGATCCTGAACCGGTACGGGCTGACACTGCACACGGCCTGACGGTACGCAGGCGGGCAGGATCGGTTCTCCTGCCAGCTCTTCTCGAAGGGCCTGTCGCGACAGAAGGTTCATCACTTCAGCGCGACAGGCCTTTCGGGGGCGAGGGCGCCCACGCTGGGCCAAAGGCGGCGAGGCATGGTAAGGAAGGCCGGGCAAGGGGGCGACGGTGGTGTTCCGGTGGCCGTGGGCGGTCGGTGAGAGGACCTGGGCGTGGGTCGACGTCATCGTCTTCCCTGTCATCGCGCTGATCGCGTTTCCAACATCCTCGGTGACCGCACACCCGATGGCTCAACGGACTTCTGGAGCGGGGTCTGACCGTCGGCGAAGTGTGCTGAGCGCGTCCCAGCCGGCGCCGGGCGGGAACAGACGGACGGCGGTGCTGCGGCCAGGGTCCAGGATCACGTAATGCTCAGGGAGACAGGACAGGTCGCCCCAGGGCTCACGGGTATGGGCGCGCGCCAGCACGCGACCGGATTCGGTGCACGCGATCCACTGGACCAGGAGGAACTCAGGGGCAAGGCTGACCGAGGCTCCGGTCAGGGGGGCATCGCCGTCGTGCTCCACCAGACGCAGGGGTGAATCGCGCCCATCGCCCTGGCACTGGGCAATTCCCGGACCCAGCGGCGAGGGCCACAGCCCCCAAGCTTCCGCCAGCACGGCGAGTTCCACTCCGGTGGTCTCACCGATGACGACTTGTTGTCGGAGAAGCAAGGAAACGAGCTGGTTGAGGCCGCCCTCCTGCTCACCCATGTTCCAGGCGTCCATGACCTGCTGAGCATCTACGGGAGGCAGGAGAGAGGCGAGGCGGCGCCAGAGCCGGCTTCGTCGATCACGTGCGAGAGGTTACCGACTGATGCCGTCACACCGGGGAGTCGCACGGAGATGAGGAAGGTGGTGGCGACAGCCATGGGCAGGCAGGTCGGTCGGTGGCGTCGGGGTCATGTAGTCCAGGGCGCCCCCCACCGCGCTCGAGCGCACACTGCGGAGGCGTGTGGGGTGCGGGTGTTCTGGCTGGGCTGGCAGTGGTTCGCTGCCCGGCTTTACTATGGCGTGGCAGGTGTGTGGGTTTGTCGGGCGTTGGTCGGGTGTGGGCATCCCGTGCCGGGGTGTCCCGGCCGGGGATACGCAGACCGGAACCCCGGCCCGATTCCGGCGGGCCGGGGTTCTGTATCAGGCGGTGACCCGATCACCGGCCTGTGTAGTGGTGCTCGATCACCGGCCGCTGCCGTAGCCGCCCTCATCGCCGCCGCCGTAGCCGCCTTCATCGCCGCCGCCGTAGCCGCCGTCGTGGCGGCGCTCGATCACTCGGAAGCTGCCCACGACTCCGTGGTGGACGAAGACGCCGCCCCGGACACGGCCGGGGAATACGCCGTCGCTGGAGCTCCAGGGACCGACGGTCGCCAGCGGGGCGCCGTTGTCGCAGGTCGCCCCGCGGAAGACCTCGATGGTCCGGCGGCTGTCGTTGCGGATGTTGAGGCTAGTGGAGCCTAGTCCGCTGACCACGGTGATGCAGCCGCCGGGGTCGGCGGTGTAGGTGCGCTCGTTGATCTGGATCCGGCCCTCGTAGTGGTCCCGGTAGCCGTGGCCCCTGTCGTAGCCCCGGTCGTCATTGCCCCTGCCTTCATTGCCCCTGCCTTCATTGCCCTTGCCCTCGTCGCCCTTGCCGGCGTCGCCGCCGTCGAGGGCCGAAACGGGGGTGGTGGCCTGCTGGACGACAGGGGCTGCCTGGGCCGGTGCGGTGGCGGCCGAGGCGTAGGTGATGCCGGTGGCGGCCAGGGCCGCGGCGGCCGCGATGGCGGCGGTAACGACGGTGGAACGGGTAACCATGTCACTTCTCCTGTCTCAGAGAGGTCGGCTGAGCAGCCGGCCCGTGATTGAACGTACTTACGGTCCCGATAGCTGTCATATCGGACACGTTGGAGGGTTGGTGCTGGGGCGCCGATCGGGGTACACGAGATACTCATTTGCGATTTTCAGATAATCCAATGAGACGTCAATTGCCCTTATATATGGGCGAATTGATGTCTCATTAGTCCGTCCAGGCGACTTTCTGATGCTCACTCACCCCTGATGGCAGCGTGTCTTTGTTGACATGGCCTGGGCCGCAGCCGCTCACCATCGTCCTGAATGCCTGTCATCCACGACCCCACCTGTCCTGACCTGCGGTGACGGCTCGTACAGCCGTTGGCGGGCCCCGGCGCGCAGCCGGTGGGCGTCGTGGATGGCCCCAATGGGCAGGGTGCGCCGCCTGGGTCCGGGTTCGATGACGTGTTCCGGGTGGGCAGGCCGGCAGGGCTGCCCTGTTGTCCGGCTGCCGCGGCACAGCGGGCTTGCCCCTGCCTGCGACCAGGCCGGTGAGCGGGCGCGCCCGGTATGTGGCGGAATCCATCCTCCAGCGCCGGTGATGTCGTCGCAGGACGTGAGGCCCTGCGCGGGCTGCTGGCCTGCCGCGGAATCACTTTCCAGCGGACCAAGACCTGGAAGGCGTCCACCGGCCCGGACTTCGATGCCAAGCTCGACCGGATTGAGTACGTGTTTACCCAACGGCCGGACCGCATGTTCGCGTTCGGGGCACCGGTGCCGCCGGTGTAAGAACCGCCCCGGTCATGGCAGATGATCTCGGAGCAGGGATGTTCACGCTGCCGGCCGGCCGGCGTCGCAGCGTCTCGGCCGGGCAGTAAGTCGAGAGGCTGGCCGGTCTCGCGGTCGATGAGGACAGTGCCGTAGTGCTGCCCACGACGGGCGGCGAAGTCATCGACCCCCAGCACCCGCGGAACCGTCCAGGCAAGATCGAGCGGGGCCATAGCCGCCCGCACAGTGTCGTCCGGCTCACGCGTGCATGCAGGACAGCGGCAAAACGGTTTCCCGCCCCGCCCGTGAACGCGACGGCGACAGCCACCTCCAGAACCCACCGAGCGGCAGGCGTGCGGCGGCTATGACGAACGGTCAGGCCCTCGGCCTGCTCGGCGAACGTACGCCGCGAACAACGAGAGTTCTCGCAGTACAGCTGCCGCACCGTCAGCTCGATCAGTACTGGCTGATCCCCGAACCGGCGTGTCGGCCAGACCTCTTCCGTACATGCTGTGCACCGGGTTGGACACCACCGCACACCCGGGGCGGACAGGGGGTTTCCGGACACCTTGGGGATCAGCCGGTGCCGGGGGTCCGCGCCTGGCTTCTGCGGTCTGTTGCACGGGTAGGGACGAGGACGAAGCCGTCCCTACGCAGCTTTGCCCAGAAGCCCAGAAGCCCAGAAGCCCAGAAGCCCAGAAGCCCAGAAGCCCAGAAGCCCAGGAAAGGAAACACGTGTACACCCCGTCCCACACCGAATCGCACCGTCGGCCCGCCCCCCGGCCGGATGAGTCCGAGCATCCGCTCGTAGGCGCCTGGCTGCTCAGCACCGTAGCCATCGTGGACGACTCCGGTCGCACGCTCGAACACCCCCTGGGACAACGCCCGACAGGACTGATCACCTACACCGCGGACGGCCACATGTCCGTGAGCATGCTGAACCCGGACCTGGAGTCCGGCCCGGCACCAGAGTCGGGGGCGGCCGAGCCGGTCGATACGGCGACCCTGTTCAGGACCTCCCCATACCTGGGGTACGCGGGCGCGTACGAGGTCATGGGCGATCTGGTCGTCCACCACCTGCACGTGGCGTCGTTACGTCCGTGGGTCGGTACCAAGCAGGAGCGCCGATGGAAAGTTGAGGGGGACCGATTAACCCTGCTTCCCCCGACAGAAGGGACCGGCGAGGACGCGCGCACCCCGCACCTTGTGTGGCACCGGCCGACCGGGGACGCCACGTGAGCGACGACTGGATCCAGGTGCACCGGCCTTCGGGCCGCTCACTTCCGCTGCGTGGCGTGGGATGCGGACCCTGAGGACCGACCCGCGCTGATCCTGCCTGTTGCACAGAGGCTCGGGAGCCGCTGACTGGGCCCGGGCCGGCGCGCGCCTGACGGCGTCAGCTCCGTGTGCGCGGGTCACCCGGTGAGGGCGACCACCCGGGCGGGAGTGCTCGGCAGTGTCCGGCGGTGGAAGCGTCAGACCGGGAGGGCGCGATTCTCCCGGTCTGACGGAGAAACACATGCTGCTCGCTCGCCGTGCAATCGTGCCGCGAACGCCCTCGCCCGCATCATCCAACGCGTCCGTTATGACCATGGATCGTCTATTGATCAGAAACTCATGGGGTTCTCGTTCAGGACGTAGCGGATGTGCGGGCCACCTCAGCCGCCGTGGGTGCGCGCCCCCCACCACCTGGAGCACCGCCGACCGGATGCCGGGTGCCGTCTGTTGCGCCGCGTCTGACATGGTGGCGTGTGTGATGATCTCATCGGCGGCAGCCGGCGGAATGGCCCTGGTCGAACTAGGAATGGCACTGACGCCGGGCCCGAACATGGTGTACCTGGTGTCTCGGAGCGTCAGCCAGGGCCGCGTGGCTGGGCTTGTCTCGCTGGTCGGGACTGCGGCGGGCTTCCTCGTGTACATGACTTTGGCCAACGTGGGGTTGGCGGTGGTCTTCGTTGCCGTCCCGTGGCTGTACATCGGTTTTAAAGCTGTCGGCGCGGCCTACCTCGCATTCCTGGCCTGGCAGGCGCTGAGGCAGGGAGGCCGCGGGTTGTTCGAGCCACGCAGCCTCCAGCGCGACTCGCACTGGAGGCTGCTGCGGATGGGGCTGATCACCAACCTGCTCAACCCGAAGGTCGCCATCCTGTACCTCGCGCTCATCCCGCAGTTCATCGATCCCGCACGCGGCCACACCACGGCCCAAGGGTTCACTCTCGGCGCTGTGCAGATCGCGGTAGGCCTCACCGTGAACGCGCTGATCGTGCTCGCGGCTGGATCAATCGCCAGCCTGCTCAAGAGCCGCCCGGCATGGGCCAAGTGGCAACGCTGGACCACTGGGAGCCTTCTCGGCGCCGTCGCGATCGCCCTCGCCCGGGAGGTACCCGCCCGCGCGCGGGCTTGACCTCCGTCCACAAACCTTCTTCGCACCACAACGTCGCCGTCAGTTTCGGGACCTCCGGTGCGGCATGGATGGCGCGCTTTCCGGATCACCGTGTAGGTGTCGACTGTCCTATTGATCAGAAACTCATGAGGTCCTCGCCCAGGACGTAGCGGACGTGTGGGCCGCCGAAGCAGCCACGGACGACGTGCGGTTGCCGTTGGCGTTTACGGAAGAACCTGCGTGTCTCGGCGGCGAGTTCGGCCTGGTTCCGGGCCCGGTGCTGCTTGGCCAGGCTGTGTTTGAGGTCGGCGTTGACCAGTTCGTCGGGGTTGAGCTCGGGCGAGTACGACGGCAGGAAATGCAGCTCGACGTCGTCGGGGTGGGCGGCGAGCCAGTCGCGGACCTTCTTGGAGCGGTGGGCGGAGTGCCCGTCGACCACGAGATGGACCTTGCGGTCGAAGTGGCCGGCGAGCCGGTCCAGGAAGCGGCACATCACCTCGGCCGTGAAGCTTTCGGTGAAGACCATGAAGTACATCCGGCCCTTGGTACTGATCGCCGACATGGCGTTCACAGAAAACCGGTTCCCGCTCCGCCGCACGATGGGGGTCTTGCCCTTCTCACCCCAGGTGCGACCGGTTACCTGGTCGGAGCGGACGCCGACCTGGTCGCCGAAGAGGATCTCGCCACCGTCCCGCCTCACTTGCGCACGGATCTTCGGCCACGTCTCGGCGTGCCAGCGGCGCACGGCCTCCGGGTCCTGCTCAACCGCCCGTTTGTCCGGTTACTGGAAGGACAGACCCCACCGTTTCAGGTACTTACCCATCCCCGGCTCGGTCAGGCGGATCCGGTACAACTTCGCGATCAGCTCGCCCACCAGCCGCCGCGTCCTTAACTGCCCGACCAGGCCCACATCACAGGGCCGGTGGTCGAGAACCGCCTGCCGCACAGCCGCCTGCTCCGCCTCACCGAGCACCTGGTGCGCCCCGACCGGCTTGCCGCGAGGCTGCATGACCAGCGCCTCCCGCCCACCGACCTGCCACTTTGCCCACCACTTGTCGACGGCCTTCAGCGATACCCCGAACACCGCAGCGACGTCCTCAAGGTCCCGACCCGCCACCAACGCCGCCACCGCCCGCAACCGCAGGGCCTCCTGCGCCGAAGGCGACAGATGCCGTGCGTCCCCCACCAGATCGCTCACACACGACCAACGACCCAGAACCCGAACCGTTTTGGATCAATATGCGGATGCGGTCGCCACGAGGGCCGCGGCGACCGGGATGCAGGCAGACCGATCATCGTGAAGCGCAGCACCCTGTACGCGTCGAGCAGCCGCTCACCTGCGGCGCCTGTACGGCAGCGGGTCCGAACTCGGTCACGCCGTGGCGGAGCGGTCGCTGGAGCGTGCCGCAGGGGTGTCGGACGTCGCTCCGCTGCCGGTGGGACCGCCCGTGCACGTGCTGGTGGTCCATACCGGGCAGCCGGCGAATCTGCGCCGGTCCGCGGACGGGACGGCACGCCGGGAACGGTTCGACGCTGGGGAGGCACTGGTCAGTCCAGCCGGGTGGGCGTCGCGACCTCACTGGCAGGACGACGTGGAACTGATGCTGCTCGGGATCGATCCGGTGTGGCTGGCGAAGCTGGCGGCCGAGGGTGGGGCCCGCAGGCCGAATGGAGCTGGTCCCCCGGTTCCAAGCCGCAGCTGCGCGCCGGGATGCGGTTGTGCGCGGCGGACGATGACTCGCCTGTCGTCGGGCATCCGGCCAGCCACCACCATCGGCGCGGACCAGCACCTTCCGGCCCGGGTGGGACGGGTTGACCCCGGGCCCGGTCGCAAGCGCGTCTCTGGCCACGGCGATGTGATCGGCAGCGGTGTTCGATCACCGAACGTGAATCTCGCAGATCGCGACCTCGCGTGATCGCTCGCAGGTCGCGCAGGCTCTGCACATTCCCGTTCTCCTATGTGTTTTGAATCGCGTTCACCAGTCCAGCAACAAGATTCGCCCGCTCGGCCATGACTTCGATCACCAGGTACTCGTGGTCGGCGTGGGCACCGCCCCCGACTGCTCCAAGGCCATCAAGTGTCGGCACCCCCAGTGCGGCCGTGAAGTTGCCGTCGCTTCCGCCGCCGACTGCCTTGCCTTCGAGGCCAGGAAGCAGCTGCTTTGCCACCGCAAAGAGCTTGGTCGACGCCGACTCGGGCATCGGGGGTCGGCTGATAGCTCCCTGAACCGCGATCTCCGCCTCATCGAGATGCGGAGCCAGTGCTGCGAACGAAGCTTCGATTCGCTCTTTCTCGCCGGCCGACTCGACCCGGACGTCGACGATGACGGTCGCCTCTGCGGGAACGACGTTGTCCAGGGTTCCTGCGGACGCGACGGTCGGGGTAACAGTCGTGCCAATCTCGGGTCGACCAAGCGCTGCGATATCCAGTACCTGGTGTGATGCTTCGATCAGGGCGTTGACCCCGGCTGCGGGCTCAAGGCCTGCGTGCGACGCCCGGCCCGTGATGGAGACTTGGAACGTGCCGCAGCCTTTACGGCCGGTCTTCAGGGCTCCGCCATCAGCGGCGCCCTCGAGCACAAGTACAGCGCCGCAAGCAAGGGCTCGTTCTTCGATGAGAGCTCGAGAGGAGCGGGAGCCAACCTCTTCGTCGGAGGTCACCAGGACCTCGACGCCTGACCGGTCATCGAGCGTCGCCAGGCCATGAATGGCCTGTACCAAACCGCCAAGCATGTCAAAGACCCCAGGGCCGGTTGCATGCCCGTCTTCGACCATGAACGGGCGACGTTCAAGGGTGCCGAGCGGAAACACCGTGTCATGGTGACCGAGGATCAGTACTTTGGGATCGCCACCAGCTGACCAGTGGACGTGCGGCCCGGCTTCGCCCTCAACGAGGATGGCCTGCCCGCCAAGGCGGCTCTCGACGACAGCGGCGACAGCTTTGGCCGATGCCATCAATGCGTCGAAATCGCGCGATGGAGACTCGATTTCGACGAGTGTCCTGAGGTCCTCAATCATCGCGTCAACACTCACATCGACGGTCGTGCGCATCGTCATGTTGCAAGGGTAGCTGGCACGCCATGGCGGAAGGGACTGCCCCCGATTCGGTTGACTCCTGACCTATGAGGATTGGTTTCCTTGCTGGAAGGATGTTCACCATGCCGAAAGCGCTCCCGCCCGAGTTCCGCCGTGACGTGGTCGCGTCGCCCGCAAGGGCGAGGCCCCGTTGCAGCAGGTCACGAAGGACTTCGGGATCTCCGAGGCCTGTCGGCACCGCTGGCTCAAACTCGCCGACACTGATGACGAGGTCCGCCCGGGCGTGACGACGACGGAGTCGGCCGAGCTGCGTGAGCTGCGTAAACGTAACAAGCTGTTACGACGATACGGTGGTCACCCCCAGCGTGACAGCGCAAGCTACCTGATCGCTCGGGACTCACCGAGCGTCTCGGCCGGCATCACATCCCGTCGCCTGATCGCGGACCACGTCGAGGCCCCCACGGCCGGAAGCGCTGAGAAGGACACGCTCCGCGACGTGGTGGGGGCGCTCGCGATGGCTTACCAGGACTGCCCCGACTTCAATCAGTCCTGGTTGCAACACCAATCAACGGCCTTGCGCGCAGTGTGGGTCCGGATGCGGAGTGATCGAAGCGCAACGTGGCCAGTCAGACGGACACGTAGGCGATGAGCTTGGCCATGTTGGCTGTGTAGGCAGCAGATGTGATCCCCAGGGCGCTCTCGTGCTGCTGGTAGGGCGCTTCTGCCGGCGGGTCCGCCGGGTTGTAGGGCGAGGTGTCGTACGTGTCACCGACGTTCTTGCTCATAAAGGCCGTGCCGTCGTACGGGCTGGTGGGGGCCTGCCCGCGGTAGGGGTTGGTGGTGGTCCCGATGGGAGTGAGCCAGTGGTTCCTGTCACCCAGGTCCGCGACCAGGGCATCCGCCTGGGCGGCGGTCACCGTGGGCAGCACAATCGGTGCGTCGCGAAAGAGGTCCGTCAGGTCGAGGTCGCGGATGCTGAAGTAGCGGGGCAGCTCGCCCGGTTCGCCCGGCGTGAGCGGTGACCTGGCCCGCAGATCGGCGACCTCTGCGCGGCTGAGGGCCATCAGCTCGTCGTACGTCTCCTTGAGCCCTTCGATGTCGATGGAGCGTCCGCTGGAGTAGTGACTCAGGGTATTGCGGTGGTCGTAGTCGTAGTAGTAAGCGCCGTTGCGGATGTTGGATCCGAAGCGATGCGTGAAACGGGCGCGATTGGTGCCCAGCTCTACGAAGGTCGGGTGTGTGGCGGTCTTCAGCAGTGGATTCTCCTCCTTCTGCTCGCCACTGAGCGGGCAGGTCTCCAGCCACGCGATGGCCTCGGGCACGCGCCGCAGGTAAGCCAGGTCGCCGGTGAGCCGGAAGTAGTGGAACAGCTGACGGATGTTCGTCTGCGTGGTGTGGGTGGTCAGGGCGCGGGGTTCGTATGAGCGGGCACTGGCCGGGGCACCCGCAGGGCGACCGCCGACCGTGTGCGCGAGGTGTTGCAGCCCCCATCCCGCCTGCGGCCCAGGCTGTTGCAGCCGATGCAGGCATGCCATCGCCCGAAGCACCGGTCGGTTCAGATCGCGCCGACCGAGTGCCGAGGCGCACATGAGGAGGAACTTGATGTTCTCGCCCAGTACGTCGTCGTTGAAGGTGACGTGCGGCGTGTAGTCGCCGTCCTCCATGCCGTGCTTGACATCGGCCGGTAGCCAGGAGGGCCGGTCGTCGGGCCAGGGCATGTCACGGACAGCGCCGGAGAAGGACGGGAAGCGCTGGGGCCAGCCGCCGTCCGCCGGACCACCGCGGAGCTGCGCCTTCAGCATGAAGTCGATGACTCGGTTCAGGGCCGCTTTGAACTTGGGGTGCCGGCGCTCGACGTAAAGGCGCAGGATCAGCTGGGCTGCGCTGGAGGTGCCCGCGTCGTCGAAGGTGGCGTTGCCGTAGTAGTGCTGAAACTCCTCGAGCCGCCAGCCGCTTGCGCCGACTGTGGCGTACCAGTCGCGCAGGGAGGCCTCGCCGGCGAAGTCGTGGATGTAGTTCCAGCCCCCGACCGGGAGTTGGGCGTCGACCAGTGCGAGCCCGGTGCGCTCGGCCGCACGATAGTGGGCCTCGTCCCCTGTGGCGTGATACGCGTCGAGCAGGCTGTGCCCGACGCTGGGGGTGCCCGGCGGCTGGACCCAGCACATGGTGCGCTTGGCCTGCATCTCGCCCCAGGTGCTGGAGAGATCGGGCAGGTAGCTCCACACATACGCGCCCCGGTGGGACACGTGCTCGTCCATGAAGACCGCCGCACGTCGCATAGCGCGGATCGAAGGTGTGCGGGCGCTGTCGGTGCGGCGCTCGGCGGCCTGCGCCGGCGTTGCCGACAAGCCTGCGAGCGAGCCGAGCGCGGGCGCTGCGACGAGACGGGTGAAGGTACGACGGGTCATGTTCGCTCTCAACGGAACTGCCTCCAGGCATGAAGAATCCGCGCTGCGGCTCGTGCGCCGGGCCAGGCGGCCCGACGCACGACCTCGCAACTCAGTTGTTGGGGGAGTGGAGTTGCTGCTGGTGCCTACACCTACCACCGGTCATTGACAGGCCTCAAGGTTCTGGACAGTGAAATCTGTTCAAGTAGGTGACCCTATCGAGGACATTCATGCCGAATTTGCCCCAACTGTCCCTAAGGAAATCGGCATTCTGTTCATGTAGTGGAACTCCTCTTGATGCCTATCTGTGTCTCGTCGAGGTTGCGGGTGTGAGGCGGCAGTGTCGGGTCGCCGCTGCCGATGGGCCGTGGCTCGCCGCAATAGGGATGCTTGGCTTCGAGCAGCGCTTCCAGGCCGTCCTTGAGCTTGAGCTTGGATGCCTGGTGTGCGTTCACCACGTCAGAATGGGCGGATGCGTGAGAACGAACCGGATCTGATGAGGTTATTGCGCCAACTCGATTACCCGGTGTGGCTGGAGTGGTCCAACGGAGGTGAGGTTGCCCAAGTCCCGCTTGACCAGGGACCACACGCCATCGGTCGTTGAGGCCGGATGCGTAGGTGGGCAGTCGGAAGACGGTGAACCAGTCAGCGCCGGCGGCAATGAATTCACGCAGCGGCTTGGCCGGGTGCAAGCGGACGTTGTCCCAGACCAGCACGATGGGATCCCCGAGCCGGACGCGAGCACGGACCAGCAGGTCACGGAAGCCGCGCCGGCCGAAGCCCTTGGGCTGGTCCTTGCGTTCCGTGTACTCGCGGATGGTGCAGATCAGGCGGGAGTGCTCTCCAGGTTTGTAGCAGGCCATGCCCGCCATCGAGACACAGCCCGCCCCCGCACCCTCGCTATTGGTGTGCGGCCGACGCGGCCCCAGGTCCTGGGGCGCGGCGGCGTCATGAACTGGTCGGCCTCGTCCCCGAAGATGATCCAGCCGTTGCACGCTGCCGCGTTGCTCTTGCCCGCGGCCAGATCTCGTTCTTCCACTGCTGCGCACTTGCTTCGAGCCGGCGGGGTACGGCGCCGGCTCGACGTTTCTTGAGGTCCGGGATGTGGTTGTAGAGGATGCTCGGGGTGACTCCGAGGAGCGTGGTGATGCTCGTGATCGAGTGCTCGGAGTTGGGGAGCAATTCGTGGGCGGCGCGGATGGCTTCCTTGGTGGCGACGGTGGGGCCCCCGGCGACCCGGGCGCGGGCGCGGGCGCGGGCGGAGGCCGGGGGCCCTCGTTGGCGCCGATGACGATCAGCTTGCGGACGAACTCGGCCAGGGCGGCGAAGACGTGGAAGAGAGCCGGCCGCCGGGGGTGGTGGTGTCCAGGTTCTCGTGCAGCGAGGTGAAGCCGAGGCCTGCGTTCGCGGAACTCGGCAACCACGTTGATGAGGTCCTGGAGGGAGCGCCTGTAGCGGTCCGGGCTGGGGGTGACGAGGATGTCGCCCGGGTCGAGAAAGGCGTCGCAGGCCTTCAGCTCCGGCTGCAGCGCGTTCTTGGCGGACTTCTTGTCCGCGAAGATCCTCCGGTATCCGGATGCGGTGAGCGCGTCGATCTGCCGCTCCAGCTTCTGCCCGCTGGTGGACACCCATGCGTGCCCGATCCTGATCTCGGTGCGGACGATTGGCTCGGCGACGAGGACGCCCGGGCGGTCGACCGGCTCCAGCGCGTGCGTCATGACCCCGGAGCACGTCAGAGAACGGCGGTTCGGGGTTGCTGAACGACCCTGGTTTTTGAAGGATTCTGGAGGCCCGCGAGACTCCGGCGAGCGATCGCCGGGGAATAACGGTTTCTTGAAGGCGGCGGGTCGCCTGTCACGGACGCCAGTACAGCGAGGGGTCGGGGTGGTCGACGAAACCAAGTGCGCGGTAGAGCGGTTCGCCGCCGGAAGAGGCGTACAGGTCCACCCGGGCGACCTCACGTTCCCGGAACCAGTCGAGCAGGCCCTGCATGATCGTGCGGCTGTGGCCGCGCCGTCGATACGCCGGATCGGTGACCACGCCGATCACGTGTCCGATCCGGCCGTTGTGCAGGTGCGGGCCGGGCAGCCGTTGCTCGATGGTTCCGATGCCACAGGCGGCAAGGCCGTTGTCGCCGTCCACGACGAGGATCCGCACGGCGTCCGCTGTCAACTGTTCCTTCAGTACCGCAGCAAGGGTGTGCCGCCAGTCGCCGTCTTCTGCTGAGGGGTTGAAGAATTCGCCGCCGAGGGTCTCGAACAGCAACGCCCGCAGGCGTACGAGCTCCGTGACGTCGTCCTCCACTGCCTGCCGTACACATGACATGTAATGACTCTATCTTTGTTCTGACGCTTACGACAACCCATCTCAAGGCGGCGCCGTCGAGTAGCCGGCGGGACTGGAGGTTCGGAGGCAGGCCCTGGCGGAGTTGTCCTTCCGTCCCGCTGCGAGCTCCCGTGCCCCGATCGACCTCACCGGTCCTGTCCCGTAACAAGATCGCCACCGCAGCCCAGCAAGTCGTCGACGAGCGCGGAGACTTCACCATCGGACACGCAGCCGGCGCACTCGGAGTGCGCACCGCGTCCCTTTTTTCAACCACGTCGCGGGATGCAGCGAGATCATCGACCTCATGCGGTACCACCTGGTGCCCGGATGGCTCGGCGAGCACACAGACGTCGACGACTTCGCCCCGGCCCCAGGCACCCCCTGGCAGGACGCCCTCAGGGGACTCGTCACCGACCACCTCAACGCCCACCGCGGCCTCGTCCCCCTGCTGACCAGTAACACCGTGACCGCCCCCGACATCACCCGCTGCTACCGAGCAATCGCCACCATCCTCCGCGACGCCGGATACCCGACGAACACCTCCTCGACGCCGTCACGGCCGTCGACGGATTCGCCCTCGGGGCAGCCCTCGACCTCGCCGCGCCCGAACACATGTGGGATCTCGAACACTTCACCGACGGTCCCATGCGCGACTCCCCGCACGCCGCCCCAAGCGGGCGCCGACGTGCCGGCCAGTTGCCTTGTACGGTGACGCCCCGGCCTTCATGGCCTCGCAGCCGAGCCCGGTCACGCCGCCGCTCGGGAGTGCGCCTCGCCCTCCTCCCTCCCGCCGCCCACGTCATGGTGAATGGGCGTCCCCGAACCGGTCAGCGGAACCCCCGTCCCGCCCCGGCGCGCCGCGACGATCTCCGCCGCGATGGACAGGGCGGTCTCCTCGGGGGTGCGGGCACCGAGGTCGAGGCCGATCGGGGAGCGCAGACGGGCCAACTCGCGGTTGGTGATGCCGACTTCGCGCAGGCGCCGGTTGCGGTCCTCGTGGGTGCGGCGCGAGCCCATCGCGCCGACGAACGCGACCGGCAGCCGCAGGGCCGTCTCCAGCAGGGGAACGTCGAACTTGGCGTCATGGGTGAGCACACACAGGACGGTTCGTTCGTCGGTCGCGGTGCGCCGGAGGTAGCGGTGCGGCCAGTCGACCACGAGGTCGTCGGCCTGGGGGAAACGGACGCGAGTGGCGAAGACCGGCCGGGCGTCGCATACGGTCACGTGGTAGCCGAGGAACTTGCCCGCCCCTACGAGCGCCGTCGCGAAGTCCACGGCGCCGAAGACGATCATCCGGGGCGGCGGCACCCTCGACTCCACGAACAGCGTCACGCCGCCCGGGCAGCGCGACCCGTCCTCCGCGATCTCGACGGTGCCGGTGCGGCCGGTGTCCAGCATCGCGCGTGCCTCCGCCGCCGCCGTCCGGTCCAGTTCCGGATGTCCGTCGAAGCTGCCCTCGTACGATCCGTCGGGGTGGACGAGCAGCGCCCTGCCGAGAAGTCCGCCCGGGCCCCGGGCCACCCGGGCGAGTGCCGCTGCCTCTCCTCGGTCCGCGGCCGACACCCCTGCCTGGAATACCGGCGCGTCCGCGCGCACCGGCGTGACCAGGACTTCGATGACGCCGCCGCAGGTGAGTCCCACCGCGAAGGCGTCCTCGTCGCTGTAGCCGAACCGTTCGCGCACCGTCCGGCCGTCCTGGAGCGCCTGGACGCACAGGTCGTACACCGCCCCTTCCACGCAACCGCCGGAGACGGAACCGATGGCGGTGCCGTGACTGTCGACGGCCAGGGCGGCGCCGGGACCGCGCGGCGCGCTGCCGCGGGTGGCCACGACGGTGGCGACGGCGAAGTCCCGGCCCTCCTCGAACCAGCGGTTCAACTCCCCGGCGATGTCAAGCACTCCGGGCTCCCTCCGCCGCCCGACGCCGGGCTTCGTCCGCCGCGCGCAGGACACGGTCCGGACGGATCGGCAGGTCCCGGTGGCGTACGCCGGTCGCGTGCCACAGCGCGTTGGCGATCGCAGCGGCGACGCCCACGACGCCGATCTCGCCGATGCCCTTGATCCCGACCGGGTCGTCCGGGGCAGGGTCGTCCACCCAGTCCGCCTCGATGAGGGGCACGTCGGCGTGCGCGGCGATGTGATAGCCGGCGAGGTCGGCGCCGACGTGGCCGCCGGAGGCGCTGTCCCTGATCGCCTCCTCGTGGAGGGCCATCGACAGCCCCCAGGTCATTCCGCCGATGAACTGGCTGCGCGCGGTGAGCGGGTTGACGATGGTGCCCGCGGCGTAGATGCCGAGCAGCCGTCGTAC
Organism: Streptomyces sp. NPDC048473; assembly: GCF_043200155.1. Classification (NCBI taxonomy): domain Bacteria; kingdom Bacillati; phylum Actinomycetota; class Actinomycetes; order Kitasatosporales; family Streptomycetaceae; genus Streptomyces; species Streptomyces sp. NPDC048473. The sequence continues at coordinate 79,162 of NZ_JBICXE010000030.1, forward strand.
GCGCACCTCACCGGTGGTGACATCCACCGCGACCTCGGCGAACTGGGCGCCGAAGGAGTGCCGTTCCTTCTTCGCGAGGGCGCCGATGGCCTCGGCGGTGTTCGACCGGGCGGTGATCCCCTCCGGCGGAATGCCGCCTCCCAGGGCCAAGCGCTCCCGCAGTTCGTCCGCCGCGAGCCTCACAGCCCAGGCCCAGGAACGCGTGCCCATCGAGCCGCCGGCGATCATCGCCGGGCCGAGGTCGCTGTCCCCGATGCGCACGCGGATACGGTCCGGATCCGCCTCCAGCGCGTCCGCGGCGACCAGGGTCATCGCGGTCCGTGCCCCGGTCCCGATGTCCGCCGCGTTGATCCGCACGGTGAAGGTTCCGTCCGACTCCGCGGTCACGGCCGCCGTGGACGGACCGACCCCCGAGGGGTAGGTGGCCGCCGCCGTCCCGGTCCCGAGCAGCCACCGCCCCTCACGGCGCAGGCCAGGACGCGGATCCCGGTCCGCCCAGCCGAACCTGCGGGCGCCCTCCTCGAAGCAGGCGAGCACATTGCGGCTGCTGAACGGCAGCCCGGACACGGGACCCGTCTCGGGTTCGTTGCGTGCGCGCAGCGCGATCGGGTCCATGCCGCACTTCTCGGCCAGTTCATCGAGGGCTGATTCGAGGGCGAAGGATCCCGGTGCCTCGCCCGGTGCGCGCATCCAGGTCGGGGTCGGCACGTCGAGCTGTACCAGCCGGTGAAGGGTGTGATGCGCGTCGGCGTCGTACATCACGCGTCCCAGCACGGCGCTCGACTCGATGAATTCATGCACGGTCGAGGTAAGACTCTGCGCCTGGTGATCGAACGCGCGCAGCCGGCCGTCGGCGTCGGCGCCGAGCCTGATCCGCTGCGCCGTGGGGCTGCGGAATCCGATGAGGGAGAACATTTGACGGCGGGTCAGTACGACGCGGACCGGGCGATTGAGGACGGTCGTGGCCATCACGGCGGCCACCTGGTGCGGGCTCAGCCCCTTCGATCCGAAGCCGCCGCCGACGTGTTCGGACCGCACCCGTACGGAGGCCGGATCGAGGGAGAAGAGCATCGCGAGTTCACTCGCCACCCAGGTGGTGCCCTGGTTGGAGTCGACGACGTCGAGCCGGCCGCCGTCCCAGCGAGCCGTCGCCGCATGCGGCTCCATCGGATTGTGGTGCTCCTCCGGTGTGGTGTACTCCTCGTCCACGACGACGGTGGAAGCGCCGAGTTGCGCCTCTACATCCCCCTTTTCCGTCTCGGCCTGGACCATCGGGTTGTTCTCCGGCGTGTACGCACCGGAACGGCCGGCGAAGAACGCGACGTCGTGCGGCTCCTCGTCGTATCGGACCACCAGCGCCTCGGCGGCCTCCCTGGCCTGCTCGGACGTCTCGGCCACGACCAACGCCACCGGCCAGCCCACGAAGGGCACACGGTCGTGCTGGAAGATCCCGAGGACCGGGTTCGGCTGCCCCAGCATGCCCACATAGTCGGTGTCGACGCGCGGTGCGTTCCCGTGGTGCAGCACGGTGAGGACGCCGGGCATGGCCAGGACGGGGGCGTCCTCCACGGAGCGGATACGGCCACGGGCCACGGTCGACAACACCAGCCAGCCGTGGGCGAGTTCGGCGAAGGGGATCTCTCCGGCGTAGCGGGCCGCCCCGGTGACCTTGTCGCGGCCCTCCACGCGGGTGTGGGCGGAGCCGACGGCTCCCGTCACGGCGGCGATATTGGTCGTCGTGGTCATCGGGCAGCCTCCTCGGTGAGTTCGGTCAGCTCGGCCACGACGAGGTTACGCATCAACGTCACCTTGTATCCGTTCTCGGGAAGAGCCTCGGCGGCGGCCAGTTCGGCATCCGCCGCTGCGGCGAACGCCTCCGCGCTCGCCGGGCCTCCGATCAGCACCCGCTCGGCCGCACGGGCCCGCCACGGCCGGGACGCGACCGCCCCGAACGCGAGGCGCACTTCGCGTACGACATCGTCCTGGACGTCGAGCGCGGCGGCGATCGAGCCGATCGCGAACGCGTACGAGGCGCGCTCGCGCACCTTCCGGTACCGCGAGTGGGCGGCGACCGGGGCCGGCGGCAGCGTGACGCCGGTGATCAGCGCGCCGGGCGGAAGGGCGGTCTCGATGTGCGGGGTGTCGCCCACGGGCAGATAGAACTCGGCGATCGGCAACTCGCCCGGCCCGTCCGCCGTTTCGTACGAGATGACGGCGTCGAAGGCGGCCAGCGCGACCGCCATGTCCGAGGGATGGGTGGCGACGCAGTGCTCGGAGGCGCCGAGGATCGCGTGGTTGTGGTGCTCGCCCGTGAGGGCGGGGCAACCGCTGCCGGGGGCACGCTTGTTGCACGGTTTGCTGAGGTCGGTGAAGTAGCCGCAGCGGGTCCGCTGGAGCAGATTCCCGCCGACCGTGGCCATGTTGCGCAGCTGTCCCGAGGCGCCGGCCAGGACGGCCTGCGCCAGTGCCGGGTAGTGACGCCGTACTTCGGGGTGGGCCGCGAGATCGCTGTTGGTGACGGTCGCGCCAATGTGCAGCCCGCCGTCGTGAGTGAACTCCACCTGGTCGAGAGGAAGTTCGCGTACGTCGATGAGCAGCGCGGGCCTTTCCACGCCGGCCTTCATCAGGTCGACGAGGTTGGTGCCGCCGCCGAGGAAGCGGGCGTCCGGGTCGGAGCCGAGCAGGGCGACCGCCCCGGAGACGTCGAAGACGCGTTCGTAGCCGAATTCCCTCATGCCGACGCCTCCTTGACCTCGGCCTCTGCCGCCTCTGCCGCCCGCGCGACCGCCTGCACGATCGACACATAGGCGCCACAGCGGCACAGGTTGCCGCTCATCCGCTCGCGGATCTCTTCGGCGGTGAGCGCAGGCACTCCCGCTTCGGGCCGGACATCGCCGGTCACGGCGCTCGGCCAGCCCGCCGCGTGCTCCTCGATCACCGCTAGGGCCGAACAGATCTGCCCCGGTGTGCAGTAACCGCATTGATAGCCGTCGAGGTCGAGAAAGGCCTGCTGTACCGGATGCAGCCGCTCACCATCGGCCACGCCTTCGATGGTGGTGATTGCGCGCCCCTCGGCCGCGACCGCGAGCTGAAGGCAGGAAACGGCCCGGCGCCCATCGAGCAGCACCGTGCAGGCGCCGCATTGGCCCTGGTCACAGCCCTTTTTGGTACCGGTCAGATCGAGATGCTCGCGCAGGGCGTCGAGCAGGGTGGTGCGATGGTCGACGGGCAGCGTGTACTTCTCGCCATTGATGTTCAGAGTGATGGCGCTGGACGTCGATGGGGCCATGATCAGCCTTCTTTCGCATTGCTGATGCGCGTCGAACGAGACGATCCCGGCAGACAGTCCGGGAGGGAGAGGGCGATGCGGGTCAATGACCGGTGGCGATGGGTACGGGTCGGCCACACTGGCCGGTTCTGCCGCTATGGTGGACCTAAGTGGACAGCTGTCCGGTAGTCATCGAACCTAGCGGACAGCTGTCCGGTTAGCAAGGCCGGGCTTGGCTTTGATTCCGGAAGAAGGACGAGTGCAGGAAGAGAAGAGCGCGACTCTGCGCCCGGACGCGCAACGGAATCGCGAGCGCATCCTGGAAGTCGCGCTGACCGAGCTGACGCGGTCTGCGGACGCCCCGCTGAGCGCGATCGCGAAGAAGGCGGGCGTCGGACAGGGAACGTTCTACCGAAACTTCCCCAACCGCGAGGCCCTCGTCCTGGAGGTCTACCGCCACGAGATGCAGCAGGTTGCCGACACCGCTGCCCAGCTGCTCCGAACCCGCGCACCTGACCAGGCCCTGAGGGAGTGGATGGACCGCCTGGCCCAGTACGCCATGGCCAAGGCCGGCCTGGCCGACGCGCTGCGCAAGGCCACCAGCAACTACGGAAGCCTGGCCCAGCTGGGTCACGGCCCGGTGACTCAGGCGGTCACGCTCCTGCTGAACGCGAACGAGGAAGCCGGCACCATCCGCCCGGGGCTGACCCCCGACGACTTCGTGCTCGCCATAGCCGGGCTCTGGCAGATCGACCCGCACAGCGACTGGCAGCCGCGGGCGAGGCGACTGCTGGACCTCGTGATGGACGGGCTGCGGGCGGGGGCGTCCAGAGCGGGCGGGCCTGCGACGGATGAGTCTGAGGCGGACGGGTCCGCGGCGGATGGGCCGGGGGACGGACGGACCTGAGGTGGGCGGACCTGGGCCCGGATGGGCCTGGGCCGGACGGAACCTGGGCGGGTGAAACGTGGCCCGGTCCTGTCCGCGAAGGCTGAGAGCCGGGCCCGCCGCCTGGGACAGGCGTCATCGCCGGATCAGCCGGGCGTGCGTGGCGGCCGGTGAGCCGACGTCCACCCGTCGAGCCGCGGAGAGTCGCGCTCTGGCATCCGGGACACCATCTCGTCGGGCCGTTCGATGAGCCTCTGCGGGGTCTGCCGATGCGCCTGCCATGGGATGGCCACTCCTGACGCCACTGGGCGAAGGGGCATCAGCGTCCATCCGGCCCCGCCGCAGTCGGATGCCGAAGACCGTGTCGGTGAGGCAGTCCCCATGCCAACCGTGTACGAGCTCGTTGGGGCCCTACCCCGCCGTACGTCGCATGGTGAGGGCCAGGTGGACCTGCAGCGCCTGGTCGCCGTGGCGCCACTGCGGGCCGAGCAGCGCGGAGATCCGGTCGATGCGCTGGTAGAGCGTGTTGACATGGACGTACAGGGCCGTGGCGGTCCGGCTCAGGCTGCCGTCGCAGGTGAAGTAGATGAGCGCGGTGCGCACCAGGTCGCTGCCGCGCTTCTCGTCGTGCTCCACCAGCGGGCCGATCGTGCGGCGGACGAAGCGGTCCAGTTCGTCGCGGCCCGCCGGGCCCAGCAGGATGCCGTGGATGCCGAGGTCGTCGCGGCAGGCACCCTCGCCGGCCCGGTCGAGCGCGACCAGTACGTCAAGGCAGCGGGCTGCGTCGCGGTGTGCCTCGACGACGGCCGCTGCGCCGGGTGCCGCGGGCTCCGCGCCGACCGTGACGGGGTGTCCGGTCCCGGCGGTCAGCAGTTCGGCGAGGGTACGGGCGGCGGCCCCCGGGTCTTCGGTGGCGGGCAGGACGACGACGGTGCTGCCGCCGTACTCGCCCGCGATGCCGCCGAGCCGGGTGGCGTGGCCGCCCGCCAGTTCCGTGATGCGGCGCCGCCTGCCGTGATCCCCGCCCCGGGCCACCAGCACCACATGGTCGCGCTCCAGGTCGAGGCCGACCAGCGCGGCCCGGCGGCGCAGCCCTTCGGGGTCGCGGTGCGGGGCGCCCAGCAGGTCTTCGAGAATCTCGCCGCGCAACCGCTGCTCGGCCTCCGCGACCGTACGTTCACCGAGCAGCATGAGGGCGGCCGCCTGGGCGGCCCGTTCCAGGGCGTGGATGTCGGAGGCGTCGAGTCCGCCGCGTACCAGCAGCAGCGTGCCGAGGTGTTCGTCGGCGGCGACGATCGGGGTGACACAGACGGTTCCGCGTGACGCGGAGCTGCGACGCTCTCGGGCCTGCGCCATCTCACGTACGAGGTCTGCCGGTTCGGGCGGTGCGTCGCCGGCCGAGGCGAGCGGCCGGTCCTGGGCGTCGAGGACGAGGATGCTGCCGCGCAGCACGTCGGCGAGCGCCGTGGCCAGCCCCGTCGGCCCGCCGCCGTCGAGTGCCACGGCGGTGAGCCGCTCGTGGACGGCGGCGGTCTTGCGGACCTCTTCGAAGAGAGTGGCGTTCTCGATGGCGAGGGCGGCATGGTTGGCGAGCGAGATGAGGAGGTCGACCTCGTCGGGCGAGAAGGGCCGCACCCGGCGGTTGGCGGCGAACAGCACCCCGTACACCTGATCGCCGAACTTCAGCGGCACGCCCTGGATGGCCACGAGCCCCTCGGCGCCGATGACGCCGTCCACGTACGGGGTGTGCTCGAAGCGGGCGTCGTTGGGGTAGTCGGCGGTGTGGTAGGGCACGGCCGTCGCGGCGACCAGTCCGCCGAGGCCGGTCCCGGCGGCGAGCCGGCCGGTCTTGAACCCGTCCGTCGTGATGCCGTCGGTGACGCGTACGTACGTGTCGCCCTTCTCCGGGTCGGAGAGCAGCAGATAGGCGACATCGGTGCCGATGAGGGTGCGGGCGCGGCTGACGATGGCCTGCAGGACGTCCTCGAGGTCGCGCAGCGAGGCGAGGTCACCGGCGGTCTCGTAGAGCGCGGCGAGCGCTGCCTCCCGGCGACGGTGGGCCGCGAGCCGGGAACGTATCTCCAGTGCTTCGTCGACGAGCGGCGGTTCTGCGGCTACAGCACGCAACGCCGCCTCGTCGGCCTCCTCGCGCAGCAGGCGGAGCAGAGTACCGGTGGTCGCTGGCGTCGTCGTCACCCGGCCAGTGATACCGCACCGTTGCCGCCGTGCACCCCGGGCGACGGAGAGAATCTCCACTCATCGGCCGTCGACGACGTGGCGCACCTCCATTTCCCGCAGGGCGGTGTACGGCCAACGATGGCCCCGTCCGTCTCCGTACCCCCGACTTCCGACCCCCGTTCCCTGAACGGATCCCAGTGAAGGAGAGCGCACGATGAAGTTCCGCTCCCTGCGGGCCGCCGCTGTCACCCTGGCCGCCGCCCTGGCCGCGGCCCTGGGGCTCACCGCCCCCGCCCACGCGGGCGAACCGGGCCTTCCCCGGCTCAACATCACCGATACCTACGTCACCGGAATCTCCTCCGGCGGATTCATGGCCTCGCAGCTCCAGGTCGCCTACTCCGGCACCTTCAAGGGCGCGGGAATCGTCGCCGCAGGCCCGTACTACTGCGGCAAGGGAGGCATCGTCGTCGGTCTGATCGCCTGCGGTACGGGGCTGATCTCCACCGATCCCGAGGGCATCGAGCAGATCGCCCGCCGCTGGTCGGCCGAGGGACGGATCGACCCCGTGTCGAACCTGGCGGGCAAGCCCGTCTACACGTACCACGGCACCCAGGACCCCCTCGTCCGGACCTCGGTGAGTGACGAAGGGGTGCAGTTCTACCGGGACTTCGGGGCCCGGACCGCGTACCACGACACCGATCCGGCAGGGCACGGCTGGCCCACCCCGAACGCCCCGCTGAGCTGTGGCACCACGTTCTACCCGTTTCTGATCAACTGCGGCAACGACCCGCAGGGCGAGATGCTCGGCCATTGGCTGGGGCAGGTGAACGCACCGGCCGCCTCGCAGTCGGGCACTGTCAGCCGGTACGACCAGAACCGCTATGTGCCGGGCGGTCTGGCCCAGTGGTACAGCATGGGCAGCAGCAGCTTCCTCTACACGCCGGACTCCTGCGCGGCAGGGGCCGCCTGCAAGCTGGTCGTCGCACTGCACGGCTGCCTGAGCGACAACAAGTTCGTGGGTGACCGGTTCGCCCGTGAGTCCCATCTCAACGAGTACGCCGACACCAACAACCTGGTGATCCTCTACCCGCAGACCGACATCAGCCTCCTGCGCGGCAACCCGCAGGGCTGCTGGGACTGGTGGGGGTACACGGGCAGCGACTACGCCCAGAAGTCGGGACCGCAGATGCGCGCCATCCTGAGCGAGGTGCATGCGCTCGGAGGCTGACCGGATCAAGCGGGACACGTACGCAGCGGGTGGTGGCTGCCATGCAGCCACCACCCGCTGCGCCCTTCCCGGCATGGATCGCATGCGGCAGGCGCTACAGCGCAAATGGCACGGGTGAACGCCCCGACTCGGGCGCCGCCGGTGCCTGTTCTCCTTCTTACCGCTGTGGTGCCCGTCCCTTCATGACCGGCGATGCAGCTTCCCCGCACCACCCCGCAACCACCACCCTCGAAATCGAGACCGCTGGTGGCCAGGGACCGTGACATCGAGCCCGCCGGGGCCGCGCAGGGCGAGGAATCTCCTGATGCTCATCGCGCCACCCAGCGGCAGGACCGAGACGCCCTTCGCGTCGAGCCTGGGCCCTCGGCGATCGGCCAGTGCTTCGAGCGCGGCCAGGTCGCCGTCACCCTCCACCAGGACGACCTTGCGCACCCCGGCGTCGGCGGCCGGCTCACGGGCGCATCGCAGGCAGGTCCGCCGCCCACTCCGCCGGCTGCCCACGCGAGGGCCACCAGGCGAAGCGCCTCGTCTCCTCCACCCGTCCCAGTCTCGAAGCACCCATCAGCGACACCTGGGCGCCCACGGAAGGCAGAGGCACGCCATCTTGTTAAATAGTGCACATGTTCGAATGCGAGGTATGCTGCATGCATGGCATCGCACCAGCTCCAGGGGTCTCTGTTCGATCAGAGCGACGACGTGCGTCTACGCCCACTGGACGGGCTCCGCAGAACAGGGCTCGGCGACGGCGCCTGGATCGACCTCCTGCCGGGCTGGCTGAGTGGCGCCGACGCTCTGTTCGAACAGCTGGCCACGGACGTTCCCTGGAAGGCCGAGCGACGCCAGATGTACGAGCGGGTCGTGGACGTCCCGCGCCTGCTCGCCTTCTACCGCGTCGGCGAACCGCTGCCGCACCCCGTCCTCGACGAGGCGCGGCAGGCACTCTCCGCGCACTACGCCGCCGAGCTCGGCGAACCCTTCACCACAGCAGGCCTGTGCCACTACCGCGACGGGCGCGACAGCGTGGCCTGGCACGGCGACCGCATCGGCCGGGGGGCCCGCGAGGACACGATGGTCGCCATCCTCTCCGTGGGAGCGCCCCGCGACCTGCTGCTGCGCCCGCGCCGCGGCGGCGATGTCGTGCGGCGGCCGCTCGGACACGGCGACCTGATCGTGATGGGCGGCTCCTGCCAGCGGACCTGGGAGCACGCCATCCCCAAGACCGCGCGGGCCGCGGGAGGACGCATCAGCATCCAGTTCCGGCCGCAGGGGGTGCAGTGACCCTCGTCTCGCCGATGCCGAGATCCCGGCATGAAGCAACTGACGTTCGGCCTCATGAGTACCGACGGAGCGGATGTCATGCACGCCGGATCTGCCCGCTCCACGCGATCGGGGCCGCCCTGTCGGAAACGTCCTGGCAGCGCCGCCGCACCCGTCACGCCAGGCGCGCCGAGGCGACCGCGCCCGAAGCCGTCCAGCGGCAGGTGGTCGAGGCCGAGCACGACACGGTGAGTGAGGCATAGGGCACTACCTGACCGACAGGCCGGCGGTTGGCGAGCGTCCACTGTTCAGCGACGGCAGCGTTCACGAGACCGCGGTGTTCCTCGACGCCCTGGCCGATGCGGACGACGCCCGCCGCAGCGGTGACCACGTCGCCTACAAGACATCCGTATTCGTACTGAGCAAGGCGTGGCGAACCGCCGATGCGCGCTCCCGCCGAGCCGACCTGCCCGGATCCGGAGCGTGAGCAACAAGAACGACGCCGGGCCGCACGAGCGGTGGCCTCCGCGGGCAAAGGCCCCGGGTGATGAAGCTGCCGGGAACAACCATCACGGCGTCCAGACCTGACTTCCCGACAACGCCCGCCGTCCCCGGAGCCGTTGCGCGCTCGGGGGACGGCAGGGACCGCTGATGTTACGGCGTGGCATCGAGGTCGCGGGCGAGGAGCGCGGCCAGCTCCTCGACCGCGGCTTCCGCGCCGTCGCCCTCCGCGGCCAGCACCACCGAATCGCCGTGCTGGGCCGCGAGGGCGAGCACGGAGAGCAGACTCCGGGCGTCGACCGCGCTCTGACCGTCCCGGCCGATGGTCACCTTGACCGGCTGCCGGGATGCTGCCTGGACGAGCAACGATGCCGGGCGGGCGTGCAGACCGCTGAGGGAACCTACGGCGACGGTGCGCTGATGCATGGTGAACTCTCCTGTGTGGTGGTGGGGGAGCGGGGTTACGGGGAAGTCCGTCAGGCGGCGACGGAGATCTTGGGGTCTTCGGTCGTCGGGGCCGGCGCCTCCGTCGTCCTGCGCATCCCCTTGAGGAGGACAACCAGGGCCGTCGCGACCGCCGTACCGGCGGCGATGGCCAGCAGGTAGAGGAACGGATCGCCGATGAGCGGCACCACGAAGATGCCACCGTGCGGGGCGCGCAATGTGCAGCCGAAGGCCATCGACAGCGCACCGGTCACCGCGCCGCCGGCCATCACCGACGGGATCACCCGGAGGGGGTCGGCCGCCGCGAACGGGATCGCACCCTCGCTGATGAAGGACGCGCCCAGGACCCAGGCCGCCCTGCCGTTCTCCCGCTCGGTCTTGCTGAACAGCCTGCCGCGCACGGTGGTTGCGAGCGCCATGGCCAGCGGCGGCACCATGCCGGCCGCCATCACCGCAGCCATCACCTTGAGGCTGCCGGGCGTCGGGTCGGCCAGGCCGCCGACCGCGAAGGCGTACGCCACCTTGTTGAGCGGCCCGCCCATGTCGAAGCACATCATCAGGCCGAGGACGATGCCGAGAATGATTGCGTTCGAACCGGAGAGCCCGTTGAGGCCGTCGGTCAGGGCTCGTTGGAGCGAGGCGATCGGCTTGCCGACAACGATGAACATCAGGAATCCGACGACCACCGAGGCGATCAGGGGAATCACCAGCACCGGCATGATGCCGCGCAGCGTGGGATGGACCTTCACCCGTTGGATCGCCATCACCACCGCACCGGCCAGCAGACCCGCCGCGAGGCCGCCGAGGAAGCCCGCGTTGATGGTGAGTGCGATGGCGCCGCCGACGAACCCGGGGACGAGCGCGGGCCGGTCCGCCATGCCGTACGCGATGTACCCGGCCAGCACCGGCACCAGGAAGGCGAATGCGGCGGTGCCGATCTGGTTGAGCAGAGCGGCCCAGCTGTCGGCCTCTCCCCAGACGAAGTGGTCCGCGACGGACTTGGCACTGGCGATTTCGTAGCCGCCGATGGCGAACGACAGCGCGATGAGGAGGCCGCCTGCGGCGACGAACGGCACCATGTAACTGACGCCGGACATCAGGTAGGTCCGCAACCGGATCCCGAAGTGTGCGTGGTCACCGCCGGTCGCGGCTCCGCCGTCCTGCTGAGCGGCGCCGCCCGCGAGGGTGCTGGTCTCGCCGTGCTCCGCCTTCCGCCTGGCTTCGGCGATCAGCGCGGCAGGCCGGTTGATCCCTGCCTTGACCCCGGTGTCGACGATGGGCTTGCCGTCGAACCGTGCCTTCTCGCGCACCTCGACGTCATGCGCCCAGATGACCGCGTCGGCGGCGGCGATGAGCCCTGGATCGAGCCTCTCGAACCCGGCCGATCCCTGCGTCTCGACGTCGAGCACCACGCCTTCGGCGCGGGCCGCGGCGGCCAGCGACTCGGCGGCCATGTAGGTGTGTGCGATGCCGGTCGGACATGACGTGACGGCGACGATCCGGAAGGGTTCGTCGGCCGGTGCAGGGCTGTCCGCGGCAGGGCCGTCCGCTGCCGCACCGGCCGAGGGCGAGGCGTCCGGAGCCGAGCCGGCCGGAACGGCCTCCTCGCCGCGGATCAGGGCCGCGGCCGCGCCCGGGGCGCGCTCCGCGCGCAGTGCGCCCGTGAAGTCCGGGTCCATCAGCCGTCGTGCCAGGGCGGAAAGGATGGTGAGGTGGTCGTCGTCGGCCCCGGCCGGCGCCGCTATCAGGAAGATCAGATCGGCGGGGCCGTCCGCCGCACCGAAGTCGATGCCCCGCTCGCTGCGGCCGAACGCGAGCGTGGGCGCGGTGACATGCTCGCTGCGGCAGTGCGGGATGCCGATGCCGCCGTCCAGACCGGTCGGCATCTGTGCCTCACGGGCGGCGACATCGGCGAGGAAGCCGTCGAGGTCGGTGACGCGGCCCTCGGCGACCATCCGCTCGGCGAGCGACCGGGCGGCGTCGTACTTCGTCTCGGCGGACAGATCGAGATCGACCAGTTCCGCGGTGATCAGTTCATTCATCGCGGGGCTCCTTGCTCGTGGACCGTCCTGTGGGCGGCTCGGGGGGACTCGGGGCGGTGCGGGCTGGGCCGCGGATGCACGGCAGTCATGAAGTCGGCTCCGTCAGGGGTCGGTCCAGGGGGATGCCGGTGGTCGTGGTGACCGCCGACAGGTCGAGTTCCTCGGGGGTCGGCATGACGCTGCCCGGCAGCTGCACGGCCGCCGCGCCGTGGGCGACCGCCGCGGCGAGCGCGGCCGGGCCTCTCCCACCCGCGGCGAGGAATCCCGCGAGGGAGGCGTCGCCCGCTCCGACATTGCTGCGGACTGCGTCCACCCGGGCGCTGCCGAAGTGCGTACCCGTACCGTCCACCAGCAGCTGCCCGTCGGCCCCGAGGCTGGCCAGAACGGACCGGGCACCGCGCTCGCGCAGCTCCTCCGCCGCCTTCACGGCATCGCCCACCGTCGCCAGCGGGCGACCGACGGCCTCGGCGAGCTCCTCCGCGTTCGGCTTGATCACATCGGGGCGCTCCCGCAGCGCCGCGGTCAGCGCCGCGCCGGAGGTGTCGAGGGCGATCCGGGCCCCGGCGCGGTGGCTCCGGGCCACCAGCTCGGCGTACCACTGCGGGGGCAGCCCGCGCGGCAGACTGCCGCAGCAGGCGATCCAGTCCGTGGCCGCAGACCGGGTCTGTACGGCATCCAGCAGGGCCTCTGCCTCGGCCACGGTGATCTCCGGGCCCACCGCGTTGACCTTGGTGAGCGTGCCGTCGGGTTCGACGAGCGTGACGTTGATACGGGTGCTGCCGGCGATCGGCACTCCGGCCGCCTCGATGCCGTGCTCGCCGAGCAGCCGGGCGAGCAGTGCGCCCTCAGGCCCGCCGAGCGGTGCGACAGCGATCGTACAGTGGCCGGCTGCCGCGACCGCACGCGAGACGTTGATGCCTTTGCCGCCGGGGTCGACTCGGTCGTCCGTGGCCCGCAGTACGGCTCCGCGGGTCAGCCCGGGCAGCTCGTACGTACGGTCCAGGCTTGGATTGGGGGTGACGGTGAGGATCATGCGCGTACTACTTCCGTGCCCTGGCCCTCGATGGCGAGGGCGTCGTCGGAGCCGAGTCCGGTGTCCGTGATGAGCAGATCGACCTGCGCGAGATCGCCGAAGCGGGCGAAGTGTTCCTGGCCGAACTTGGCGGAGTCGGCCAGGAGCACGACCCGCCGGGCGGCAGAGATCATTGCGCGCTTGACGGCGGCCTCGGCCAGGTCCGGCGTGGTCAGACCGCCCTTCGGCGAGAAGCCGTTGGTGGCGAGGAAGACGACATCGGCGTTGATCTCGCTGTAGGCGTTCAACGCCCAGGCATCGACGGCGGCGCGGGTACGGTGCCGGACCCGGCCGCCGACGAGATGCAACGCGATGCCGGGGTGGTCGGCGAGCCGGGCGGCGACCGGCAGCGCATGGGTGACCACGGTGAGGTGGGCGTCGAGCGGGATGGCCGCAGCCAGCCGGGCCGCTGTGCTGCCCGCGTCGATGATTACGCTGCCGTCGGTGGGGAGCTCGCCGAGCGCGGCGGCCGCGATGCGCTCCTTCTCATCGATGGCCACCGCATCGCGCTCGGCGAGCTCGGGCTCGAAGTCGAGCCGCCCGGCCGGAATCGCACCGCCATGGACGCGCCGCAGCAGCCCGGCCCGGTCCAGGGTCTTCAGATCGCGCCGCACGGTCTCGGCGGTGACCTGGAACTCCTCGGCCAGGGACAGCACATCGACCCGGCCGCTCTCACGGGCGAGGCGGAGGATTGCTTGCTGCCGCTCCGGTGCATACATGTTGTTTTGGATCCGTTCCATGCCCGACTGTGTGGTTTCGCGGTCAGGTTACGCCCATGGTTCGGCGATGTAAACAGACTCGGGCATGTATGGGCCTGAACGGACACCGGAACGGACACGTGGTGCCGGCACCGCCGTCGTCGGGTTCACTGTGCAAGGCACGCGGTCGGCGAGCACGGTGACCGGTCGGGAAGTCGGAGCGCGGTCGCCGCCCGGGCCCGAGGCCGACACGGTCCCCACACCACTGTCACCAGCAACTGGCCGGCAAAGGCAGAGCCCCGAAAGGACTGCTTCGCGACTTTGGGCCCCAATTGAGGATTCGGGCCGCTCCTGCCCGTCAAGGGCGCCTTCGACGGCGCTGGGCGCTGGGCTTCGTCCAGCCCGGACAGCTCATGCCTGCCCAAGTACGGGCCGGTTGTCGGGCGAATCCGGGGGTGAGGCGTTCCACTGCAGGGCAGCGCGCTGTGAGTGAGGAACCCAGGTGAGTAGGTCCTCCGCGTTCAGGCACAGCAGCTCGTCCGCTCGTGGGGCCGGCCTCCATCACGCGGTCCAGGCTGTCGCCCACATGCGCAATCTCGCCCCGACCACGTGACCAGAACCACCGAACCAGGCACTGACCTGCCGGAACGCAGCCTTCTGCAACACGCTTCAGGTTTGTTGCGAAAGTGAATCATGTTCATGAATGATCACGCGCCGTGGTGCCGGGTGCGGGCTACGAGGTGTCATCCCGGCCGACGGGGCGGTGACGAACAGCTGCAGCCGGACAGCGTCCTCGCCCTCGCGCCCCCAGAACGGCGGCCTCGGCCACCAGTACGAGTTGCCCGCGGCCGAGGACGAGCAAGGCGACCCGAGATGACCGGCCTCCGTCCGCTGCTACGGCTTCGATATCGGACGCCCCGTGCAGTGGGGGACGAAGCCCTGGAGTCGGCCGAGCTGCGACGCCCGGCCCTCGCCGCCCCCCCCGCACGTCGACCGTGATGTCCTCGCCGGGCAGGTCTGCCACGCGTACGTGGCCCAGCGAATCGACGAGGCAGCTGCCTTCAACTACATCGAGAGCAGCGGCAGGCCCACCTGAATATCGATTGGTTCCGCGTGGCCGCCGACCTGGGCCGTACCGCTGATAAGCAGACTTCGTGCCGGATCGAGAGTGAGATCGACGGTGACGTCGCCGTGCTCGTGGAGGTACGGGGCCGACGTCGTGCAGGTCGGACATGATGTCGTCGACCTGCACGGTCGCCTCGTAGCGGACAGCAAGCCTGTCGTATCTCGTGGTCACGGCCCGGTGGCGCTTGAGGCGATTGATCCCACACTCGACCGCAGGGCGCTTGCGGTAGTCGACCGGGTCGAATTTCGGCGGCCGGCGACCCCGGGAACCGCGTTTCTTGCGGTTGCGGACCTGGTCCGCGGGGACCGGGATCGTCGCCTTGATGCCGCGTCGGCGCAGGCAGGCGCGGTTCTTGCGGGAGTCGTACGCCTTCTCCGCCCGGACCCGGTCCGGGCGCGTGCGGGGCCGCGGCACCCCGAGCCGGGGCACCCGGATCGCCTCCAGGGCCGGCTCGAACTGCGGGGATCGCCGCGCTGTCCGGCTGTGACCACGACGGAGAGAGGTTTTTGGCCCTGCTCAACGGCAAGATGAATCTTGCTGGTCAGTCCGCCCCGGGAACGTCCGAGCCCGTGGCCGGCCGGCTCGACGGCGATGCCGCCGGGTGGCTCCCCCTGCAGACTTCGTCCATGGCGGCTGGCCGAGGCGGAGGACCACCTTGCGGCGCGGCAAGCCTCGCCGCCGGTTCCTGGCCCCGGCGGCGCGCATCCGACTTCCGGCGTCCACCGCACGCCATGGCAACCCGGAGAACGGGTAGGGGATACCCCCGGCCATACCCTGAGGTCGTGTCCGCGGCCTGTCGCTGCCGCTGTCGTAATGCCAGTCTCGGTTGGCGATCTTCCAACCATCGGCTGTCGGCGAGGGACCCGTATGAGTGCAATGACGTGCCGCCCAACACGCCGCTCGGTGCTGACAGCGGCGGTGACGGCGGGACTCCTACTCGCCCCCGGGGGAACGGCTGAGGCTGACGGCCGCACTCTCGGAGGCGCTCCGGCGGCGCAGGCCACGCGGACGACCGCCGGGCATCGGAAGGGCCGGGTGCAGCTGACCCTCCCGGCGCCGACCGGCCGGCGGCGCATCGGCACGACGTCACTGCATCTGATCGACCCTTCACGTCGGGACCCGTGGACTTCGCCCCGATCGCCACGCGAACTCATGATCAGCCTCTGGTATCCGGCCCGGCATACACACGGCCACCAACACGCGCCCTGGCTCCCGCCGGCGGCGAAGGCACTGTATCGGCGGCAGGTCAGCCAACAACTGCAGACGTCGCTGGACGACGTCGACTTCCCGGCGACCCACGCCTACGAAGGCGCTTCGGTCGAGGCACGCCTCCATGGCCATCCGGTCGTACTCTTCTCCCCGGGATACCGCGCGGAGCGCGAGCTGTGCACTGCGCTGGTCGAGGACTTGACCAGCCGAGGCTACGTGGTCGTCACCATCGACCACACCTACGACAGTCAGATCGTGGAGTTCCCCGGCGGCCGGCTGGAGTTGGGCCGGCAACCGGCGCGGCCGACTGATGACGACATCGCAATGGCGTTGCAAGTCCGCCAGGACGACACGCGGTTCGTACTGAATGAGCTTGCCATGCTGAACGCCGGGCGAAATCCCGACGCCGAGCGCCGACGGTTGCCCCGCGGCCTTCGAGGCTCTCTCGATCTGTCCAAGGTCGGCATGTTCGGGCACTCGCTCGGCGGTGACACGGCTGGGGAGACCATGGCGGAGGATCGCCGCATCCTCGCCGGTGTCAACCTGGACGGCAGCTTCAACGGGGCCGTCGCCACCACCGGCCTGGACCGCCCCTTCCTGCTGATGAGCAATGCCGACCACGGACGCGCCAACGACCCTTCCTGGGCAGAGTTCTGGTCACACCTGCGCGGCTGGCGCCTCGACCTGCGCCTGCGCGCCTCCGGACATCAGACCTACACCGACGTGTCCCCACTGGTACAGCAGTTGGAAAAGGCGCTTCCGATCCCGCCGGAGGTGGTCGCCAACATGACCACCCTCATCGGCACGATCAGCGCCGACCGGGCCATTGCCGCCGAACGCGCCTACCTGGGCGCCTTCTTCGATCTTCATCTGCGTCACCACGACAACCACCTCTTGTCCAAGCCGTCCTCGCGATACCCCGATATCGAGTTCGTTGCCTGAGAGACAGCGTCCTCATCCGGCCGCAGCCATCACAAAAGCGCAGTCAGACCAGTCCAGTTGGCCAGTGAGCGTGACTGCTGGCCAGCAGTGGGCGAGGGGGAGGCTGTCAGTAGCGTCCGATTGGATGGCCGCATGACTGTTCACAATGTTGCTCGATGTCTCCCTGATGTCCCGGCGCTCCGGGAGCTTTGCCGGTCGATGGCCATGGTGGAGGCAGTGCTGAACCCGGACGGTGAGCGGTACTACTCGTTCAGCGCGACATGGTCGGAGACGGAGGAGGTTGCCTCGATGCGCAACGGCTCCGGTGATGAGTTCGACATCGTCTTTTCCCCCGCGGGGGCGTACATCCGCGGCTTCGACCACGAGTCCCCGATGAGCCCGTACGTCAATGATGTCCCGTGGCCCGGGGTGGTGGACTCGGTTCCGGATGCGTTCCGGCATTGCGTCGTGGAGCCGGCCTTCACGGACGATGGCGTACCCAGTGTGACCGCCTGCATATGGCGTGAGGCAGGCAGCGACCGGTGGCAGGCAGGAGAAATCGACTTCCCGGAGGGCCGCACGGATCCTGATGGTGCCGGATGGCTCTTCCAGTTGCTGACCGATCCGACGCCGGAGGCGTTCCAAAGGTTCGCCGAGGACTACTACGAAACCGAGGTCGACATGGACGCAGTGCGCCACGCATACGCCCTCCACCCCCTCAGTCAGGAGATGATCCGCGCCCTGAACAGCACGATTTCTTTGGCCGTTGTCGCTGATGAAGCCTCCGCGATCGGCTATGCCGTCGAAGCTGACCTGTTGCATGGTGCGGACTGAGACGTCCAATGCCTCGGCTGTGAGCACAGAGCCGGCCACCAGCAGCGCCGCAGTGATCCCAGCGCCCGTCTTACTGCGCAGTAGCCGCCGGGCCGGTCCCGCCTTTGTGTCCGGGCTCGCGGGGGTGCCTTTCTGGGGCGGCCAGGATGTGAGGCATGTGCTCTGGCATGGGGCATCGGGTGTTCCTTCTGCTCCACGTTTGCTCAGCAGTCCCGGTTCCTGTCTGCTCCCGCCGATGCTGTGGTCTGTGTCTGCTGGTCCGAGCCGGACGAAACGACGACGACGGCCTGGCGTGACGGTCGCCGTCTGGTGACTGTCACGGAGGAAGTCATCTGCGGTTTGATGACCGGAGTGGAGATCCCGGCCGGCCTGGCCCGCGAAACCGGAGTGCTGAGCCAGTACCTCGCCAACAATGAAGACGGCTCGGCTGTCTCGACCCGAACGGCACAACGCATACCTGAGCTCATCCAGCGCAGCCTGGATGCCGCCTTGGCCGTCCTTGCTGACGGCACTCCCGCACCGGCCCGAGACGATTCCCCTCATGCCGGTTCCTCCTGTGCCTTCCCCACCCGTCAGGGCCTCTCGCGCGGTGGCCGGTAGCGCCGGGAGAGAGGATGGAAGACGGATGAGAGGCCCGGTGGGAGGGTCACGCAGAGTCGAGCACAGCCGTATCTTTTGGAGAAGAGGTGCCTCATGGGTGCCACTGATGCGTTCCCGGAGGGCGGCTCTGCCTCGCTGGAGGTTGCCCCGTCCGAGCCGGGTGGGCTGCTGGACGTGCTGGGTGTGGCGGCGGTGGTGCTGGACGGCGCGGGACGGATCGCGTTGTGGAGTCCGCAGGCCGAGGAGCTGTTCGGCTGGACCGCGGAACAGGCGCTGGGCCAGTTCGCGGCCCAGCTGCTGGTGGCCCCGGAGCACTTCGATCTCGTCCTGCACCTGTTTGCGCAGGTGATGAGCAGCGGTGAGAGCTGGGCCGGGGCGTTTCCCGTGCGGCACAAGGACGGCAGTACGCGGCTGGTGGAGTTCCGCAACATGCGGCTGCTGGACGAGCACGGACAGTCATACGCCCTGGGTATCGCCACCGATCAGGCCACTTTGCGGGAGGTGGAACGGGATCTGGCGCTGTCGGTGCGGCTGGTGGCCCAGTCCCCGATCGGCCTGGCCGTCTTGGACACCAACCTGAGGTACGTGATGGTCAACCCGGCGCTGGAGTGTCTCAACGGCCTGCCGGCTGCTCAGCACATCGGCCGTGATGTCTACGAGGTCCTGCGGTTCCTGGACGATCCGGGGGCCGCCGCGTCGATGATGCAGCAGGTTCTGGACACCGGCAGACCGCTGGTCAACCAGTTCGTCGTGGGCCGGTCACCGACCGTTCCTGGCGCTGACATCGCCCGGTCGGCGTCGTACTACCGGCTCGAGGATCCGGCCGGGCGGGTCCTGGGTGTGGCGGCGTCGGTGGTGGATGTGACTGAGCAGCACCGCGCCGGCCTGGAGGCGGCCGCTGCCCGCAAGCGGCTGGCGATCATCGCCCAGGCCTCGGTGATGGTGGGCACCACCTTGGATGTGGAACAAACCGCCCGGGAGCTGGCCGACACCCTGGTGCCCGAGCTGGCAGACCTGGCCGCCGTCGACATCCTCGACGCGGTCCTCGACGACCGGCAACCAGACCCGGTGTCCCCCGGGGCGCCAGCCCTGTTCCGGGCGCTGGCAGTCACCGCTGCCTATCCCACCGACGCCGTCTACGCGGCAGACCCGACCGGGCACATCGCCGCCTATGATGCCAGCCGTCTCATCACCCAGTGTGTGACCACCGGCCGCCCCGTCCTGGTGAATCGGGTGACTGAAGCGGATCTGCGGCACATCGCCGCCGAGCCGCGGGGAGCCGCGCTCCTGGCCCAGGCCGGCCTGCACGCCTATCTGGCCGTGCCGCTGATCGCCCGCGGGGAAGTCCTGGGCGCCATGGACCTGTGCCGCACCCGCAACCCGCTGCCGTTCGACCCCGACGATGTCGTCCTGGCCGGTGAGCTGGCTGCCCGTGCTGCGGTGTGCATCGACAATGCCCGCTCGTACCAGAACCAGCGCCGCACCGCCCTGACCCTGCAGCGCCACCTCATGACCCGCCGGCTGCCTCAGCCGACCGGCCTGGAGATCGCCTACCGCTACCAGCCCGCCCAGGCCTCCGCGGAGGTCGGCGGTGACTGGTTCGACGCCATCTCCGTGGCGGGCGACAAGACCGCCCTGGTCATCGGCGACGTGATGGGCAGCGGTATCAACGCTGCCGCGACCATGGGACAGCTCCGCACCGCTGCCCGTACCCTGGCCGACCTCGACCTTGACCCCGCGCAGGTCCTTCTCCACCTCGACCACATCGCCGGCGGCCTCGACCCCGGCTTCGCCACCTGCATCTACGCCGTCTATGACCCGCAGTGCATGCAATGCCGCATTGCCCTCGCCGGCCACCTACCGCCTGTCCTGACCCGACCCGGCCGGCCGCCCGAACTTGTTGACCTGCCCACCGGAACTCCGCTCGGCGTCGGCGTCGCCGCGTTCGAACAGACCACCCTGCAGCTCGATGCCGGCGACCAGCTGCTGCTGTACACCGACGGTCTCGTCGAAACCCGCGACCAGCCCATCGACACCCGCCTGAACACCCTTCTCGACCTCCTCGCCGAGCCGCAGCGGACACTGGAAGCCACCTGCGACCATCTCCTGGGTGCGCTGCGTCATCAGGACGACCACGACGACGTCTCGCTGCTCATCGCCCGCGCACATGCCCACCGGCCGTGATCACTGGCGCATCCCAGCCGCGCCCTGCCACAGAGCGGTTCGAACCTGCTGACCGTCAAGGCGAAACACCGCCCAACTGCCCCGTGCTGCTCGGCGGTGTATCCGGGGCCGTCGCGTCTGCTGGACCGGTAACCGGAGTGCGGCTGCTTCTTTGCTGCCCAGCCAGGCATCGTCGCCGTCGGCCACGGTCGGCCGAGCTGCTCGCGCGGACGTGTGGTCATTGTGCCGTTGTCCGGACTGTGAAGCACTGTGCCTGCTGCCCGAGGTGCGCGGCACTGATGGCGGAGCGCGGGGTGGCGCGCCGCGGTGCACCGAGGAGCCGGAAAGACTTGTCTTCGGGGCGCCGGGATGGTTGCCACGCCCAGTGAATGTCAGGGCCAAGCTCACGCGGAGTGCGTGACTGCTGCAGTCGTCGGTTACGGAAATATCCGCATTATGTGACGTGGGCCGAAGCCTTCGCCGGAGCCGGGGCGGGTGCTTGAAAGTGTGGGTACTTGGCGGCTTGTCGGGCCGGGGCCCGCACCGCGCGGCATGGCTCTGACCTGGGCCTGAGCGCCTCTACTTGAGGGGACATCACGTGTCTGCCTCTCGTACCGTCTGCCGTCTTGTCGCTCCCGGTCTGGCGGCCGGTTCCGTCGTCGCAGTGGTGGCGATGCCGGCGTCCGCAGACGACGGGCACGACCGTCACCACCAGGCGTACTCGCATGTCGTGCTCGGTGGCATCCAGTACAACGGCCCGGGCCGTGACGACTACTCCAACCGCTCGCTGAACGGGGAGTGGGTGGCGACCGAGCTGTGCTGCCCCGCCGCCTGGCAGCGGCTGCCGACCCATTGGGCCCAACCAATGGCCGCGCCGCGTGCGGCAACAGCGGGAGCCGGGCAATGTGGTTGGCGGAGCCCGCCCGGGAGCCCTTCGCACGTCGACCGGGCGGGCCATGCCATTGCAGTCGGGTGCTGTCCGGAGCGGCGCGTGGCGCCTGAGCCGTGTTGGGCCCGCACCCATTTCGACGAGGCTCCGCGCGGCCGCGGACCGATCGCGACCCATGATTCCGCAACATCCCTGCATTACCCGCTGCGCGGCAACGGCATGTAGTTCCCTGCACGACCACGAGTGCGTCGTACTTGGCGAAACCCGCCAACTGAACGGCTCAGTCGCAAGTTGTTTGTACCGAAGTCACAGAGGCGGCTGTGTTGCCACCGAGGTCCTCTGCGCGTGGGATGCAAGTGCGGGCGGCCTGCGCTCAACTGACCGTCCCGGTATGGGCGTACCGGCCCGGGGTGATGCCCACGACCCGCTTGAAGTGCCGGGTGAGGTGGGACTGGTCGTAGAAGCCGATGGCGGTCGCTACTTGGCCCGGCGGCTGTCCGTCGAGGAGCAGACGGCGGGCCAGGTCGACGCGGCGGGACGTCACGTACTGGTGGGGTGCGATGC
>NZ_JBICXE010000031.1:0-94200 GCF_043200155.1 Streptomyces sp. NPDC048473
CCCCGCGGAGCGGGATATGCCCCGGCAAGCCGGGGCATAGAGCGCCGAATTGCGCAAGCGCAATTCGAATTCCGGCGCAAGCGCCGGAATGGAATTCCGTAAACGGAATTCCGGACGGAATGCAATTCGCGCAAGCGCGAATTGGAGGCGACCGCGCAAGCGCGATCACCGGGGCTGGCTACGGGGGAAGGTGCATCACGCGCGGGACTGTGTAGGGCTTGGGATTCCCAGCCACCACCCCCGCAACGACGGTGACGGATCGTCGGGTCGCATGGGTGCCGGCCTCACCGCAGTGACGGGTTCCGCTGCGCTCCACCCTGACCCCTCCCCCACTCCCGAACTTTCCCGCTCCCGTTCACCAATACCCCGCCAGCATACACGCCAACCGGCCACCGTGGGGCAGGATTCGACGAGACGTCACCCGAGGGGGCGAACGCGCGGCGTGGGTGATGCATCACGTACCCGAGCTGTGTAGCGTTTGGATCGCTGTCGCGCCACCTCCACCCCGGCCAATAAACTACCGGATGAATTCAGAATTGCGCGGCCCGAAATAGCTCAGCCACGGAAAGGACGCTCCGATATGGGACCGGTTCAATTCGACGTGCGGAGGTGCCGGAGCCGATCGGCCGCTAGGCCGGGCGGCGGAACCGCCCACCGGCACCGGCCACGCTTCCTTGGTTTTGATCGTCACGGCCGGTACCACCCGAGACTCAGAGCCGCTGCTGCCGCCTACGGTCCGCACCGGTCCCACGGAGCCGCACGCGAAGCCGCCTCAGCCCCGCTCGCGAGCCGACGCGCAGCAGCTGGTGGGCCGCCGGCGGATGGATCGGCGGCCTGGTCCTGGTGGCCGCCGCTTCGCCGCTGGATGCGGCGGTTGGAGGACGCGGCGCGGGTCGTGGAGGGCGCGCCTCTAAAAGATCAGATAGGCGCGAGCCTCTGACCTGCGGAAACGCGCGAGATATATGCAGCCTGAGTGAATGGATCACGTCCGGATGCGGCGAGTTGCATGCACGTAGGTGCATAGATCGGTTCTGTCCAGAGACGCGGCCGACACGTGCATAGATCTCCTGCATAACATTGCAGATCTGCTATGTTATGCAGCCTCAACGATCTTGGAGGAGAGCTCGTGGCCCAGCCCTTGAGGCGCAGTGCGGAGGCGCCGGCGACCAAGTCGCGGCTGGCGCCTGCTCCGCCGCCCGCCGATGCCGTCAACGGCATGGAGACGGCGCAGCAGCTGGTGAGCAGCCTGGAGAGGCTGGCCAAGCGGGGCGGTACCTTCACCACGAAGGACCCGGTCAAGCCGTACGTCTTCTACGGCAAGGGGCACCTGAGTATGTCCCAGGTGATCGAGGACAACCTGTGGAAGTTCGATCTGAGCGCGATGTCGCGCAACGTCCTGGACTACCTCAAGACGCACCACGACAAGCAGGGTCTGGTGGAGATGACCCAGAGCAGCCTGGCGAAGAAGTACGGCTGCTCGCAGTCGAAGGTCTCCCGCGCTGTCGGCCAGCTGAGTCACCACAACTTCACGTGGCGGGAGCAGCGTGGGGTGTATCGCCTCAACCCGCTCTACGCTTATCGGTGGGGTAGCGAGAAGCAGCTGCGCCTGGTGAAGTCGTTGAAGAAGACCCTGGTGGAGCACGAGATCACCATTCCGACTGTGAGGAACGAGGCCACGCGATGAGCTCCGCTTCCATTCCTGGTTTCCACAACCCGGAGATTTTCGAGGTCCTGCCGAACGCCTGTCTGTCGCCGACGGCCCGGGATGTCTTCGACGTGCTCACCTCCCGCCAGGAGCCGGGCGGCCTGGTCAGGGTCCGCCAGCAGGAGCTTGCCGAGCGTCTCGGGCTGACCCAGTCGGTGGTCTCGCGGGCCATCAGTCAGCTACGTGACAAGGGCATCATCAGCGAGCGGCAGCGCCGCGGTGAGGTTCTCATCCACCCGCTGCTGGCCGGCTACGAGTCGCTGAGTCACATGGTCAACCACCTCAAGGCCCCCGACACGTTCGTGTGGCCGCTGAACTTTCCGACTGGTGACATCCGCCCGCCGCGCGCCCGCGACGCCCGGATCGGGACAGACTTCGACCCGGACCCAGACGGCGGTGAGGACGCCCCGCTGCCTGACGCCACGCCCTTCTTGCGGCTGGCTGGATGAACCGCGGCTCCTGCCCGCCACTGCTACGGCGCCCACCCCATCGGGGGAGGGCGCCGTCGTCGTTCCCGGCCGCCACGGTGCAGCACGGCGGCAGCGCGATGGTCGGCCCGCCGGCGTTCGGCATCGCGCCGCGCTGCATGCAGCCGCTGCATAGATCTTCTGGCCTGCTGCACGAGCAGCACCCTTGTCCCGCCCGGCCCAGGCAAATGCTGCGCTGCACCCGCGACACCACCGTGCTGCACCCCGACAACCACCACCAGGACGATGGCCACTACTCCCGCTACCCATCGAGCAGCACGACCAGAAACAGCAGCATCCCGTTGCCGCAGGCCCTCGCCTCACACCTCACACCCTTACAGCGCGCCTCGCCCACCTGGGGAAACAGGCTGTGTGCCACACAGGAGCAGCTGGGATGGGTGAGCTACAGGACGGTGCCGGACAGGGCGCGGCGGTCGCCGGACATCGCGTAGCGGCGCGCGGCGAGGCCGTTCTCCAGGGCCTCACCGATCGCGTCGCACAGCGGGGCCATGACGTCGGCGGCCGCGGTGTCGGACAGATAGGCCGGGGCGACCTCGAGCATCAGCTCCCCGAGCTGGTGGGTGGTGGCGGCGAGGTCGTCGACGACGCGTCGCAGCTCGGTGAGTGCGGGATCGGCCGGCGGATCGGCGGGCGGCGGGGGCGGTGTGGTGCGGACGTCGCGGACGGCTTGGCGGACCACGGCGCGCATGGTCGGCTCATCGAGAACCTGGAGGCCGCTGTGGGCGAGCGCGGTGAGTCGGTGGGTGATCAGCTCCGCGACGTCGCTGCTACGGCCGGAGACAGCGATCAGGGCCCGCTGAGACAGGCCGTAGTCGAGCGCGGCCGCGGCACCGGGGTCACTGTCTCGCGTGCGAGACGTCCCGGGGCCGGCTGCGACGGCGTCGTGGATCGTGGCCAGGGCGCGGGCGACGTCGAGCAGCCGGTACGCCTGGGCGCGGCTGATGCCGAACTCCGTGGCGCAGTACGACTCCCACGAGCCGTAGCCGAGGGGTGCCCAGACGCGGGCGGCGTGGGCGGCGCGGACCCGGGCGGCGAGCAGCGCGACGGAGCGCTGGACGTGGTCTATCGCCTCGCGCAGCCCGGCCGTGACCTCTCGGGCCTGCTCTGCGGTGAGCGGCGGCCGCGCGGGTTCGACGCCGTGCTCCTGGTCCTCGGTGTCCTCGCCCACGACTCCATCGTCCTCCGCGCCGGCGGGCACCACCAGGGCGTGCGGGAGTACGGGCCGCGAGCCCACCTCACAGCCTCACAGCCTCACAGTTCGCCCCGTCCACCTGGGGAAACGGCCTGTGAGCCTGCCAGCCTCACAGCGTGACACCGTGCGCGGCGCGGGTCTGTCACGCTGACCCGCGACGGCGGGCGCGGTTCGCCGTACGAGCCGAAGGGGACCAGGTGGTGGGGATCGAGCGGGAGCCGGCGGAGGTACGGATACCCAAGACGGCGCTGGACGCCTTCGCCGCGGCGCTGAGCGTGCGCACGGTGGCGATGCGGACCTGGCCCGACGGCATCGAGTGGATGTACCCGCTCGGGACGTGGGAGGAGCCGCACCTGGAGGTGGCGCTCATGCCCGGCGGTGACGAGCTGGCTGCGGATGTCCACCGACCGTTCCAGCTTCGCCGTGTGGACCATCCAGCAGTGGTGGGACTTCGCCGGCGAACTGCCCGGCGCGACGTCTCAGGACTGAGCCGCGGCGGGGTCAGCTGCTCTTGATGATTCGGGAGATGTCGAACGGGACGTCCTCCGCCAGCTTGAACAGTGGCTCCAGGACGCCGTGGTACACCGGGTCGGTGTGGGGCGGGCAGTGCTCGGTCAGCAGACAGCCGGCGGCTTCGTCCTTGGTCCGGGGGTGGGTCGCTTCCTCGTCTGCGGCGATCTCCACTACGAGCTCGATCGCGTCATCGACGCCGTCGCGCACCTGGGCCCACCGCTGTGCCGTGTCCTCGCGCTCGTTCGGGATGCTGTGCTCGCGCTTGCGCTCGGGCAGGAGATCGGCCACCGGCACCGACAGCGCCTCGTACAGGCGGCCCAGGGTCGGTTCCTGGCACAGTTCCTTCACCGTCGTGGCCGTCAGGGGCGGCTTCGCCTCCGCGACGCGCTGCAGAACGGTGACGCCCAGGACGACCGCCGCGGCCGTGTATCGCCAAGAGGTCAGCGCCACGTGGTGCTCGTAGGCGGCCGCGCCGCTCGCGATCTCCTGGACGGCCTGCCCGTAGAACGGGAACGTCGTGTTCGCCTCGTGCATATCGGCCACGTCCCAGCCGCTCTGGAGCCGGTCCCAGAGAGCGCTCGCTGACTGCAACTCGTACTTTGCGGTCAAGACCGCCGCGTTCAACGACCGCAGCGCCCCCACCTCGATCGACGTCAGCAAGCCGGGCTCATCGAACCGTGCAAACCGCATCGCCACTCCCCACCCCGGGCCGGATCAGTTCCCGGCACGCTACCCCGGGTGTTGACGCCAACGGCCCGCCGCCCGCAAATGCCGGTCCCGGTGGTGAGCGGCCCGTGCCTCTGCCGGATTGTTCCCGGCGGAGTTGACCCGGACGGCCTAAGCCGGGGAACACGACCCCGTCGTTGGTCAGGGTGTGACGAGACTGATCGAAGAACAGCCGGTGGCCGAGGTGATCTCGTGGCCTGAGCGTCCCCGCCACACTCTGGCCAAGGAATCACAGCTCAAGGCGTCTTTGGTCAAGCACGGGGTGGAGCATCCCATCACGGTGGTCTCCCGCGAGGCCTATCTGAAGAAGCTGCCGCGTCAGACCAACTCCGTCCAGCGCTGTTTCTCCTACGTGGCGATCAGCGACTATCACTGGCTGGAGGCTGCGCGATCCCTCGGGTGGACCCGGATTCCCGTCCTGGTCCGGGACATGCCCCAGGACTCGATTGCCGCCTTCGTGCTGCGCCGGCATCGTCACAACGACTACCTGGGGCCGCTGGATGAGGCATCGCTGCTCCACGCCGCGCTCAGCGCGCCGGGACGGACAGAGAGCCAGAATGCCTACGCGCGGAGTCTGGGGTGGAGCCCTACGACGGCTTCGCAGCGCCTTGCTCTTCTGAAGCTCACCCCCGAGAAGCAGGCAGCTCTGTCCGCCAACGACCTCAGCATCGTGGAGGCCCGGCAGATGGTCAGTACGCGCCGCAGCCGCAAGGCGCTCGCTTCCGGCACCCTCAGTCCGCTCGCGTCCGGTTGAGGGGAAGTTCTATGCCCAAGGAGACCGGATCCGAGAACCCGTACGGCTACGACCCGGAGACGACCACGGTCCGGGTCGGCCAGCACGACCTGGCGCGGCTGCTGCTGATGTTCCGCCTGGTGATGCGTGAGCAGCGGCCCGGCCGGTGGAGGCACATGGACGACTTCGACCTGTCCTTCGAACGCCTTGCGGACGCGGTCGATGCCAGTTCGCAGATCCGATACGGCAAGCGCTGGACCGGCCCTGATCTACGGATGCGCTGCACCACGCCCGAGGCCGCCTACATCTGGCCCAAGGGCGCCCCGTACGACGGCGGGACGCCGGTCGTGTGGAACGTGCCGGGCTACGGCTCCCACGCCACCGGCGATCCAGAACGCTCCCGCCCGAAGGCGCTGTGCGGCTTCAGCTGGTCGAAGCAGGAGGGCCACGTCGTGGACGGGCTGCCGGACTGCCGCGAGTGTCTGCGCGAGGTCCAGCTCGGTGCGGAACGGTCCCGCGGCCGCTGGTGACTACTCGGCCGGCTACGCGGTGCCGCCTGGATGGCAACGGGTGGATACGGCCGTGGCTACGATCGGAAACGCCCTGACCCCGGCAGTTGCGATGCCGGGGTCAGGGCGTTGTCACCGGGGATGGCTACCCGAGCCAGACGATGTTCAGGACGGTCAAGCGGCGCAGCGGCCGGTTCACCCAGTAGGTGAGGGAGAGCTGGCCGACGGACGCGTAGCGCACGTCCTCGCCCTCGAGGTCGTCCGCGTTCCACTGGCCGAAGCCCCACGGATCGTCGGCGGCGGCGCCCAGGACGTCCCACACGGTGTCTTCGACGTGCTCGGGCAGGGTGTCGAGGACTTTGGCGGCCGGTGCGGAGAAGCGGACCGCGTATGGCTGTCCGCTCACCGGCGCTGTCGCCTTCGCCGCAGCTCTGCCATGTCGATGGTCTCGCTGTCGTCGTAGCCGGAGGCGACGAACGCGTCGACGGCCGGGGCGTGGGCGAGTCGGCCCTGCCAGTCCTGGACGACCTCGTACAGGACGGCGAGGGAGAACGTCCGGCGGGACTCCTCGAGCGCGGCCGCCCACTCCCGCTCGAAGGCCGGCCCCCACTGCGCGGCGCGCCGGTCGGCGCGCAGCTGGGCGAGGAGTTCGGCCGGAGCTCCCGGGGCGGGGGCGTACGGCGTGAGGGGGGCGTGGTCGGGCTGCGCGCTCATCGGCTGTTCCTCCCGGCGGGTCGTCACCTCACGGTACGCGCGCCGGGTGGCCGTGGAAGGGGACATGCGGTGATCCCTCCTACTGGGTGCGGAGGGTGCGGGCGACGGCCTGGGCGTGCTCGCGCAACGGCAGGTCCTGCTTGTCCCAGGTGGCCGCGATGTGGTTGAGGAGTTCGGCCGTGGCGCGCTCTGAGTCGCTCGGGTCGCTGGCGAGCAGCTTGTCGGCGGCGAGGGCGACGTCGACGGCCGGGGTGGAGAGGTCTTCCGGGGCGAGGGCGTTGCCTCGGTCGACGTCCAGGACCAGGAGGTGGCGCACCTGGTTGCGGGTCTGGATGGTGATGGTGTCCTCGCGCGGCGAGTCCGCATCGGCGGTGACGAAGCCGGGGTGGTTGAGGATCGCCGCGGCGATGGCCTCGGTGAGCACCGGCTCGGGCAGCAGGTCGTCGTCGGTGGGCTCCGCCTCCTTGAAGCTCAGCGTGAAGTTCATGCCGGCCTCGGTGGTGAACCACACCGTGTCGCCGCCGGGGTCGGCGTCCGCAGCGGCGAAGTGCGGGCTTCGGCGCAGCGCTTCGGCGACGCGGACCGGGTCGTGGTCGGCGTCGAGCAGCGGGCTCTTGTCGCGGTCGATGGGCGGGAATTCAGCAGTCATGCATTCGCTCCTATTCAGTAATCCAGGTCCAGGTAATCAATATCATTAATTGCCACGTCCGAGAGTCCCATAGCCCGGCCGCCGCCGTCCTGGAAATAGACTTCCTTAAACCCTTCGGCGATGATCCCGCGCATCTCCTGGTCGCTGGCCCCGGTGTCGCGGGCGTCGAAGAGGCGCTGCGCGTATGCGGCGGGGAGCTTGACGGTGAGGCGGCGGAACCTTCCGTCGTCGGTCGATCCGGCGGACGATTCGTAGCCGAACCGGGCCCGGGTCTCCACCGTGATCCCGCCGGAGGCGGCGGCCTGCTGGCGTCGGCGCTTGCGCACCTGGGGCTGCCACCGCTGGCGTACGGCGTCGTCGATCTTCGACGCGACGTCGGCGCGGGCGTGCTTGCGGGCGCCGCGCCGGTACCTGTTGACGGAGTCGGCTGTCACCCCGAGCTCCTGGGCGACGGCCTTGGCGCTGCCCAGCTGCTTGAGCAGGTAGCCGATCTGGCCCTTGAGCGTCTTCGGCGGGTCCTTGGTGAAGGCTTCCCGGTCGGCCCGCTCGATGGCGTCCTCGATCTCCCCCACGGCTTACTTCCCTTCGTCCAGGACGGCATCGTGGCCGTCACCCTTGATGTGGCGGGCCGGGTTGAGGCTCTTCTCCATCAGGTCGACGGCCCAGGCCATGTCCTGGACGCCTTCGAGCTTCGCCAGACCCGGGGTGGGTCCGAGGCGGAAGGCGCCGGGCTGCGGCTTGCCGGACGCCGCGTAGGGCAGGAAGTCCAGCGGGGAGGCGCTGGGGGCCGGGTAGACGACGCAGTCGGACAGCACGGCCAGCGGGAACATCCCGGTCATCTTCGCCATGTTCGCCAGCTTGCGGTGCATGTTGACCCGGGCCTTGCTGATGACCGCGGCCCGGATGTCGGGGCGCCAGGTGGGGCGCATCATGGCCGGCCACGGCTCGCCGTCCTTGTGGCCCTTGCCCTGCGGGTTCTCGAACAGCTTCCCGATGCCGCCCTTGATGGTGCCCTTGATCGCGGCGAGCACGGCGGTGAGCACCGGGTCCACGTCCTTGTGCCGCTCCATCGCCGCCAGGAACTCCGTGTCAGTGAGGTCCTTGGTGACACCCATGTCGGCGAGGGTGTCAACGTAGGCGGCCTTGAGTCGGTCGTGCCACGGGTCGAGGTACGCGCCGGTCTCGCGGCGCAGGTACGCCTCCAGGATCTCGACGTTGTAGCCGAGCTCCTGGGCGTAGGCGACGGTGTGCGTCTGGTACCAGGCCGGGCCCGTCGGACGCTCACCGTCCGGGGTGAACGGCGAGGGCAGGCGCGGGTCGATCTCCACGTGGGAGAGGTCGACCAGCCAGGACCCGGGAATCTTGGGGCTGAACTTCGGGCCGATGAAGTGGTCAGGCTCGGACAGACCGACCGTGAGCCGGGCCGAGGCCGCGAGGAACGCCGTGTTGAGGTCCAGGCCCACCGCGTAGGGGAGCATGCACTCCTCATCGGACAGGGTGTCCACCGACCGCACCCACTGGAACGCCTCCTCCCGGAGGAAGCCGCCCTTCCAGCCGATGCTGTGGACCGCGGGGTGCTCGATCTGGCCCTCCGGCGGGGCCGGGTCCATCGGCTGCGTGCCGAGCGAGCCGGGGTTGGGGCCGCTCACCCAGTTGCCGGTCTCCTCGTCGCGGACCGGGCGGGTCGGCGGGCGCAGCGCGGTCATCAGCTCCAGGCCGGACACGGCGGTGCTGCCGCGCGGGGTGCTGACCCGTTGGGCGTAGATGCCGAGGACCTGGGCGATGTCGGCCGGCGCCATGTCCGTGACGCCGGGCCAGGAACGCTCATCGAGGGCGTCCCAGGGCAGAATCGCGAGCTGCACGCACTGGCGCTGAGCGCCGGTGGCCTTGCGGTAGATGCGGGCCCACGGCCCGAAGCCCCTCTTCGTGAGCTGCCACTTCGCCTTGAGGACCTGCTTGACGACCGGGTGGTCCTCTTCCAGGCGCAGCCCGCGGCGGTCCTCCAGGCGCTCGGGCAGCCCGAGCTTCACGGCGGCCGCCGTGGTGAGGACGATCAGCGGATCGGCGTCCTTGCCGTTGCGGTGGAGCTTCGGCGCACCGAGGCCGGCCTCGCGCAGCGTCCACTCCACCAGCTCCACGACCGTGGTCGCCGGGCAGTCGAGCACGATGCCGTCGACTCCGTACGCGGAGCCGTCGCCGTCCAGGACGGCGAGCGGGCCGTGCGGGAAGCGCGGGTCGATCGCGGGCTTCGCAGCCTTCTTCGCCGGGCGGCGAGACGACGTCGCCGGACGGGCGGCCGGGCGCTCCGGTGCGGCGAGGGCCTGGGCCGGTGCGACGGTCTCCGGCTCGGGTACCTCGGGCGCAGCCGGACCAGTGAACGTTTCCGGCACCGACTGAGCCTGCGGCGCAACGGCCGGGGCGGGAGCGGCGGGGACGGCGTGGGCGGGGTACTTCGCCGCCCATCCGTTCAGCAGCCGCTGGTACGCCTCCAGGCGCGGCGACTTCGGCTCGCTCCTCCCGTTCTCGTAGTTCTTCACCGTCTGCACGGTCGACTTCAACGCGGTCGCGAGACGGGCCTGGGTGATGCCGGCAGCCTCACGCAGCCGGGCGCGCTCCGCCGGGGGCGGCAGCTGCGGCTCCTCCTCCAGCAACGCATCGACGGACGCGAACAGTTCTTCCTCGGATGCCATGGGTGGATCTCCTTTCGTGCCCTCACCCTAGCACTGTTTACCCTAGTCTTTAGCCTGTTTTTTAACCCGTTCGGATTTTTTCGAGGGGGTGGGGTGGACAGCAAGAAGGCCGTCCGGCGGATGCCGGACGGCCTTCGATGAAGTCTGAACCCTGGGTGTGTGGCCTGCCCCTTCCGGGACTACCAGGGACGAATCCAGGGTCTTCGTCGCCCAGTGTACCTACCCGCGCTCACAGCTCACAGGGTCAGGCCGTCAGTACTTCCACCTGCGGAAACGACGTATGAGGCTGATAGGTGCAGCCAGTCGTCACAGGCGGCTGCTGGTCAGTTCAGGAAGGTCGACCAGGGCAGCGGGGAGATCGCGGGCGCCCTGCTGTGCGTACCAGCCGCGGCACCAGCGCAGGACGCCGGGGCGGCTGAGCCGCCACTGCGAGCAGCACTGGACCAGCACATCGGAGGCGAAGTCGACGCTCAGCGCCTGGAGAACCGGGTCAATCGGCCCTCCTTCGAATCCGCAGGTCCAGGGATCGCCCAGGCCCAGGGCGTCGGCGAGGATCGCGTTGGCGGCCCGGCCGGGGCCGGACCCGCTGTATCCCCACTCGAACCCGCCCAGGCCCTCAGCGTCCTTCGGGGTGAGCTCGTACAGGACGAGGTCGTCGACCTGCCGCTCGGTGGGCCCCAGCTTCCTCTTCTCCACCAGGATCCGGCACTGCCAGTCATCGTCATCCTCGACCGGCTGCACACCGTGGTAGATGCGGTCCTGCTCCGTCATAAGGTCCTCCCCTTCTCTTGCTGATCCTGACCGCACGCTGACGCAGACGCAGCCGTCCTTCCCTCGCTCACACCAGCGGAACCCAGCCGAGGAAGATGTGGCCGCCGGCCCCGTAGCGCAGGATGTCGTTCGGACCGGTGGTGGAAGTCGGCTCGCAGACGGTGGAGATGCCCAGCAGCAGCCCGCCCAGCTGCCGGCACGCCTTGACGGTGTCCAGGTTCGCCGACGACGACCACCGCCCGTTCAGGCCCGCGTCGATGTGGATGGTGGCTCCGGTCAGCCGGGCCTTGGGCGGTGTCTGGTCGGCCACCCACTTGTCGACGATCAGCTCGCGGCCCATCGGGCGGAAGCCGCGGGCCCGCCAGTCCCGCTCGGTGTTCACGCTCCAGCCGTCGCCGCCGTCCTGGTCCAGGTGGACCGCCTCCAGGTGCGGACAGACGATGAACACCGGCCGCGGGGGGCGGCCGTTGCCCTCGTCCATCGGCAGGGTGAAGAACCGGCTGGTCCACGACAGGTGCGCACCGACCATGAGCGAGCGGAGCTCGTACCAGCCCGAGGGGCGGCAGTCCTGGTGGTTGAGGGACGCGCTCAGGAACGGGCCGCAGTCGTCGACGGCGAGCGCCGGCGTCTGCTCGCCGAGCGGCGCCCCGCAGGTCTGGCAGTCCCGCTTGTGCAGGTTGAGCGCCACCTCCTGGCGGGCCTTGTCCGACAGCCGGGTCATGATCTCGTCCGCGACCAACAGCTCGGTCACCGCCACCGGCTCAACTCCCCTTGCCACCAGGACCGCCCGTCGCGTCCCGCTGCCGCAGATCATGGAGTGGGCGCAGCCCCGCCACACCCGCAATGGCCCGGTGTGCCCGGTTTCTTACGTGCGTTGGCCGAGAAGGCGCTGTTGCCGGGCCGGACCGCCGCTCAAGCGGCCGGGGCCATGACCGTGCCCGGTACGGTGCCCGGGACAACGGCAGCGGCAGGAGTGGGTGGAACGTGACGGCAGGACCGGTTCGACGGCGCGGAGATGTGCTCGGCTTGGGCCTGGCGGTCGTGCTCTTCCTTCCCGGGATCGCCTTCCTCGGGATCCACAACGGGCACGACTTCATCGAGAACGACTTCTTCGCTTTCATGTACTGCGTGGCCTGCGTGAGCTTCGCGTCGGTCCCTCTGCTGGGATGGCGCATAGGCGGCCACTGGCACGCGGACCCGGGCTTCGGCCGGATCACCTGGTTTCCATGGCTGTTCACGACCGGACAGGGCATGGCCTACAGCGGTCAGCGCACCGACTCCAACCTCTTCGTCCTGGCTCTGGGCTGGGGCGCGTTCATGGGGGCCGGCGTCGTCGCCATGTACTACCTCGGGAACGCGTTGTGGCTGAACGACCAGGAGCGCACTGCCGCACGCGACGCCGACAAGGCCCTGGCCGCAGAGCAGGCCGGGCAGCGGGAGCCCAGCGATCCGGAGGCCGGTGTCTGAACGCCGTACGGCGTTCAGTCCGCGGCGCGCTGTTGGTCGTCCAGGTGGGCCATCGCGTAGCCGTGCTCATCGGGGTGGCGGGCGAGCCGGGCCATCACCCACGCGGTCCTCGCGTCCATCCCCACACCGAATTCGGCGGCCAGGCGCCGCGCCTGCCACGTCGTGCGCGGGGCGAGCACCCACCGTGCGAGGGAGAAGCGGACCCTGCCGGGGCTGGCCGTCGTCGGGCCTGCCCCGTCGGGAGAGCTGGCGGAGGGAAGCGGGACATGGGGATCGGGCACGATCGTGAGTCTGGCGTCGGCCCTGATCAAGAAGGCGGCTCTCACTCGGAGATCACCGGAACGGATGTGGCATGGCACCGTGGTTGACGTCTGCACCGTCACGGTTGCACTTCGTGGATCGCGCCCCGCTCCGGCCCGGGTACGCCGTACGGTCGTCACAACGGATGGCGACCGGGCGGTGACGCCGGGTCAGGTGGGAGAGGGGATCCGGGGATGGTCAATGCCCGTACGTATCCGCTGTGGCGGGACCTCGCGATGAGCGAGGAACTCCCTAAAGAGGCTCTCAAGACGGTGATCGAGGCCCTGTGTGCTCCGGCGGAATGCCCGAACGGGTTGTTCGATGCCCGGGGTGACCAGTGGCGGGAGGAAGCCCTCAAAGCGGCGCTTCCCGCACTGCTCGCGCGGACGTCGGCCAAGCGGCTGCGGGGCCGGCTCCTGGTCCACGGCGACGAGAAGCTGCTCGCCGCCCTGGCGGCCGAGGGCACGGTGACCGCCGACGACGTGCCGGCCATCCTGCGCCACCGTCGCCTGTGGGCCGGGCTGGTCTCCGCCCTGGCCCGGCGCCCCGAGCAGGTTGAGGCGGCGATCGCGCTCCTGCCACGCCTCGCCGACCACGAGGTAGAGCGGGTCGTGGGGGACTGGGACCTTGACCGGTACACCCGCAAGGAAGGAGCCGCGCCGCCCCCGCCGGTGCCGCAGCCCTTGTTCGACGCCGTCCTCGAGGCGTCCCTCACCCCGCTGGCGGCGTACCTGCTCCACCCGGAACCCGAAGAGGGCTGGGAGGCCATGTCCGGGTACGCGCAGGACTGGTCGCTGGAAATGGGAGGCCGCAGCGCCTGGGCAATGCTCGCCCGGTGTCCCGAGCGGTGGGCGGAACTCGCCGCGCATCCCACGCTGGGGGCGGCCGTCCAGCACCTGCTCCTGGACCAGGCCGAGACCCAGGCCCGGGAAGACGCCCGAACCTACGCCGCCGGCTATCCGCCCGGCGAGGAAGACTCCGGCGAAACACTCCCCGCCGAAGAGCCGGCCCCCGCTCTCAACGAGGACCTGCTGCGGGCCTGCCTGCCCGCGTTGTGCCTGCCCGAGCTGGCCGAACTACCCAACCCGCAGGTGACGGCCCGCAGGACCCTGCACCACATCGCCTGCCGCGTCGACAACAACCCGCACCTGGCCGACATCGCCGCCGAGCAGCTGCACGCGGCCGCCGACACGGCCGTGGTCCGCGGCCAGTTGCTCAGCCTGCCCGAGAAGCGGGCCAACGACTACGAGTTCGACGGACGTGTCCGTCGGCTCGCCGAGGACCTGGCCCTGCTCAGCACCAACCCCGACCACCTCGCGGGCGCCTGCGCTCAGCTCGCCGCCCTGGATCCGCCGGCCGTCGTCTCCCCCGCACCGAGCCGGACCCTGATCCGCATCG
The DNA here is from genome assembly GCF_043200155.1 of Streptomyces sp. NPDC048473. Taxonomy (NCBI): domain Bacteria; kingdom Bacillati; phylum Actinomycetota; class Actinomycetes; order Kitasatosporales; family Streptomycetaceae; genus Streptomyces; species Streptomyces sp. NPDC048473. Next base: position 13,856 of record NZ_JBICXE010000031.1, read on the forward strand.
TCGACGACACTCTTCTCGCCGACCACGACCGGCCGGCACGGCTCCTGGAACGCCACTCCGAACACCGCCGGGCCCAGACCCTGGCCGCTCTCGCCGCCAACCCGCACACTCCGCACCCCGCCGTGACCCATGTCCTCACCGTGCTGCACCCCGCCGAGCTGGCCTGGACCGCCGAGAAAGTCGACGGCCCCGACTGGTTCCTGGGAGCGGCGGCGGCCGTCCCTGCCCCCGAGGACGAGGACGACGGTGTGCTGCGGCTGCTGAGTGACGACGACCTCGACCAGCACCCCGACCCGGCAGCCGTCCTGCAGTCCTGGCTCGACTCCCCCGCCACCGGTGAGATCCTCTCCCGCTCCGAGGTCTACCGAGCCCTCCTCAACTCCCGCCACCACACCCTGGAACACCTGCGCCAGATCCCCGCCGGCGAAGTCCTCACCCGCCACGAACCCGAGATCACTCTGACGACCCTGCTGGAACACTGCGGGCGCAGCACCAGCCGGTGGGAGGCGCTCGCCACCGCCATGACCTTCGAGCACGACGACACCAAGCTCACCTTCGGCGAGCTCCTCGACTCCCTGAACGGCACACCCGCCCGGGCGCGCACGTCCTGAGGGGCTACGTCAGGCTTCGGGCGCCCGCCCGTCCGAGTGAACCCGTGAGGGTGTCGTCCACTTGGCTCGGTCACCGGTTGCATGATGGGCGGTGGCCCGAGGCGGGCCACGTTTCGACCGCCGCCCGATCCGGCGAACCGGAACGCAAGGAGCGTGGCATTGCACCGGCCTGCACCACGACATCACACACAGCAGCTCGTCAGTGTTCGTTGACGTGCCGGGATCGGGCAGAGGCGCGTCAGGAAGGCACACTGCCGTGAGCGACCGCTCCTCGTGGGAATCCCGCAAACTCCGCTATTGGTCCGAGTGCAGTGGCCGCTCCCGCCGCACCGGCCTTCGCACCAGCCACCCGACGCCCGCAGCCTCGCCGGCGCAGGCACGGCTGGAGAGCCTTGTCCTCGAGCAGCTGGGAACCTCTCCGGACCTATGCGCGCACCCCTTCGGCATCACCTCCCTGAGCAGCACCGTCACGTCCCTCACGCTGCACCTCGACGCCTACATGGGCCACAAGCGGTACTCCTTTCCCGAGCACTGTCTGAGCCGGCTGCTCCCCGCGGCTCCCGCACCAGGAAGCGGTGACGATCCGCACGGAATCCCCGGCCTGCGGATGACCGGCATCAAGGCCGACGGTCGGCAACTGCACCTGCACACGGTGAAGGACCCTGGGCAGACAGCCACGCTCGTCCTCGCACTGCCCAAGGGGCTGACGGAAAGCTGGGTGGACATCGAGCGCCGGCACCGGCGCTGGTGCGACGACACCGGTCTGCGGCCATTGTGGACGGCCCCGCAACTCGACGGCGGCGAATCCAGGCACCTGCACGCCTACCCCAGCCTCGAAGGCTCACGAGCCAGGCGGGCCGCCGTGGGCAGCGGGCTGCTGCGACGTATCGCGCTCTTCCACACCGTCACCGCCTTCTACCGGGTCCAGTGCTGGGACGACGGCGACAGCTGGAAGATCGACGCCCGCACTGCCCATCCCCGTGCCCGCTGGCACGACCAGCTCCTGCAGCGACTGTGCCACCCACGCTGGGGCCTGCCGGTTCGCGTGGCCCACCGGTTCTGCCACTGCGCCGAACCGGACGCCCCCTACCAGTGGGACCACACCTGCGCCTTCTACTTCGACGGCCACACCGCCGGCAACGACGACCCCGTCTACCTGCGCGTCCATGCCAGCCCCGAAGGGCACGACTACGACCGGCAGATCGCAACACTGCACCAGGTCGGCGCCCCCGCGGACTGGATGGCCCGTGCCTTTCCCGAGCAAGCAATTCAGCACCACGACCGGCACCGTCAGGCGGAGCGGCTGCGGTAACGCACCGTCAGGCGACTCAGTTCGGCGGGCATAGAGCAGCCAGCGCATCAACTCCTGCGCCCGCTCGTCCTGCGGGCCCCGCCCGTTTCTCAACTCCCTGAGCCGGTCCATAGCTCACGGAGCTGCTCGCAGCGCTGGCGGGCCACTCGGAACCTTCATCACCACCTCGATCATCTGGTGCATGCAGAACAAGTAGTCCAGGGGTCCCCGGCCATTCCGCCGGGGATTCCCTACGCTTTCCCCACGGGTGGAAGGCTCTGTACGAGGCGGCAATGCTTCCCGCCCCCGCCTGGCTGCTCCCGGACGGGGGCGGAGTTGCTTACTCGGTTTCGGGCTCTGGGTGCAGCACGATCCGCTTCACCGCCTGCTCCAGCTTCGCCCGGTCCGCCTCGGTTGCTTCGGCCTCCGCTGTCACGGCCTGCTGAAACGTTGCTGCCGCCGCACGCCAGGGCGCCCAGCCTTCATCGGTGTACGGCTCGCTGGTCGCTTTGGTCTGGGCCTCGACGGCCGTGCGGTATAGCTGGATCAGTTCATCGCTCGGTTTCGCCACGGCGGGATCCTAAACGGCAGCACTGACAATCAGCCGCAGGTCAGGGCGCTTCGTCCATGTCGCTTCGGACCCATTCCCTTTGCTGGTGACCGCGGCTCACGGTGTCTACCGGGCGTGGGCCTGTCACGCTACGCCGCAGGAATCACTTACGGCAGGAAACATAGGTGGGCGGGTCGTCCGCCCGGCCGTGGTGAGGGCGAAGGCAGCGATAGCGGCCTGATCGACGGAGGTGGCGCGGCGGCCGCGGAACAGTTTGATCATCACAGGCCGATCAACTGCACCCGAGCTCGTGGCCAGGCAGCGTTCATCGCGAGCTCACCAGAAACGGGTGATGCCGACGGCCAGAGATCGGCCGGCACCTGAGCGGCCGGAGGTCAGCCCCACAGCTTGCGAGTGAACTCCGCTGCCCACTCCACCCGTTCGCGGTGCGGCCCGTTGGACGTGCAGCGGGCCTCCGGCGGGGCCTGGCACTTCGGGCACCTGACTTCCCGCGCGTGCCAGGTCCGGGCCGCCGTGTCACCGGTCGATTGTTCGCTCCGCATCTCCCGGGGTTGTCGTGGCGGCCGGGAGCGGGCGTTGCTGTGGTGCAGGACTCTGCGCAGGCGTTCGTCGTGAGGAAGTTGCCGCGTCCGGCCGGGGCCGACCCGGTCGTCGTTGCCGCACGGCTTCCCGGCCCCGGCGTAGCAGCGCGGGCAGGTTTCGCTGTACCAGTCCGCGCGCGCCACCTGTAGGTGCAGGCGGGGCTCGCCTTTCTGCTGCTGTACGTTTCGGTCCCGGTCGGGTTTCGGTGTCCGGTCCGGGGCGGGCTTTTTCTGTGCGGGAAGTGCTTGTTCAGGTGCCGGCGTCTTTCGCTCGCGCTGCACGCGGGCCTTCCACGCCTCGATCTGGGTGGTCTCGCTGCGCGAGAGTTGATCACCAGCTGTGGCGGCCAGGTCGGTGAGCATGGCGACCCGACGCCGCTTCTCCGTCCCCAGCATGGTGCGGCCGTGACGACGCAGGGTGCGCAGGGTCGTGCGTACCCGCTCCAGTGCTTCCGTCTTCTGCCGGGCCGTTCTCCGACGGGCCTCTTCCTTGGCCTCGGCCGCAGCGTTGAGCCTGCGGGCGGTTTCTTCCTGTTCCCGAAGCACTCCAGCGAGGAAGGTGGCGGCCGTCCCGGCCGTCTGGGTTTCGCTGTCGGTGCGGTCGTGGGCCGCGATCGCGTTCACGCGGGCAAGCAGCCCGCGGGCCTCCTGGACGTTCCCCTCGGCCACGGCTTCGCCCAGCCGTAAGAACATCTCCCGCCGCGCCGCGGCCTGCTCCCGCAGCCAGATCTTGGCGTCCTGGAGAACGATGTCGATCTGGGCCCGGGTCTCCTGGTCCACCCCGTCCAGGGTGGCCAGGGCGTGGCTCACCCTGGCCACCACGACCACGGATCCCACAGCACGGGCCTCCTCGATGCGGCGGAAGAGGACCTGCGTCCGGGTCTGGGCGTTCGGCAACTTCCTGTCCGTGCGCGCGGCCGGGCGGACCGGCGGGGGCGCGCTGCGGGATCGGATGATCCGCTCGACCGCCGGGGTGGACAGGCCCCGCTCGGTCATCTCGCACTCGTCCAGGGCGAACCACTCGGTGGGCCGGGCGAAGGCCTCGGTCCCGATCCGTACCCGGCGGACCGTGCCCTCGCTGTCGAGACGGATCCGGTGCACGTACCAGCGGCGGACCAGCGTGTCCCGGTCCACGGGGACCATGGTGCCGAGCACCGGCTCCCCCGCGTCGTCCCACACCGGGGCCACCGCCTGGTCCAGATGTACCCGCAGGGCACCGTGCCGCCACCGGACGTCGACGACGGAGCCCAGCGACCCGCCCCCGGGGCGGGTGTAGGTGAAGGTGGCCTGCTCTCCCCTGTCGGCGAGCCAGGCCGCGGCCGCCGACTTCACATACAGGTGGTCCGCGCTGTTCACACCGCGGGCGGCGCGCCCGCACACATGCGGGAGTCCGTCCGGATCGGGATGATGGGCGAAGTGGCACGCTCTATCGGTGTAGAGCTTCGTGGTCAGGCGGCCGCCGCAGCCACCGAGCAGGGTGCCGCACCAGAAGGTGTCGCGCTCGTGCGCATGACGGAAGGCGTCCAGCTCGATCGCCTCCATCGGCAGCATCAACGGCTCCTCCGAGCCCGCCCCGCCCAGCACCGCCGTCTGAATCCGCCGCTTGTCAGCCCGCACGTACTCCCCCGTCTATCCCGGCAAACCATCGTGTCATCAGGGGGCTGGCCAGATGGTCTTGTCGGCTCTTCTCATGCCGTACGCCCCACCGGCCTTGTCGTCGCCACCGGGGTGATCGTGGCCAGTCCGGCCCGCTCAGCCGCGAAGCGCTGCAGAAACCGCGCCCGGGCCGCGCCGCTGGAACGAGCACGCTGCTGGGCAGCGGCTTTCTCGCGGAGCTCCTCGAGGGCCTGGGGGCCGTCGGCGAAGGCATGCCCGGCCCAATGGCCGGCTTTCGGATCTGTCGCCTGAGCAGCACCGCTGGGTACGCCCGACTCAGTCGGGGGCGCCCATGAGCGCTGGGGGCCGGGCTAACTGCTCCATGCGGGAGTTCACCAGTAACTGCGGCCGCCGGGGGGCGTTGGAAGTGCGTGTCAGAGCCAGCATCCAGTTCCAGTAAGACCGGCGCAGGGGTCGACGCTTCGCAGCCGCTGCCGTTCCTCTTGACGGCCCCGCAGGGCGAGGCTGCCCGTGCGCTGCTCAGCTACGTGGCATCCCAGCCGCTGCCCGGACCCGACCCGCAGCTCCTGGCCGTTGTGGTGACTATCAGAGCAGCGCGCGGCGGCACCGGGAACCTCACCGGTGCGGATCTTGCTGCTCTGCGGCTGCATGACCCCCGCGAAGCTGTCGAGGCTCTTCGTGGCCTGGGCTGGCAGATCGGTGACGGGATCTTCGACAGCGATCCTGCCGCGCCGCCGGTCCCCGTCACCGTCCCCGACCTGGCCCGCGAGGCGGGCCACCCGCTGCCCCTGGGAAAGCAGGTGCGCTCGCGGGTGTCCGGATGGACCACCCGGGCGCTGTCGGCCAAGCCCGTCAAGAAGCTCCCACCGGCCGCTCGGCTGGCTGCGCTGTTCGCCGCCGCCCACAGCACCGCCACGCTCCTCGGCCAGATTGCTGCCGACCTGCCTGAAGCATGCCGGCCTGCACTGGCGGACCTTCTGAGCAAGGGGTTCCTCACCGAACTCTCCGACACGACGTTCCAGCTGGCCCCCGCCGTAGGTCACCTGGCGGGAATGCGACCGCCCACCGACGAAGAGAAAGTCCTGCGCCGCCCGGCACGAGCAGGGGCCGGCCATTGGTTCGTGTTCCGCACCGAGGCCTGGGAGCAGTGGAAGGACGTGGCCACACCCGCGCTGCGGCGGCACGTGGAGAGCGTCGAACACTGCGCCCTGTGTTCCCAGTCCGTGGAACGGATCGCGGAGGCCTTCATGCTCCCGGCGGGAAACAAGTTCTTCCCCCGGAACGTCAAGGTTGCCTACGGGCAGTGGAAGGACGAACACCCGGACCGCGGCCCGCAGGCAGCGGGTTTCACCGTGTCCTTCCGTGCCGAACACGGGCACGGCCCCTCGTTCAAGCAACTGGGCAACGGCTTGGGCTGGACGCTCCCACGCCCTGTCCTCGGCTTCGTCCTGGTGCGCCTGGTGACCAACGAATGGCTGACCAAGACCGGAGAAGTCCCCTGGACGCTCCGCCCAGGGACAGCCGCTCAGCAACAAGGCATCGCTCTACCCGCAGCACGCAGGCAGACAGCCGTCGCCCCCGCCCGACTCTGACCGCACGGCTCCGGACCCAACACCGGCTGCTGTCCTCATCGGCCCCTGCAGACCGGCCGCCGCATCGCCGCGTCGTCGACTGGCCCTCAGGCTACCGGCCTTTGCGGGGCGGTGGAATCTTCGGGAGGAGCTCCCATAAGGGACGCCCGCCGCTCGCCCAGGTGGCGAGGGTGCGCCGGTCGGCCAGGTGCATGTGCAGCTGTTGGGCCAGGGGTGCGCAGCGGGTGGAGAAGCGGCCGTTGGTGACGACCAGGACGACGTCGGCGCCGTAGAGCTGGCGGGCAGTGCCGTTGACCCGTTGGAGGTCGGGGGTACCGACGGCCGAGCCGCGGTCGCCGTCCTTGCGGTGCTTGGCCTGGATGACCCAGGTGCGGCCCAGGGGGTCGGTGGCCAGGACGTCGGCACCGTTGTCTCCGGCCCCGCCGATCTGCCGGGCGTCGGTGCACCCGTCGCGGAGCATCAGGTCTCGGATCGCGTACTCGAAGTCGCGGTGGTGCAGGGCGTCCAACTGCTGGAGCCCGTAGCGAAGTGCTTGCTGCCGTACCCGGTCCCAGGCCTGCTGCTCGCGGTACCGGTGAGCCCACACCGTCCCGCCGACGGCGGCGAGGGCCCCGAGCACGACCAGCGCCCACCAGTTCACCAGCAGCCAGGAGATCACCGCCCAGACCAGCGTGATGCCTGCGAGGGCACCGAATCCGAGCAGGAGCAGCTGGGTGTCGCGGCGCTGCTGCCGGCGCGAGCGGCGGCGCGGTGGCGCGCTGCGGCGTGCGCGACGGGCAACGGGCCGGCGGCGGGGCGGTGGGCGGCGGTTGGCCATCGGGCGCGCTCCGGTTTCAGCGGGAGGAATCGGTGACGCCGGAGGCCAGCTGGCCCAGGAAGTCACCAATGCCCTCACCCAGCGGGGTCGGGGCGATGACGACGCCGAGCGCGAGCACGATGATCACGGTCAGCTTCTCGTCGTTCCGGCTCCGGGACTCAGTGCGCCGGCGCAACCGCAGTAAGACGATGACGGCGAGCAGCACTCCCACATTGATCGTCAGCACGTTCTTCCGCCCCCGGCTCACTTCGGTCTCTTTGCGACCCCTCTGTGTATCCGCATCCGGCACCCCGTGCCTCCAGGTCACCGGATGATGACGCAAAGAAACCGATTGGCTGGATCAGGCACGACAAAGCGCAGGTGACGCGTGGAACGGCCACACCGGGCGCTGTTGTCGGATTCCAGAACTTGCTCAGTCGACTACGTGCACCTTCAGGTACATGTCTCCTGGCGCACCGCCGTGTTGGCCGGGGCCTCCGAGTTCGCGGAGCCGGACCTTCTGGCCGTTCTTGATGCCGACGGGGATACGGACCTTGTGGGTGTGCTGCTCACGGATGACGCGGCCTTCTCCCTCGCATGTGGTGCAGGCCCGTGCGGCGTTCTCGTCTGTCCGTGTGGCGCAGGCGGGACAGGCTTTGCGGGCGGTGATCCGCAGCGGGATGATCGCGCCTGCTGTGGCTTCCGCCTCGCTGACCTGGATGTCATGCGCGAGGTCCCGGCCGCGGCGGGGCGGTGTGGCCCCGAAGTGCCGGTCAAGACTCTCCGCGCGGTCCCGGCCGGGAAGATTGTGGCGGAGTCGACCTTCGGCTGCTGGGTGAATCTGCTCGACAAGGGCGGCACCCGCGGCGACGGGCCGTACCGCATGAGCGTCGACTACGACTCCACACTGTGGCGCAAGGCCCTGCACAAGGCGTTCCCGAACAGCGGCGGTAAACGGACCACGGTGTTCACTACCGCCAGCCACGTCCGTTCCCTGCGTAACCGGGCCGCCCACCATGAACCGCTGATCGGCGGAGTTCCCCTCCCAGGCCAGAGCGACCGTCGCGGCCGAACCCGCCGGCTCACTCTGCCCGAGGCCCACTCCGAGGTCCTGCGCCTGGTCGAGTACATCGACCAGGACGTCGCCGCCTGGCTGGGCCAGACCAGCCGGGTGCCTGACCTCCTGAGTAGCCGGCCGTGACCCGCGTCCGGCCCAGCACACAAGCAGGGCCGGTCGTGTGGCGCGGTCGTGACCGCAGCGGCGGGGCGCTCGGAGTGGCTAGGGGTTACAGGACTGGCCGTCCGGCTGCACACGGTCCTCCAGGAGTGGGACGAGCAGCACGGCATCGCCGACACCCAGCAGACCACCGCCTGACAGCGCAGGCTCCGGGCAGCCGGATAGCTAGTTGCCGGGCCACCGAAGCCGGAACTGTCTGGCACGTTCCGGGTGCGGGTGGCTGCTGCGAGGCTTGCAGTGATACCCGGGCGTCGCGGCGCAGTCGGGACAGACGATGTCCGTCACCGTCCATGACGGGGCTGTTGTCGAGTTCCGACTGGTCCGTGGTTCCCGCTTAACCGGCCTCGCTTCCGGAGCGGAACGCCGGTTGACCGCATTCCCCCGGCCTCTCCGTGCGTTCTGGCCGACCTCTTGCGGTGCGTCCTGGGTCGGAACCGCCTTCGGAGGCAACTTGACTCGTTCGTCATGGGGGGACGGGCGCCAGGCCCACTTCCCCCGGCCATCGTTGTCGAGGCATTCCTTGCCCGCTGCGGACAGGCAGATCGGGCACTCCCGGTGGATCCAGTAGCGTCGTAGAACGGGTTTCGTAGCTGGGGGCGGCGTGGTCTCCCCCTGCTGAGTGCTGTCTTGCGGCTGCTCGTCCTGTTCGTAAGAGGCGCTGTGGTGCCTCTGCTTCCACTGGGCGATCTGACGCTTGTGGTGGATCGTCAGTCGTCCGCCGGCGATTCTCGCGCAGCGGTCGAGTTCCTCGATCTCGCTTCCCAGGTCCTCGTATTTTCCGCGACGCAGGTTGCTGAGGATCTTCCCGACACTGCTTGCGGCGTCCGCGGACGCGGTATTGGCGGCCACCTGCGCCTGGATTCTCCTCTGCGTCACAAGGGCCGCAGAGGCGAGGTGCTCAGCCGCCCGGTCGACAACAGCTTGCTCACTGCTGGTACGGCCGTCGGCCGCCGACGATTTGATCTTTCCCAGCAGGGAGCGGACATGCTGAGAGTCTTGTGCGTCAAGGGCTTGCTCCAGGCTGGAGAACAGCTCACGGCGTGACTCGGCCAGTTCCTCTCTCCAGACCTGAGCCTCTGCCACTGCGGCATCCAGTGCCGCTCGCACCGGTTCGCTCACCCCTTCCAGCTGGGCGATCTGCCAGCAGGCGTGATCGGCGGAACTTTCGTTCCTGAATACACGTGCGTCGACCAAACGGCTCAGGAGAGCGCGCGCCCGGGCGTCCGGGGCTACTTCTTTACGGGCCCTGGGCGGGGACCACCGCGGTGATGGTGCGGTGCGGGACTCCACGATGCGCTGCACTGCCGGCGTGGAGAGTCCGCGCTGTGTCATGGTGCATTCGTTCAGCCCGAACCACTCCGTGGGCCGGGCGAAGGCCTCGGTGCCGATCTGGACCTGGCGGGTGGTGCCCTGGCTGTCCAGTCGGATGCGGTGGACGTACCACCGGCGGATCAGTGTGTCCGGGTCCACAGGCACGGACACGCCGAGCACCGGTTCATGGTCCTCTTGATCCCACTCAGGTGTGACCTCGCCGTCCAAGTGCACGCGCAGCGCGGTGTGCTGGAGCTGGATATCGACTACGGATCCGATCCGTGCCCCGTCCGGCCGGGCGAAGTCGAAATGGGCACTCGCGCCACGGGAGCGCAGCCAGGCAGTTGTCGCGGACTTCACGTACAGGTGATCCGCACTGTTCACGCCCCGGGAGGACCGGCCGCACAGAGGCCGGTGCCCCTCGGGCCCTGGATTGTGCGCGAAGTGGCAGACCCGGTCGGTGTAGAGCTTCGTCGTCAACTGGCCCCCGCAGCCCCCGAGGAGGATTCCGCACCAGAAGGAGTGGTGCTCGTGACGGAGGCGAAAAGCGTCCAGCTCGATGGCCTCCAGCGGCAAGACGAGTGGATCCTCCGAATCCGCACTGCCGAGAACCGCTGTTTGGATCTGCCGTTTATCACGCCGCACGTGCCCTCCTGTTCCTCTGAACAAAGCGTGACAGCCGACCCCTTCGCCTCGCAGCCGATCACCCTGTTTACCCACCCGGTGCATACCGCGAAGTCACGCCGTACGGTCCAGCCGCTGGGAGGCGGCCGTCGCCGGGGCGATGGTGGCCAGTCCGGCCCGTTCGGCGGAGAGACGGTGCAGAGCCCGTGCCCGGGATGCGTCACTGGGGCGCACCTGCTGCTGGGCGGCCGCTTTGGCGCGGAGCTCCTCGAGGGCCTGGCGGCCGTCGGCGAAGTTCTCCGCCAGTTCCCGGAGCCGGTCACGGAGCTGTCGTTCGGCGGCCGCCCGGATCTCGGGGTTGGTGTGCTGCCGGGTGGTGTTCCAGGTGGCGCGGTGGGCGGCGATGGCCTCGCGGTAGCCGTCGGTGGCCGTCTCCGGTGCCTTCGCCGGCGCTTGCGGCGCGGCCGGTGCCGGGGAGGTCGACGCGGGCCGGACAAGCTGGTCCGCGGGCACTGTTCCGAGGGGCAGAACGCGGATGGTGCGTACGGTTCTGGTGCCAGTGGTCGCGTTGGCTGCGGTGATGAGACGAGCGCTGATCAGCCTCAACTGGGTGGCGCCTGGTGCGGGTGCACATCGGCGGGCGGGCAGGCAGTGGACGGCGCGGTCGACGCCGGCCAGGAGGTCCAGGACAGAGATTCCGTAATGACCGTGCGGCCGGTCGACATCCGCTAGTGACCACCTTGCCGCCCGGACTGCTTGCGGCTGACCTGGGCCTGACTCGCACCGATCCCGGCGGCGAGGCCCGCCTGACGCTCACCGGGCAGGCGCATCAGCACGGTGAGGTCGGTCGCTTCATAGGGTGACTAGGAGATCAGGGACCGACAGATCTGCGTCAGCGTCATCCACCTCAGCCACATCCGCTGAACCGGGGCCTGGCAGCAGTCGTTGACGAGGCCGGACAAGCCGTGAGCGGGGCCGAGGCCATCATGGGGCGGGGCGTGGCTCTGTCGATGATGAGGAGCAGCGTTTATCTGGCAGTTCGGGAGGCGTTTCCCGCGTCGAATATCGATGGCTTCGGACAGCAGATCGGTGTCGACCGGCAAGACGACGTCTGGCGCCTCTCCGAGGCCGGGACAAAAGCGCTGGCTACGGGCGTAGGTGGCGGCCGTCGTCTCGCCGTTGCCGAGTGCCGCGGGTGCCTCCCGTTCGTTCTCGTCGACATCGAGATCCGGGCTCAGCGAGCGCCTCCCGAGGCCGTCGACAGCTGCTGTCGCGTGACGTCGACAAAGCCAGGGGCGGGAATCTGGTGCAGTGGTGTCAGTCCTATTCGCTGAAGTCCCACATACCGCGGTCGTTGAGGAAGAGCCCTCCCGTTGCAAAGGCGATGCGTACGACGTCGATTCCCTCGGCAGTGTGGTTGATGGGGGACATGGCCTTGGTTTCCGCGACCTCGCGAGCTTGTTCCTTGTTGAGCACTCCCTGCTGTTCAGCCATTGTCAGGATGGCATCAGTCGTCATCTCGATCACCTTGCTGATCTCTTCGGCGGTGGCGGTTTCCGGCCCCGTAAACGGATCGTCCAGCAGAAACTCGTCGGTGCGGATGCTGTGTTCCAGGCTGAACTCCGCAAGCGTCAGAGGCCGGCCGTACTCCTCCTGCAGCCAGGTTGCGCCTTCCTCACCGAACTCATCGATCAGGACGTCATCCGGACAGACCTGTCCGTAACTGGAGTGCTTTGGTCGCGGCTCGCTCGAGGGAGCCGCGAGACGGCGGTGAAGTTCCCTACGCGGGTTCCTGGGCCGTGCGGTGCGGCGCTTCCGTGACTTCGGCATGTCATCTCCCGATCAGTTTTGGACGATGCCTCGAGTCGCAGGCCGCGCGACTACCTGCCCCTACTTGCATCGTCCCTCACCGCTTTGGTGTTTCGGATCCCCGTACCACCCAGTGCCGCTGCCTGAACCGGCGCTGGCAAGAAGCCCGATCTCATCGAACCGTAGTGACAACGATGCGTTTGCGACAGGCGTTGCTTCGTGCCTCGGGCTTTCCTGCTCAGGCTGTGCGCTTCAGGCAGTCAGGGGCTGCCGCAGGCGTGATCGTTGGCAGTCCGGCCCGTTCTGCCGACAGACGTTGCAGAGCGCGTGCCCGGGCTGCGTCACTGGAGCGCGTTCGTTGCTGGGTGGCGGCTTTGGTACGGAGTTCCTCCATCGCCTGGCGGCCGTCAGCGAAGGCCTCTTCCGGTTCCCGCAGCCGCTCTCGGAGCTGCCGTTCGGCGGCTGCCTGGATCTTCGGGTTGGTGTGCTGCTGTCTCGTCCAGGTAGCGCGGTGGACGGCGAGTGCGCGGCGGTAGCCCTCGCACGCCGTCTCCCGGGTCCTGGCCGGACCGGCGGGCGCGGCCGGGGCCGGGACCACCGGGACAGCATCGGCCGGACCGGGGACGGGCGCAGCGCCGGGCGGCAGGATCCGTAGTGCGCTCACGACGGTACGGTCCGCCGCCTTGTTGGCGGCCGCGATGACCCGGGTCTGCTCCAGCCGAGCCTGCGTCGCCCAGGCCGTCGACTCCGGGCACACCGTGAGCCGGCCGGAGTCGGGGTCGTACGACACGGCGGCGACGTGCCCGGCGAGCTCGGGGGCGATGGCCGCCCACCGCTCGCGCAGCGTCGCGCCGGCGGCCGGGAGCTCCCAGGCCCGCTCGGTGACCAGCGCGCCGATCGCCGCTCCGAGACCCATCGGCTCCCGCCCGTCGCGCCGCACCGTACGGACCCGCCGCAGCTTCTGCTTCACCTTCCGGCCGTTGCCGTTCTTGCGGGCCGCCTCCATCGCGGCCCGCAGCGCGACCCGGGCCAGATCGACGCCGGACGTCTCGCCGCCGCTCATGCCTGACCCCAGGTGGTGTAGCCGAGGTCCAGGTGCCCGAGGTCGGCCAGGCGCTGCACCTGGGCTACGAACGTCCGGGTGAACAGGCGCTGCGCCGACAGCTCGCCGTACCGGTCGATGTGGTCGTGGACGAGCTGGTGGTCGGCGGCGGCGCGGTAGCGCCAGTCCAGGACCTGCTCCCGGGTGAGCTCCTCGATGACCAGCTCCTGGTCGTCGTCGACGTCGGCGAACTCCGGCTCCGGCTCCGGCTCCGGCTCCGGAGCGACGGCGACCGGGCGCGGCGAGGGCAGTACGACCGGAGCCACCGGCGCGGCCGGGACGTCGTCGGCCGGCTGCGCGGCCGCGGCTTCGGCACGGGCCTGAGCTGCGGCGGCCCGCTGCTCACGGACCTGCTCAAAGCGGCGGGCCTTGGCCCACGCTTCGGCGGTCACGTCCCTGTGCAGCTGCTGCTCGGTGGCCGTACGGCGCTCGGTCTCCGAGGCGTGCGGCATCGCGGCGTCGACGGCGGCCGCGACCGTACGGCGCTGACCACGGCGGTCGATCTGCCGGTCCTCGCAGCGCGGGCAGCCCCGGCCGGAGTCGAGCAGCGCGCCCTCGTCGCACCGGGGCTCCGCGCACAACTGGCGCTGCGGCAGGGCCCGACCGATTAGCCAGCCCACCGGGTCCGCGATCGGCTTGCCCAGCCGCATCTGCTCGTCCAGGCGCCGGGCGAGCCTGTCGGCGAGGATCTGCGGCGCATCCGTGCGACCGGCGAAACCGATCACCCGCTCCAGCTCGCTGCCCGCCGCGGCTTCCACCAACTTCCGGGCGGCCGGACGCTCCAGGCGCGCCCAGACCAGGTCGACCGGGGCCAGAACGGCCCGCAGATCCTTCGGCGGCAGAGGCACCCTCCCCCGCTGCTGCCTGCCCTGGCCCGCACCGTCCACGACCCGCACCGGAGCACCGGCCACCGGCCCGCGGCCGGTCTTCTCGCTGCTCATCGACGGGGACTTCTTCGGCTGTTCCCCGCGGAGCGGGCCGCCGTCCTCACGCACGCACGCGCGGTCCGGCAGATCACCGAACCCACCACGGCCTTCGCCGGAAAAGCCACAATCAAGCTGCTGAGGGACGACGGGAGTAACCAGGTGAGGGTGGTCAGTGTGAAGGGCTGCCGCAACGCCGTGCTCTGCAACAGCAGCCTCATCCGTCACCAGCACGCCGCTGACCTGCGATTCCACTTCCGGCTCCGGCACCTGAACAGGCCCTGCCGCAACGTCGGGCTCTGAAAACTCGGACTCCGGGGCCTCCGCACGGTCCTCCTGGACGTCGTCGGCGACCGTACGGCCGTGCGCGGCCGCGACCGCCGGCACCATCAGCCGCGACCGGTTCGGCATGCCCGAGCCCGTCTTCAGACGCACCCGCAGCACCAGCTCCCGGTCCTCCAGGCGCCCGAGGATCCCCGCCGCCGCCGCTGCCGTGCATCCCATCAGCCGGGCCAGCGTCACCGCCGCCCTACCGCGCTTGGTGTCCACCGCCCCGCCGCACTGCCGCACCCGCCCGGTCTCCCGCGCCTCCAGCACCAGCAGCAGCAAAGCCAGGCGGTCCGTCGCCGCACCCCGACGGGTACGCGTACCGATCAGCCCTGCCGGGGTAACCCGGCCGTCGCGGTGCTTCCAGCCCGGCGCCATCACGGCCTCCACCAGCCGCTGCAGCGTCGCGTACTCCTTCTTCGCCAGGTTCAGCGGGTGCCCGACCACGTCCTGCGCCGCCCACAGCGGCAGCACCTTGCACTTCAGGCCGTCGTCCTGACCGTAGTCGCCCTCCTTCGTCTCCACGGAGACCACGCCCGAGCGGCGCAGCACCGGCACCACGTTGGAGGCTGTGTACGACGCGGACAGCCCGAGCCACCGGCCCAGCTCGGAGGTATGGATCTCCACCACACCGGTCTCCGACGGCGTCCGCGACGCCAGCACCAGCACCGCCAGACGCACCGCGTCCGACGCACCGTCCAGGCCCGCGACGTCCAGCAGCGCGCGCACCGCGCCACCCAGACGGGCACGAGCGTCCCGACCGAGCGACAGCGGATGACCCGCCGTCCGCTCCGGAACCGGCCCGGCCGGGACAGACGACTCCCTACGAGGGTGCGTGAAAGCGGCGGCCGGCGCCGCCACGGGGCTCATCGGCCCACCGCCCCGACCGGAGCGGCGGACACCGCGAGAACCGAGATCGTCTGTGTCGTCATAGGGCCGGTGTATGCGCCAAAGCGGACACCTCCGCCCGGGGCCGCCGGAACTGCTGTTTCGTGATCCACCTGCCGACCCTGCAACAGGAGCCCTGTGGACAAAGGCCGGCGAACCCCGATTGCCCCCGTCGCTCCCGCACGACGGGCAACGACTTCAGATCGCGTCCCGCCACACGGGAAGCCGCCATCGAGGACGACCCCGTCGACGGAGTTGTGGACGACGTCCGCGAGCGGGTGCACGAGCCGGGCGGCCGACGCCGCGACCGAGCACAGCGAGACCGCTCCGAAAGCGCTGCTCTTGTAGCTTCCTACCGGAAATTCAACTTCCGGTACGGAACGGAAAAAGAGGGATGAATCGTACGTCGGTCCCGTCACACGGGACGACCGCCGCGCCTGAACCGGGGTGAAACGGACAAGGCCAAGCTGACAAGGGGACACCACTTCGGGCACTATGAGAACGACCTACCTTCCATATAGCTGGACCGATCGAGCCCCTCGGGGCTGGACCGACCTCCATCTGCGGATGTGCTGGCAAGCCCCCTTCGTGAGAAGAGGGCGGACACCGATCGGGTGGGGGGAGATTTCTCCGTCCCTCCCGGTCCTGCTGAACCGCGTGGCCCCTGTGGTGGGGGCGCCGCGGCTGAAGCGGGGCGGTACTGATCTGGCTGTGGTGGCCTTGGTTAGTGGTGGTGAGTGGCCCTGGTTAGGGGCCGTGGGAAAACAAGCGGCTGGTGAGCCGCAGCTCGGGACCGGATGCAACCGGGACCTGGGCGACCGACACGGTGGTAAGCCGGTCGGTAGACGGGCCGCGCGAGGCCAGCGGGTGGTAAATCCGCTTCTCGGCGCGCGCGGCCGATGACCTAGGTCATCCCGACCCCCCTTCGGAGGCCGGCGTCGGCATACCCTCATCCGCCGTCGCGGCCTCGGGAAAACGTGCCGCGAGGCCCTTGAGGAGACGCAAGTAGTTCTCGCGGTGCGGGCGTCGAGGGCTGGTCTGGCCCAACTCCCACCGCGTGACCGCGACCCTCTTCACGCCCACGGCATCCGCGACGTCCTGCTGGGTGAGGCCAGCCGCGAGGCGCAGCTTCGCGCATACGTGCGGAGGCGGCAGAACCTCGGGCAGGCCGTTCAGCAGGGCGTCGACCTGCTGCGAGCGGTCGTCCGGGTCGGGCATAGTCGAGCCTTCCATGATCGTTGTAACTGCGAAAGATACACGATCTGATCTCCGCTTGGGAGAAACGGCCTCCACGAATTGAGTTCCGCTGGGCGCCCGGTCGGGTCCGTGCCCGTATCCCGCTTCCGCATCGGCGAGCGCTCCGGGCCGTCGAGGTCTGTCCCGGCCCGACTGCGGGACGGCTAGCTGTCGCACAGGCACTGTCCAGCTTCCTTCCAGGTCGGGCACTCCTGCTCCACCCGCTCGTACACCCGCGGAGGCACATCCGGCATCCACACCGACCACTCCTCAATGGAGGCGTAGTGCGGGTGCAGATCGTGTACCGGCTGGCGATGTCCCGCGCGTTCTTCTTCCTTCACTTGCGCGACTTTCGCGAGCGGACTCACGACCGCCACTGGGTCCGCCCCCAGGTCAAACCACTCGCCGTGACGGCGCTTGTCGGCGAGTTGGCGATGAAGCGCGGCCTCAATGACGGCGCCACCCTCGAAGAGCGCGAGCAACTGGAGAGGAACAGGTGAGCCGGTCTGGAGGTCACGAAGACGCCGCTCGGGGTTGTCGGACCACCCGATCTTCACGAGTGGAGATTCGGGGGAGCCGATCAGATAGACCCGAGCCGTAGCCACGTCAGACCCGCTCAAGCGCGGTGGAGTAGTAGTACGCCAGGGCTGCTTCGGCTCCTGAGCCCTGTGCCGTGGTGATGCGCTGGAACCGACCTGACCGCAGATCCCCGGCGATGAAGATCCGGGGGTGCTGCATTTCCGGCGGGCAGTATCCGCCCTCGTCGACCGCGAGCCCTTCGAGGGCCGCCGGCCGATTGCCGAGATTGCTCAGCACCGCCGTTGCGGCGTAGCTGCTGCGTTCTCCGTGGCGATTCTCGATCGCCACGATGAAGTCGGCCCCGGGGTGGGTTTGTGAAACGACGACGTGAGAAACCGGAACCACCCGAACTCGATCGTCCCCTGACACCTCGGCCAGCTTGTAGTCGTCCGTCGGTGGGGCGAGGACATGGAGCGTGGCGGAGGACTGAGGATGAGCTCGCAGCCAGGTGCCGAGCGGCCTGTCACCCCCAAGCACGTAGGTCCGCGGACCGACCTGTTCGGGCTTGGCACGCCACAGCGGAGGCGTGGACAGCGAAGGGGCGGCGTTGATCCAGTCGGTGTCGGCGGGCGTCATCGCGGTCACGCCCGTGCCGACCACGACCGCCTGTGCGGTGAGCACCTGGGTGTCTGCGAGGAGGACCTCCGCTCGGTCGGAGTGCCCCTTGACCGCCACGGCGCGAGATCGGACCAGTGAGCACCGACCGGCCTGCTCGAGGCGAGTCAGATCCGCGGCCAGGGCCTCGGCCAGCTGGGGGCCGGTCGTCCAGTTGCCGGAGACGTTCTCCAGAGCGCCGATGGTCTGGAGCTTGCTGCCGATGCTGTCGGCCTCCACGACGAGGACCTTCATGTTGAGGCTGGTGGCCATCAGGGCGGCCGCCACGCCAGCGGGGCCGGCCCCGACGACCAGGACGTCGGCGTCGAACGAAGGTGTACTCACTGGATTCCCCCGGTTCCGCTGATACGAGATAGAGCGATGTCGCTGGTGATGAGCTGATCGGCGCCCAGGTTCCGGGCCGCGAGCAGCAGGGCGGCATCGTGGTACTGGGCGCCGCCGCTAGAGGCACACGCGTCGGTGACGACCCACGGCCGGTAGCCGCGTTGGTAGGCAGCTGTGGCGGAGTCGTACACGCAGGCGTCAGTGTCGATGCCGCACAGCACCAGGTCACTCCAGCCGGCGTCCTGGATGAGCTGCGATCCCTCGGGCGTGAAGACGGACGCCTGGGACTTGTCGATGACCACGGCCGAGTCGTCGACGAAGGGAGCCAGGTCCTTCACGAACGCCTGCTCCTCGGCGGTGCGCAGCCGCTTCCAACCGGAAATCGTTTCGTACGGCGAGCCTGGCGCGTTGTGGAACCGGGTGAAGACCACCGGACCGCCGGCTGCCCGCCAGCCCTCCACCAGCCGTACGACCGTCGGGACAACGTCGCGGCTGTGCTGGTTGACGAAGCCCTGCTGTACGTCGATAACCAGCAGCGCTGTCGATCGCGGGTCCAACCCGTCCACCTTTCCCATGGCCATCAGGGGTTGCTGTCTCGGAGGGCGTCCTGAGCGGCGCGGAGCCGATCGGGGAGCTCGCTCGTGGTCAAGATCGCTTCGCGCATCACGCGGTGCTGAGCCGTCTCGGTGGGACGTGCGGTTGTGAGTCGGTAGTACGCACTCCGCAGAAATCGCCAGCCGTACTCGGGCGGCATCACCGGGTCGTGGCCGTCCTCGATGGTGTGCAGGACGTGGGAGGAGAGGGCCCACAACGCCTGGACATCCAGCTCCAGAGCGACGATTTGGCCCGTCGTGAGGGCGCGCTCATCCGGCTGAGGGTGGTAGGAGACTCCGGACCAGCCGGCGACACCCTGCGAGACGCCGCCTCCGAAGGGGACAGCCTCGGCGTGAGACCAGCCCTCGCGGAACTTGGCGGCCTCGACGTCCGGCC
This sequence comes from Streptomyces sp. NPDC048473, assembly GCF_043200155.1. Taxonomy (NCBI): domain Bacteria; kingdom Bacillati; phylum Actinomycetota; class Actinomycetes; order Kitasatosporales; family Streptomycetaceae; genus Streptomyces; species Streptomyces sp. NPDC048473. Next base: position 32,880 of record NZ_JBICXE010000031.1, read on the forward strand.
CCAGTGAGACGACGTTCTCCGGGTCCTGGCGGTTGACCAGGACAGAGGGTGTGGCCAGGAGCTGCAGCGCGGTGTCCAGACCCGCGCCCGCCCAGGAGTTCTCGCGGAGTTCGTAGACCGACAGCACGTACTGCGGCGCGGGCACCTCGTAAGCCGGGGCTCCTTCGGGAGCGTGGAGCCTCATGAGCTGCGTGATCTGCTTGCCCGCCCAGGCGGGTTCCTGCAGATAGGTGCGGTATCGCCACACCGCCAGATCGGTCAGCGATTCGACGCGGTGATGCTCTTCCAGGTGCACTACGGCGACGCCGCACCCGTAGACGTGGACCGAGGACGACTGGGCTGAGCGGTGTCCGGCCGGAAGCGTCCGTCGCTCTAAGCCCCCCGGGCCAGACGGCGCGGGAGCGCCGACGGCGTACAGGGGGGCGATCCGCTCGCCCACGTAGGCCGGCAGGAACTTGTGGGAGACGACGGTGCAAGGTGTCGGCTGCGGAGTGTCGGCGCCCGCGGCCGCGACTGCGGTGCCGTGAAGGACCGCCAGGCGCAGGCGGAACGCCTCCTGCTCCTCGGGGGTGCACTGGTTGAGCGCCGTGTCGAGGATCTGCGCCATATGCGGACGGCACACGCTGGCCCTGTTCCTCTGCCAGTGCGAAACCGTCCGCGGGCTGATCCCGAGGTGATCGGCGAACCCCCGCACCGACGCGCGCATTACTGATCGCAACAGCAGTGCCTCCTCGCCTGTCCACTGCTCAACTGCGATCACTACACACCCCTATGACGCTCTGTTGCCAGGCAGGAAGAGCCCTGTTGCGACGCTATTGCTACACCCCTTCCACGCCGGGACATCTCGCCGAGACGCCCGCGACCCCGAAGCTGATCTCCGTCGAAGTGATGCCGATGACGAACGGGGGACGCCGTGGTTACCGCTACAGGAGAACGAGGCAGCACGGCGTCGTGGTCGGGCTCAGGACTGATCCGAACCGCTGCTCTGGTTCTGCTCAACCCGTTCGAGCCGCGCAGCCAGATCGGCGATCTGCTCCTCGAGGCGCCTGATGGTCTGTGCAGTCGGGTCGGCAAGCGCATCGAGGGCGTTCTCGCGAATGAAGCTCCCGCGGCCGGTGTGGGAGTAGATGACTCCGTCCCGGCGGAGCTCGGCGAAGGCGCGTTGCACCGTGCCGGGCGCGACGGCGTACTTGTTCGCCAACTCCCTGGTGCTCTGCAGTTTGTCGCCGGGCTTGAGTTGCCTGAGCCGAACTTGTTCGCGCACGTCCTGCGCGATGCGCTCGAAGGGTTGCATGGCCTCGTCCGTCATGAGCCACATCGTAGAGCCACCTCGCTCGAAGGGATAGCCTGCCCAACCTGGTTGACACGGTAGCGATTGTACTGGTTAGGTTATCCACGTCGACACGGTTGGTCGCCTACCCGGCGCCAACAGCGAAGACGTACGTACCACTGCACCATCGCAGTTCCGCGGCTCGTCTCTTCGGAGTCGGGCAGGTGGTCGGAGGCGGTAGCACGATCAAACCCCCCGGCCGGCAGGACTGCGTGTACGACCTCAGCGCTGATGCGCTGTCTGTCTGCCAGGACTCGGGCTGTTGGCTCGTGAGCCTGGTGGGCGGAGAGAGCATCCGCCCCGCGAACACCCCTCCCTCTTCCTGCCGAGGAGTTGCCATGCCTGAGTTCGCCATGCCCAAGGCCGCTAAGCGCAAGGGCCGCACCCGTACCTCCCGCGTCAGCCCCCTCCCCGCGATCGTCCTCTCGACCCTGTCGCCCGGACACATCGACATGAGGACTGTGGAGACCACGCAGACCCGCCGCATCTCGGTGGTGTGCCCGGACTGCGGCACCTGGGTGGCTCTGACCCCCAACCGCGGTACCTACTTGCTCAAGCTCGTCCCGCACCACACCGGCAAGGCCAGCGTCGCCGACGCGATCCGCTGCAGTTCCAGTAACCGCCTCGTCGACGTGGACATCACCAACTACGCCTGGCGCCGCCAGTACAGGGACTGGGCAAGCGAGGAGCGCCTCGCCGTCGACATCACCCGCCACCGCCGCCCCACCGTCCAGACCCTCAAGGTCAGCCGGCCCCAGGAGCGCCCCGCCGACCGGCGAGCCCAGTGGGAGCGTGCGATGCCCGCCGCCCGCCAGGCCGACGCCGCCCGCACGGCCCCCGCCGACGCGATCCTCCCGATTCGCGGTGCGGCCGTCGACGGACCCGCCAGCGCCCCGCTGGCCATGGTCGCCCCGACCGCTGGGGACCGCCGCTCCGTCCGCGCCCTGGCCACCGGCGTCCTTCGCGCCCTGGCCGACGCCGACCAGGGCCGGTGCGCGAGCGACGTCCTCGCGGAGCACCTCACCCGCGCCGCCTACACGCACCTGGCCACGGTCTGGAGCCGCCCCCTGACCCCGGCGGACCAGCCCGCGCACACCGCCCTGGTGACTGCGGTCAGGGCCGCGCTGCTCGCCCCGACCCCGGGCGAGACCGCCGCCGCGTACACCACCCGCTGCAACAGGTCCGCACTCGCCGCCTGACCTGCACAACCATCCACGGCCCCGGCCTCGGCTTCCGCTCCGCGCGGGGGACGAGGCCGGGGCCTTCTGCTCCCGTCCCGCCTGACGCGCCGCAACCTGGAGGTCCTGATGCCCGCCACCCCGACCCTGATGTCCCACCGGCCCAGCACCGACGAGCTGTTCGACGCCGAGACGCTCGCGCTCCTGGACGAGCTCGACATCCCGCTCTCCGCCGACTTCGACGTCGACCTCGACGTCGCCTTCGGTACGCCGCTGGAGATGTACGAGCTGGTGACCGCAGGCGAGCTGGCCCGATGGGACGCCGCGTCCACGGTGAAGAAGGGAAAGACCAAAGCCCGAGACGACGTCATCGCGGAGTCCGGGGCGCGACGGGATGCGGCTCGGGACATCCTCGCGGCCGACCCGTCGATCACCGCGCGTGTCCGCGAGCGCCTGGTCGACGTCCTGATCCCCCACGCCGCCCGCCTGCGCCGGACGATCCGCTCCGGCTGCCGCCCCGAGTACGCCGCGGCCTGACCGGCCGGCCCCGGACGGACACCCACGATCACCGGCCACCCCCTCCTGCACTCAGGGGATGGCCGATGGTCGTGGCTGGTCGTACGACCAGCCAACACGACGACAGCCCCGGCGACTTGGAACCCCCCGGGGCTGTCCAGGACCTGAATCGGAGGACCTGATGCAGATCAGCATCGCACGCCCGCTCGGCAACTCGGACTCGGACCCGGACATGGACGAGGCGCTGCGCCGGGCGCGGGGAGGTAAGTGATGAACAACGCCGTCACCTGCCTGACCGACGCGGAACGCGAGGAGTTGTCGCGGAAGAACGCGGAGCAGAACAAGAGGTCGGAGAGCAACCGCCGATGACCGCGCGCAACTCGGATGACCTGTTCGTCCGCTACATGAAGGCGTTCGAGGACTCCACCAAGCACACCGCCGCCTGCCCGGCCTGCCAGGGCGAGACGCCGTGTGCGGAGGGGGCCCCGATCCACGAGCGGTTCGCCGAGCTCCAGGACGCCTACCACGCCCGCCAGTCCAACCGGCAGCGCTGATTTCCCGGCGTAGCCCGTCGTCCCCGCCGCCTTCACCGGGCGGGGCCGGCGGAGAGCGCCGGGAGCTCCCGCCCGCTCCGGCTCCTCCGGCCGCCGACATAGAACAGCCCCGGGGCTCGCATCCCCGGGGCCGCTTCGTACTACCGGACCTTCTGGGAGGCCCATGTGTTCACCATCGTAAGCACCGCCCCGTACGACCACGACGCCATCTCCACCGCCGCGCCCGCCAAGCCCCGCCCGGCCTGCGCCGACGAAGACCCCGAGCTGTTCTTCCCCATCGGCAACACCGGCCCGGCGCTGCTCCAGATCGAGGAAGCGAAGGCTGTCTGCCGCCGCTGCCCGCTGATGGAGAACTGCCTCCAGGACGCCCTGGACCGTACCGAGTCCGGGGTGTGGGGCGGCACCGACGAGGACGACCGCCGCCGCATGAAGCGCCGCGCCGCCCGCAAGCACACCGCCTGACTCCCGCCATACGGGAGCCGCGGGCAACTCCCTGCCCGCCTCGCAGCACCGCCGCACAACGGCTGTCCGCACGACGGGCAACCGGCCTTCTCGTACGTCTCCAGCCCGGGAAAATCCCGGGACCGCCTTCCTCCCCGCAGGAGAGAGAGCCCCATGGAAAGCAGCCACCAGCTCGACACCGCGACGCCCCCCACCGGCACCACCCAGATGCCGGACTCGCCGTGCACGCACGTCCCGAAGTGCCCGACGGCCACCCGCTCGGACCGTGAGGCCGCGCAGGTCGTGGCCGCTCACCCGGAGCAGGGCTGGAGCCTTCTGTGCAACGGCCTCCTGCTGTTTGAGGACACCGGGGAGCTGCTGCCCGACGGCCAGATCATCGCCCCGCACCGGCCCCTCGCCACGGTCTGACGGCTGCCTGATTCGCCCGCACCGACCGCCTCTCCTGGCGGCCGGGTCGGGCGGTGACTGGGAGCCGGACAGGCCGGATCCGCCGGCCCCGCGCCGGTGCACGAGATACGAGGAGACCCCATGGCACAGCAGCCGCAGACGCAGCCCGCCGTACGACCGCAGACCCACTACATCAAGGGCGACCTGGTCCTGTTCCGCGATGTCGAGCGGTTCTGGCTCGGTCTGCCCGGCCACACGTTCGTCGGCCGGGTGGAGCGGTCCTGGACGAACGTCCACAACGGCAAGCTCCTGTACGACCTGACGGAGCTGAGCGGCAACCGCGCCCGCGCCGGGATCGACCCCGACTACATGCGGCCGCTCCCGGCGACGGACGCGATGCACGACATCGACACCGCGCCGCTGAGCGAGACGGACACCGGGGCGATGACCCCGGCCGCCGTCGCTTGGCTGCGCCAGCACCTCGCGCAGGACCGCAGCACGCTGCCCGCCCCGCGCTGACCACCCCAGCACAACGGCCCTCCGAGTCCCCGGCATTTCAGCTGCCGGGGCCCCGGAGGGCCTGGTCACGACCTTACCCACCGCCGTAGATCCACGGTGCCCTCTTGCACGAGGCGCCCGGAAGAGAGAGGACACCCCGTGGCCACCAAGCCCGCCACCCGCCGCAGGCGCCAGCCAGCGACGACCGCGAAGCCCCGCGGCGCCGGGCGCGCCAAGGCACCGGCGACGCCGGCCTCCATCCCCGCCCAGGCCGCCGCCCCCGAGACCACCGTCCCGCTGGTGCACCTGGAGGCCGACCCGGTCCTGGCCGACGCCGCGGACCGCGCCGCCGACCTCCGGGACCAGGCCGCCGACGCTGCGGCCCGCATCGTCGCCGACGGCCAGGCGCTCGCCGACGAACTGATGGAGGGCGCCCGTACGGAGGCCGCCACCACGGCGGCGGCCGACGCCGACCAGGTCCGCGCAACCGCCGAAGCCACGGCGGAGCAGCTGCTCGCCGACGCGCGCCGCCAGGCCGACACGGTCGCGGCGACGGCGGCCAGTGAAGCCGAGAAGGTCCTTGCCGACGCCAAGGTGACGGTGGAGCAGCTGCTCGCCGACGCGCGCCGTCAGGCACAGGAGGTCACCACCACGGCGGCCGCGCAGGCGGAACAGGTCAGCACCGAGGCCGCGCAGGCCGCCGCGAAGGCCCTTGCCGACGCGGAGACGCAGCGCACCGAGCTGCTGGCCGGTGCGGAGCGCACCGCGGCGCAGACCCGCACCCGGGCCACCACCGACGCCGAGCAGGTGCTGGAGCAGGCGCGGGGCGAGGCCGACCGGATGCGGGAGAGCGCGGACGGCCAGGCCGCGCAGGTACGGGCCGGAGCCGAGAAGGTGGCCGCCGGCCTTCGTACCGACGCCGACCGTGCCCTGGCCGACGCCCGCACCTCCGCTGAGGAGCTGCGGGTCGCCGCCGACAAGGACGTCGCCCGGCTGCGCGAGCAGGCCGAGACGGACGCGAACACGGCCCGGGAGGCGGCGGCGCAGGCCACGGCCGACCAGGCCGCCGCCGCCCAGGCCCGCGCCGAAGCCGACCGGATCCTCGAGGCGGCGACGCAGCGCACCGTCCAGCGGGCGCGGCGCCGGGAGATCCGGACCGAGTCGCGCGCCAAGCGGCGCAAGGCCCGCGACGAGGCCCGGCCCGCCGGCGGGGTGCCGCCGCTGTCCGGCCAGGAGCTGGTGCTGGTCGTCGGGATCGTCCTGGCGGCCGCGGTCGTCTCCACCCTCGGGCTGCTCTCCTCCTACACCGCGCTGGAGACCAAGGCGGCTACGTGGGGCTGGGACTGGCCGTGGCTGCTGCCCGTCGGCATCGACGTCGCGATCCCCGCGTTCACCGGCGCCAGCCTCATCCTGATCCGGATGGGCATGGAGCTCCGCTGGATCCGGTGGGTTCCTCGGGTGCTGACGGCGGTGACGGTCTACCTGAACTGGCAGGCGTCCTCCACCCCCGGAGGCCGCATCGGGCACGCCGCCCTCACGCTGCTCTGGGTGATCTTCTCCGAGATCGCCTCGCACGTGTACGGCACGAGGATCGGCGCGGTCACCGGCAAGACGCGCATGGAGACGGTACGCCGCTCCCGCTGGATCCTCGCTCCCTTCCCGACCGCCCGGCTGCGCCGCCGGATGATCCTGTGGGAGATCACCTCCTACCAGCAGGCGCTCACCCGCCTCCAGGAGGAGACCTACATGCGAGCGCAGCTCAAGGAAGACTTCGGTCTGCTGTGGCGCTGGAAGGCTCCGTTGGACAAGCGGATGGCGCTCAAGCTCGGGCAGGCGCCCGCCGCGCTCGCCGACACGCTCACGCCCGAGGATGCGCTCACTGTCGAGCGGGTGGAGGAGAGCGCCCGCGCCCACCCGGACGTGAGCGCGCTCGCGCCCGGAGAGACAGACAGTGAGCGCGAGCGCCCAGCGCTCACCTCCGGCGCTCACGAGGGTGAGCGCGCCACGGACGATATCGACGCTCACCGAGCGGACGGCGCGCTCACGCGCAGCGAGAGTGACGCGCTCACCGAGCGCCGCCACTCCCGCATCCGTCGGCTCTACACCGAGCTCGGGCGCCGACCGCAGTGGACAGAGATCCGCGACGCGCTCACCGACGCGGAACTGTCCGACACTCCGGTCTCCCGCCAGACCGCCCAGCGTCTGCGCGCTCAGGTCGAAGAGGCCACCCCGGGCGCGTAGGTGAGCGCCGGTGAGCGCGACGCGCTCACCACCTGGCGCCCACGCTCACACACCGGCCCGCGCTCGCATCCCGAGCGCGGGCCGGTGTGTGAGCGCGAGCGCCAGGCGCTCGCCCGCCCCTCCCCGAGCAATGACGGAACGTCCACTGAGTTGAGAGGAACTCGACATGAGCAACCTGGAGTACGCGATCGGCGTGATCCTCGTCCTGATCGCGCTCGTCACGATGCTGGCCACGCCGTTCCTGCTGGTCCACTCCCGCACGCTGCACGACCACGGCCCCACCTGCTGGTGGTGCCACCCCTGGCTGCTGCCGCGCAAGCGGCGCTGACCAGCGAGTTCTCAGACATCCGGCACACACCAATGAGGGCCAGCCCGCGTGAATCGGGCTGGCCCTCGTCGCGACTGCCGGAAGCAGTCACCCATCCAGTACATCACAGCGCGTTTCCCCTGATCAGGACCTGCTTCCGGCGGATGCCGGGGTGGACTCGAACGACATCGAAAAGGAGCTGGCCCCATGTCCGGAATCGACTGGGACAAGGAGTTCACCCGCATGAACCCTCAGACCCCCCAGGAGCAGACACCGGAGAAACCGGAGAAGCCCGCGGCCTCGCGTCTGTCCGCCGCGGTCGGCGGGATGCGCCGCAACACCGCGGCGCTCGCCGTGTGCGGCACGATCGCCGTCGTCGCCGTGTGCGGCACGGTCATTGCCATCACCAGCCTGCAGAACGAGCAGGCCGCCCAGGAGCGTGCTCGGGCCCAGGAGAGCGCCGCGAACGCCCTGGTCGAAGCGGAGGCCGACAAGCAGCGGGCGCAGACCGAGGAGGCCGCCGCCAAGGTCACGTACGAGCGGGAGATGACTGTCTACCGCGAGTGCATGAAGGCCCGTTCGGCGGCGGTCGCCAAGGCCGCCTCGTACGACATCGCGAGGATCCCCGAGTGCGACGCCCCGGTCTTCAGCGGGACGGCCCCCAGGGCCCAGAAGTCCTCCGGTGACGGTGCCGGCGGCGGCATCACCTCCAGTCCGTGGCTGTGGGTGGCGCTTGTCGGAGGCGGTGGATTCATCGCCTACAAGAAGCTTTCCGCGCCCTCCGGTTCGGGCGCGGTAACCCCCATGAACGACAAGGGATTCACCTTCGAGAAGGGTGCATGAAATGACGCTTCAGTTCTTCGCTCTCGCCCTGTTCTGCTGGGCCCTGTTCTTCACCTTCAAGAAGACGAAGGGAAAGCAGATGGCGGTCTGCATCATGCTGATCGTCTCTGGGATCTTCTTGCCGTACACGCCTTTCAGTGAGGAGATCCGCACCACGCTGGAGTCGGTTTTCAACACGGCGAACACGACCGTGAACAACATCGGCTCGTCGTCGCGCTGAGTGACAGATCGCGGTTACCGGTTACCGGTTACAGGCACCCAGAACCCTGGTTCGGACCCTCCAGCGGGGGGTTCGGCGGGTCTCTGAGGGCTGTAACCGGTAACCGGTAACCGACCGCAACCACACAGAGTCACAGAAGGGAGGGTCATGGAACTCCTGGTACTTCTCGCCATCAGCTACCTGTTCGGCGTGGAGAAGGCGAATGGGAAATACGAACAGGCGGGAATCAAGAAACCCCCCGCTAAAACAAAAGAGAAATGGAATCCGACCCGAGCGCCGGACACATTCCGAAACGCGCCGTACAACGTCGCGGCGAAAACGCATTACGGTCTTCTGGCGGGCGCCCATATGGCCGGTGGCCTGCGCGACGGATGGCGTTCCGGCTACCTCAAGAAGCCGACCGGTAAGCCTTCCGTTTCCACTTCCACCGGGCCCGCTTCAGGGCCTTCTGCGGCCACCGTGCCGCCCAAGCCCAGCGCACCCCCGACGACTCCTCCGACGGCTCCCCCGCCTCCGACGATGGCTCCGCCGACCCCACCGCCGACGACCCCGACCACACCTCCGACGGCTCCTCCGCCCCCGACGGCTCCGCCGTCAACACCTCCGCCGACGGCTCCCTCGACCCCACCGCCGACGGGTGTGCCGGGGTCGGCAGTTCCCCCGGTGGGCACTGTCCCCCCGCCCCGCACCGTCCCGCTGCCCGAACACATCCGGAAGGACCCCGCGATGCAGCCCAACCCGCCCGTACCGCACTCCGCGACCGTCGACGAGAAGGGCACCCACGTCACGACCGCCGCGGGGAAGTCCCGCACCTACAGCGGTGGTGAGGTCATGACCCTCACCCAGGTCATCGACCTCGCCGAAGGCTCGGCCACCCTGTGCCAGGCCAGCACCGACACCGCCCTGGAACTCATGGACGAGTCCACGGAGCTGGCCACGGACTGCGACTCGCTCATCGCCGAGATCACCGCGAAGGGCGTCGGCGCGAACCTGATCGGCAAGTGCGAATACCTCAAGGAGCAGCTCGACCTCCAGGCCGCCGCCGCCAAGGACGTCCACGACAAGATCCAGGGCGGCGAGGAGGCCTGCCGCACCGCGTCCGCGAACGCGGAGCTCCGCCACGGGCCGATCTTCAGGGCCGTCGCCGACTCCCCCCTGACCAAGCCCGCCGAACGCGACTTCTACAACGCCCGATAGGGAGGCCCCACATGACCGTCACCGAGACCCTGAAGGACGCCGCGAACTACGCGGCCCTGCGTACCAAGCTGGCCTGGCTCACCCACAAGGTCCACGCCCACGCACAGACCGTCACCACCCTCGCCTCCGACGTCGACGACGCGGCCGAGCAGATGCTGGACGCCTCCGAAACGATGAAGGCGCTGGCCGTCGACGACGCCACGACCTCCGAGTTCGCCGACGCCGCGCTGACCATGACCGGAGTCAAGGACGCGGCAGGCGCCTACACCTCCGCCGCCGACAGCGCCTCCGCGGCCGCCGATGACGCGAAGACGACCACCGAGAGCGACCACGGAGGGATCGCCGACGCCGTGGACACCTCCCCCGTCGAGATGGCCGAAGCCAGCTTCTACACCCAGCAGTAAGGAGCACAGAGGATCATGGGGCCGACCCGAGCACAGTTCATCCAGTACGCGCCCGCCGCTCTCGCGGTGGTGCCACTCGTCGTCGGCCCCTGGTCCGCCCTCGCCGCCGCGGCGGCCGGGGCCGGGGCGTGGGCCGTCAACACCTCCGCCCCGGTACTGCGGTCCCTGATCGCGTGCGGGCTCACGACCACCGGCTGCGGCATCGCCGCCAGCGAGGTCCTCGCCAGCGGCATGAACCCGCTGATCGCCCTCGGGCTCGCGGTCCCGGCCGGAGCGGCCGCCCTCGCGCACCACCGCAACATCACCGGCCACACCCCCGCCCTCGTACCCACGACCACGGGCGCGGGTACGGCGGTCGGGCTGACGTCGCAGGAACAGCTCATCACCGCCTATTGGAAGGAGTTCATCTCCGGCCCGACCCAGACCGAGGGGCGCGCCCTCATCCAGGCCGGGGCGAACCTGGAGCACTTCGCCCTCGAGGCCGACGGCGATCACGTGGCGTTCACCGGGATCATCACCCTGCCGCAGGGGCAGCAGGTGAGGGTGAAGGCGGCTGACATCGCCTCCGTCTACCGGGTCCCCGTCTCGCAGGTCGATCTGGGTGACCCCAAGCACTATGCGCCGAACGCGCTGCCGGTCACCGTGCAGTTGAGGGTGCCGGCGGAGCAGCCGCAGATCGCGGTTGGTGCCCCCACGACTCCCGAGGAGCTGTGGGACGCGTTTGTGGGCGTGCCGGAAGGGGCGATGCCCGGCACCACCCTGACCCTCATTCGCTACGACGGGCCGCTGGACTGGGAAGGCATCGCCACCCGCGACCGCAGGGCGATCGGAACCGTCAACCTCCAGGACCTCGCGGGCAACCTCGACCTGGAGACGATCCAGATCGCCCTGGCCCCCGGCGACAAGCCGTCGCAGATGGGGATCCGGGTGATGCGGGAGCACGCGCTGATGCACGGCACGATGCTCTCCTCGGTCCTGGACGAGCTGTCGATGGACTCGCGCGGCTACGTCCGCGCCGGCACCTACGTCGACGGCCGCCCCGCCCTGCTGCCGTTGGCGCAGCCCGGCTCCGGCGCCCGTCACCTCTACCTGGTGGGCGGGTCGCGGTCGGGCAAGTCGGGGCTGCTGGAGCAGATCCTGCTCTCCGCGCACCGCTCCGGTGTCGCGGTGGTCCTCGCCTCCCCGCAGGCCGGGACCATTGCCGGCGCCTCACTGGCCGCGTACCTCGGGGACGGCCTGGACGAGGCGATGGGCGCGCTGCGCCTGGCCTACGCGATGATGCTCGACCGCGAGGCCCGCTACCGCAGCCCGGCCTTCCCCTTCACCGACCCGCTGATCGAGTTCGTCGTCGACGAGGCGCACATGCTGCTGTCGGCTTCCTCCCCGTACCACCTGGAGGCGAAGGCGATCGTGGAGCAGCTGACCCGACGCTCCCTCAAGCGGGGCATCGGCGTCGTCCTGGCCACCCAGACGCCGCTGGCCGAAGACCTCGGCAACTCCACGGTGATCCGCTCCCAGTTGCTGATCGGCGGTGGCGCGGTGTTCCTGCGCTGCGCGCGTGGTCAGGGCTCGCTGGTCGGGGCGAACGCGGTGGAGGGCGCGGAGGGCCTCGACCTGTCGATGATCCCCTCGCAGTGGCCGGGCCAGTACGCCAAGGTCGCCGACCGGGACATGTCCGGTCTGGCCACCGAGGTCGCCGCCGCCCCCGAGGACGGCACCTTCGGCCTGGGCTACCTCCTTACCCCCGGCTCGCAGGCCGTCCAGTTCCGCTCCCTGCACCTGGACGTGCCGCCCGTCTCCCTTGCCGGAGGCGAGCGGCCGGTCGGAATCGAGGACTGCGACGCCTGGCGCGAGCGCGACGCGATCGCCCAGACGCCGATGGTCGACAAGCGCGGCAAGAACCTGATCGGCAGCCTCGCCGACCTCCTCGCCGCAGCCGAGGGCGCCCCCTCCTCGCAGGAGGCGCCCCACCACAACCCCGGCGGCCTTCAGGTAATCGCCGGATCCAGCAGGCCCGGTGCTCCTGGCGTAGCCACAGGGGCACCCGAGGGACAGGAGCTGATCAAGCCGCGCATCCTCGAGCTCCTGCGGGAGCAGTCCATTTCGATGACCGCCGAGACCATCGCCCGAAAGCTGGAGATCCCGGCCAAGCGCATCAAGCCGCGCCTGTCCGAGCTGAAGAAGCGGGACGAGGTCATCAACGAGAACGGCCTGTGGAGGGCAGCATGAACACCCATACCGAGACCGACATCATCGACTCCGACTTCAACCCCATCGACTCCGACCTGTACGCGAAGGCATTCCAGCTCCTCGACCCCGCCCCGGAACCCGCCGCCCTCACGACACGGGCGACCCCCGCGGCTCCCGCGCAGGTTCCCCTCAACCCGCCCGTCGCCCCGCCGGTGCGCCTGACCGGCCCGGTCGAGAAGACCCTCACCGACGCCCTCACCTTCCTCGACACCCACGGCTGGGCCAGGCGCAGCCTCGTCCACCCCGAGGGCGCCCGCTGCTCCATCGGCGCCCTGCGCGCCGCGGCCGGCGCCCGCAACGCCGCCTACTGCGACGCCGGGAACCTGCTCCTGGACGAGGCCCGTCGCCAGCACGGCAAGAAGTGGGAGACGATCCCCTCCTGGAACGACTCCCACAGCGGAGCGCAGGTGCGTAGCGTGTGGGAGGCCGCCATCCGGCGCGCCCAACACATGAACATCTGACGCTGGAGGAGCTGCCTGTGTCGTTCTCGTTCACCAACCCCGAACCGGACCGTGACGACCGGTCGTTCTCGTTCACCGGCCCGCAGCCGGGCAGCGACGACGGCCGCTCGTTCTCGTTCACCGGCTCGGACCCGGCCGACATCGACAGGCAGCTCCAGACGATCACCGACATGGCCCACGAGATCCTCCGCCGCGTCGAAGACGTCCGCAGGCAGATCAACACCTGACCGCCCCTCCGCCCAGAACGCGGAGAACAGACCCCACCCAGCTCGGCCTCGCGCCCCGCCCGGAACCTTCCGGGCGGGGCGTCGCCGTTCCCTGCCCGAAACACCACCCTCTCGGGAGACCGACCACCGTGCGCCGATACCGCTACCGCTGCACCATCTGCCGCACCACCAGCCCCATCGTCCACCAGCCCGACGACCTGACGGCCGAAGGCGACGCCCACCGCCAGGCCGTCCACGGCGGCCACTTCCCCGACGACGAACTCGCCGGCCAGATAGACCGCCTGGGCCGCTGGTACGCCGCCCTGCCCCCGCTGGCCGTTCTCCACGCCCGCATCGCCGATGGCCTCAGCGACCTCCGCGACGAGAAGGCGATGGGCCACTACTGGTGGGCCAACGCCGGCGCCGCCCTCCTGATCGGCGGGTCGGCCGCCCTCATCCTCCTCGTCGTCTCCGCCGCCCTCTGACCCTCGGCCCCGACCACCCCCTCACCCGCGAAAGGAACAGCCTTGATCTCCCCTCAGACCCAGCACTGCGAGCACAGCCGCCCCCTCGGCCGTACCGAAGCCCCCGCCATCACCGCGATGGTCGAGGCCGCTGCGCACCTGGAGGACGCGCTCGCCGCCGACCCCCGTGACACCGCCGCCTTCTACACCGCCGGCCACGGCCAGCGCCTCACCCCCGAGTGGATCCGCGGCAACGCCGACCGCATCCGCCAGCTCCTGGACCAGCTCGTCGCCCAGTACCCCGACGAGACCACACCCCAGGACGCCCCCGACACCCGGGACCAGACGCCCGCCCTGACCAACCCCGCGCTCGCCATCGCCTGCCCGGCCTGCGACTCCCCGCCCAACGCCCTGTGCACCTCCCACAGCGGCACCCGGCCCCGCCGCCACGACGTCCACCGCGCCCGCACCGCCGCCCTCGCGGCCACCAGCTGATCCGGTCACCCCGTCCGGCCACCGGCACCACCACCCCGCCCCGGGGCGGCTGGTCCCGGTGACCGGGCAGGCCGACCGGCCACCCGCCACACCCAACGCCCCGCCGACAGACCGTCCGTAGGCGGGGCGCAGCACTGCCCGCCATCAACCCATGGGAGAGCCGTGTCCGTCATCCGCCGTGTATGGAGCAAAGCCACCGCAGCCAGCAGGGCCTGGTCCCGTGTCTGCACCGACCCGGTCCACCTCGACATCCTGCTCGCTGCGCAGACCGCGACGGCCAACCGTCAGGCCATTGACCACGCGGCCCTGGCCGGCGAGATGAACATCGACGCCCTGCACGTTCAGGCCGGCGTGGTGGACGCCCGGCGCTGCATTCTCGCGGATGTCCACTACCTGGAGGGGCTCCTCATCGGCGCCCGCGGCCGACACCTGGACCCCGAGCTGACCGAGCGCCTGGCGGCCGCCGTTGACGCCGGTCACGCGCTCGCCGTGCTGATCGGCGACGCCGCGCGTGCCACCACGACCGCCCACCAGACGGGCTACTGAGCGCCCGGATCTGCTGCCGGCCACGAACCCCAGCCGCCCCGGAGCACCCCTCACCCCTGCAGACCCCGCACCCGTTCCAGCTGGTGCACGCCTGCCACCGCGATCTACCGGAGGACCCACCGTGCTCATGCCCCGCCCGCGTCGCAGGATCGGCCGGCCCCGCCCGCAGCGCCCCGGCCCCCGCTACCCCCGCCGTCCCGCCCAGTTCCCCGGCACCTGGAGCAGGTGATGGCCGACCAGGACCAGGACCTGGTCGATATCGACCCGAACGACCCCGGCGACGGTTCCTTACCGGTCTTCCGGTGGAAGCAGGCCGGGCGCGAGAACCTTGCGACCCGCCGCCAGCTGCGCGAGATGGGACTGCGCCCCGGCGGCCAGGAGCCCGTCGCCCGGATCGAATGCCGCGGCGGGAAGCGGTGGGCGTGGCTGTACCGGATCGACCTGGCGAAGCCGAAGTTCGCGATGACGCTCGCGAAGGAAGCCGCGCTCGACAAGGCGATGGCGGCCCGCCAGACATGCTCCGGCCCCTGCGGCCGGCGCTACTTCCACTGCCTCCCGCTCAAGACCTTGGGGTCCTGCCTGGAGTGCCACGACGGCACCCCGGCCGACCCGAGCAGCTACACCGCACCCCCGGCCACGCATCGGCTGGCTGCATAGCCCAGAGAGGACACCATGAACACCGCCCGAGGTATGACCGCCGTGGTGCTGACCGGAGTCGCCGTACTGACCGCCACCTCCTGCGACCCCTACCCCGCCGGTCCGGCGGGCCAGGTGCAGAGCCGGGAGCAGAAACACGACCCGGCAACGCACGCCCGCCGGTTCGAGCTGACCGTCAAGACGCCCAACGGCAGCGCGCGGACCTTCCAGGTCACGGTCGACGACTACGACGCATGCCGCGCCAACGCCGCATACCCGGCCTGCACCCAGCGCTGAACGCACTCCAGGCCGGCACGCCCGCCGCACTCTCCTCCATTACCTGCCTCCTACCCTGAGAGGACACCAGCCCATGAGCACCGCCGCCTTCACTGAGCCGGACCGCCCCAAGAACCTGCTGATCAGGTTCATCACGGTCGGCGGCTCGTACGTGGACGTCACCGGCCCCGGCGAGCACTCCGACAAGAACCGCTGGAACTGCCACGGCTGCGGAGACTCCTCCGACCGGCCCGAGGAGGACTTCCTGTTCTGCATCCGGCCGGAAGCCAACAACCACGCCGCCGCCTGCCGCGCCATCCCGCTGAAATGACCGCCCGCCATCTGCGCGGCGCCCTGCTGCTGGCCGCCGCAGTCCCGCTCGCCGCGGCGACGGTCGCCGCCACGCTCAGAGCCAACCACCTCAAGCTCTACGCCGACCGGCACCGCATCGAGATCACCCCCCGACCCCGGCCGTGCTGCCCGCGCTGCCATGGCGAGGGCGGCTGGTGGGTCGGTGGCGCCTTCCCCGAGATGGAGGCGTGCGGCTGCTGGTCCGAGCGGCGCGAAGTCCGTATCAGGCTCCTGCCCGTTCCGGCCTGGGACGTGCCGTCCTTCTGAACACCGCCGCCCCCGGCCGGAGTCCGGCCGGCCGGGGCGAAGGCACCACGGACGTCCGCAGCATCCGCATCGCGCGCATCTGGCTTCCGTCCTTCCTGGCCTGGCCGGACGAGCCACCGTTTCGACGTTCTCGCCGCGGCCGTCAAGGCCGGGCGGAGCCTGACCTGTGGGAGAAACACTGATGAAGTTCCGACTGCCATGGATGAGCCGAGCCGACCGCACCCGGTGGCACGCCGCCCATACTCTGCACGACCTCGGCCAGCTGACCGCAGCCTGGCTCGAAGGAGCCATCCAGAGCAGGCCCGGGTACCAGCCGCGGTACGGACCGGATGACGAGACACTGCCGCACGTGCAGGTCCTCGCCACCGCCAACCGGGGCGGATACCTCACCCACGGCTCCCAGCCCGGCCTCCTCACCACCGACGCCACCGGCACCCACTGGGCGCAGCGCGCCGCGGTTGACGGGTTCATCTCCGACCCGGTTGTGCTGCGCCGGCTGATCGACACGGCCGAGAAGGCCGGACTCGAGGTCATCGTCAACGACCTCCTGGACGCCCAGCAGGGCCACGGCCCCGGCGCCGTGGCCACGCTCAGGGACGGCGAGAGCCACACCGCGTTCGGCCGTGCGCTCGGAGTCGGGGACCTTGAACTGATGTGGCGCGGCTTCCCCAAGGCGATCGACACTGCCGCACGCGCCCTTCAGGTGACCCTCGCCGACCCGGACTTCGGCCCGAGCACCCGCCTGTGGGAGGTCCTGGCCGAAGCAACCAACCGCACCGTCCCGGGCCCGCCGGCCCCCGCCCCGACCGTGCTGTGCGAGTGCGGCTGCACGGCGATCGACTGGCAGATCTGCCAGGACGGCTGCCACGGCGTAACCGACCAGACCTCAGGACGCTGCGAAGCCTGCATCGACCCCAGCGTGATCATCGACTGGGTACGGGAACTCGAGGACGTCACAGAGACCGAGTGCGCCCTGTGCGGCGCAACCCGTACTACACGGCCCGCCGGTACTGCTCCGACGCCTGCGAGATCGCCGACAGCCCCGAGCACGACTACGCCAGTCCCAACGACTCGCTGCCCAACCCGCCCCGGCCCGTTCCCGCAGGGCCGGACGAACCGCCGTTCTGAACGACCTCCGTCCCGGCCACACCGGCCGGGACGGAGGCGCACACGGGGTTGACCGCAGCATCGGCAAAGAGGCCGGCCGCCCCGCTCCCTTCACCCGAGATTCGAGATCAGGAGAACCCCAGCATGCCCCGTCTGCCCCTCACCACCGAGCGCCTGGCCCTCTTCGGCACCCTGCTGGCGACCTTCGGCGAACTCCATCCTGCCTGCGACCACTGGGTCCAGGGCAGTAAGACGGCCTCGCGTAAACGGCTGTACGGCGAGGACCTGGTCCACGCTGACGGCTCCCCCGCCACGCCTGACTCCACCCGCCCGACCATGACCACCACCACGCTCGGCAGGCGTGCCGCAGCCTCCCATGTCGCCTCGTACACCGCCGTGCAGCTCGGGGCGACCATCGCGATCACCCGAGCGTTCGGCTACCGCGTCACACCGACCGCGCTGCTCGCCGGCGCAGCCATCAACGCCGGGACGCACGCCGCGATCGACCGCGGCGCGTTGCTGCTGTGGCTGGCGAAGAAGACCAAGAAGACCGGCTACATCGAGCACTGCCAGGCCGTCCGGCTCGCTGACGACGGCACCCTCACCCGAGAGGTGAACGGGCCTGGCAGTGCGTGGATGGAGCTGGACGCGGCACTTCACCGCGCTGTCGGGATCGGCGCGGCCGCCGTCACCACCTGGCTCACCACCCGCCACGCCGCCCGCCGCTGACCTGACTCGTCCCTACGTCCTGACCCGACCTGGAGGAACCCTCATGAGCGAGACCACCGAGACCGTCGCGGCCGTCCCCGCTGCACTGCGCGACTGGTCGGTGAGCTGGCCGCAGTACACGCCCACCGACATCACTCCCGCCGAACTGCTCCCCGCGGCTCTGGCCCACCACGTGCCCGACTGGGCCGAAGCCGCCCCCACCCCGGCCGAAGTCCCGGACTGGGACCGCCGCCACGCCGACGCGCTCGTCCCCTACCGGCTCGACGAGCGGGGCCAGCCGCTGAACCCGCACGGGCGCACCGGCCGCACCGGCCGGAACCTCGGCAAGTGGGGCGAGAACCCCGCGGCCGACCCGATCGTCGTCGCGGGCTACGGCCAGGAGCGCAGGGTGCTGTTGATTACCCGGTCCGACATCGGCGTTGAGGCGATTCCCGGCGGGATGGTCGATCCCGGCGAGACCGCCCCGGACACGCTCGTCCGGGAGCTTCGTGAGGAGACGGGCGTCGACCTCCGCGACCGTATCCCGGTGATCCTCGGCCGTGACCTCGTCGACGACTGGCGCAACACGGACCGCGCCTGGGTGTCCTCGACCTCCGCGCTCTTCCAGCTCGACGTCACGGTGACCGCCGTCGGCGCCGACGACGCCCTGGACGCCAACTGGTGGCCGTTCGGCAGCGTCGAGCAGCTCGAAACGGCGATCACCGCCGCCGGGCGCACCCTGTACGCCGCCCACCGGCCTCTGTTGCAACGCGCTCTCGACCACCTCGCCTGGACGGCGACCAGGCCTCCGGCCTCGATCGCTGAGCTGATCGCCCGGCACGCCACGAACCTCGCCTTCCTCACCGAGGAGCCCTACGCCACGACCGGGGCCGACCTCATCGACCAGCTCCGCGAAGCCGAAGACCGCCTCGACCAGGTCGGCATCTCAGGAGCCGACGACCTGGGCACCGCGGCCGGGCTGCTGGACCAGGCGCTCGACGTGGAGCTGGACGGCGGCACACAGCTGGAGCAGCAGGTGTTCGTCGCCCGCGCCGCGGGCCTGCTGCGCGAGCTCGCGGACATGACCGCCGAGTACCGCGCCATGGTCTGACCCGGACACCGCCAGGACTGATGCCCGGCCGCTGCCCGCCCTGCCCCGTCCGGGGCGGGCAGCGGCTCATCCGGACCGCCCCCACACCTCGCATGCAAGGAGATGCCCCATGAAACCGTTCCGCCTGGAGAACGCACTGCCCGTCGATACGACGATCCCCGAGCCCTCGTTGGTCTGCCTGATCGGCGCGGCCGGTTCGGGCAAGTCGACCTGGGCCTCCACCTGGCCCGCCACGCAGGTCCTCGAACTCGACAAGTTCCGGGCTTTCGTGAGCGATGACGCGGGTTGCCAGGAATCCACCGGTGACGCGGTGTTCGCGCTCCAGGCCGTCCTGGAGGCCCGCCTCGCCCGCCGGAAAACGACGATCCTCGACGCGACGAACACCGGGAAGTCCGTGCGGGCCGACCTGATCGCGACCGCCCGCCGCCACGGCGTGCCGACCGTTGCCCTGGTCGTCCCGACCCCGGTCTCCGTGTGCGTGGAGCGCCAGGAAGGCCGGCCCGCGAACCGGCGCGTTCCCGAGCCAGCCGTCCGCGCGCAGCACGCCGCCATGGTCGACGCGTTCCCCGGCCTGCCCGCCGAAGGGTTCGACCACGTCGTCGTCGCGGAGAACCTCAACCGTTTGGGGGAGTTGCTCCAGCCGCTCAGCGACGCCCGACGCGCGGAGCTCGGCTGGGACGACAGCGAGGGCCTGGGCGACCTGCTCCTGGTCCGCCGCACCTTCGGCCCTGAGATCCTGCCGATGTGGCGCTGGCGCGACGGCTCGCAGCTCGCCGGCGGCGACCGCGTCGCGGAGATCCGGCTCGGAGCGGACCGCATCGTCCTCGCCCAGCGCAACGACATCGACGGCGACATCGGCTTCGACGTCCTGGTGCGCTGCCCCGCCGACGACGAGTGCCAGGGCGCGGCGTGGGCCCCGGCCTACACCGTCACCGACCTTCTGCGCGCCCTGACCGGCGAGCTGATGAACGACCCGGACGTGCGCTGCACCATCCACGGCCACCACGGCGACGACGACCAGGACGACGACCCCGAGGGCCGCGCCGACCTCGAAGCGCAGGCAATGGAGGCGATCAGCGAATGACGGCCAAGACCCCCGCGTGCGGATGGGACCAGGCCGCCTTCCGATGCGGCCGGTGCGGCGCTCAGCACACCGCGACGTCCGAGGCCGACTACCTCAAGACCGTGGGCGTCCACGGTGACGCCCACGCCGTGTGGGACCGCCTCAACCCGATCGAGCGCGACGGGATCACCTCGATCCTGCGCACCATCCTGTCCGCGCCGGACCTCGCCGCGGAGCTCCTGGCCCTCGCCGACCGGCAGCCGGCCGGAGGCGGGGACCAGTGAGGCGCACCGCCGACGGCCCGCACCCCCACTCGCTTCCCCCGGCCGTGGCCGCCTGATCTGCACAAACAGAAAAGGCATCCTCAGAAGATGCCAAACACTAGAAATGCATCCTTCGAGGATGCATTATTGATGTGCGGGGGTCACCAGGCCCCCGCACTCTCCGACCAAGGAGTCCACCTTGAGTACCTCCCAGACCTTCACCGCCACCGCCGCCGGCGCCGTGTGGACCGACATCATCAGCCATGTCGGGGCGGTCAACGTCACCGTTGACCCGACCCTCAAGCACGCCGACATCACGGTGAGCACCGGCGACGACGACGGCCCCCTCGCCGACGCGGTGCGTGGCGCCACGAAGCAGGAGAGCACCCACCAGAACCTCAACTGCCTCACCGTTCGCGTCCCCAAGGTTCGGGGCAACACGATGACGATGGGCAACTCCACGTTCAGCTTCAACGGCGGCAACATGGTCGTCGGGCAGAACTTCGGCGTCGTCACCGGTTCCGTGACCGGCATGACCATCAGCAACGGCGACGTCATCATCGGCGGCCGCAAGGTCGTCTCGAACGGCCGCGTCGTCGCTGAGCAGGGCACCGTCGTCTCCGGCGGCGGGATGGGCACCATCACCGTCGACGTGAAGCTGCCGAGTGACCAGTCCTCGGTCCGGCTGGAGACCACCAGCGCCGACACCACCGTCCACGGCGACCTCCAGGTCCTGGACGTCCACTCGGTCTCCGGCGACATCCGGGCCCGCAGCGTGCACACCCTGCGCGGCAACACCACCAGCGGCGACTTCGAGGTGGACCGGGTCGACGCCCGCGTCGACGTCAACTCGGTCTCCGGCGACATCGAGATCGGCGCGTACAACGGCACCGAGTTCCGCGCCAACACGGTCTCCGGCGACGTCACCACGCGCGGCACGGGCCACCTGCGCGAGCGCGTGGGCACCGTCTCCGGCAAGCACCGCCGCCGGTGACTTCGCCCCGGGGTGGCCGCCACAGTCGCCAAACTTCACCGGCCACCCCGGGCCTCCCAACCCGCTCCAAGAGGAGCAGGGGGCAGACACATCGTCCCTCGAATCCCCGCAGGAGCAACCATGACCCCGCGCCCCGACGATGAGGCCCGCACCGAGCTGCGCGACCTGGTCGCCCAGGCCAGCCAGCGCCGCGACGACGACCACGAGCGCATCGAGGCCGAGTTCTGGCAGGAGATCGACCGCCTGCAGAAGCGGTACCACGGCGCGCAGCAGGACATCGCCGACGCCCTGAACGTCAAGCGCAACCAAGTCTTGAGGCAGACCAAGCGCTACCGGTCCACGGACCAGCCTGCCGCCAACGACTGACACCCGGAGCCGGTCGGCCCTGCCCACGCCGGACCGAACGGCTCCACCGTCTCCGCCCCACCACCTGCACGTTCCTGACTGACACGGAGGAAGTCATGGCACGCAGCACCCGGCCCGTCGTCCACTACATGGCCACCCGGCCCGACGGCACCGTCCCGCCCACCGACGAGTACCTCGCCCGGTATGCCCGCGACCACGGCGAGACCGTCCCGACCGTCAACCTCGCCGATCACGTCGGCCAGGTCGACCACCCCACCCCCGGGCAGAAGTGGTACACCGACCGGCCCTTCGGCTACTTCCACATGTACACCCGACCCGGCGAGATCCTGGAGCGCATCGAGGAGGGCTGGCCGATCCGGCTCTGGATCGTGGAGCCACTCGGTGAGACCGGCAACTGGGGTGGCGACAACTACCCGTACTGGCGGATGTCCCAGCAGATCCGCGTCGTCAAGGAGACCGAGGCGTGGCGAGCGTTCGGGCACCGCGGCGCGCAGACCCTGGCCGTCCTCGCCCAGCTGCCCGACCTCGCCCGGCAGTGGGCCGAAGAGTGGGCCGCCGACCCCGAGGGCACCCACCGCACCTACAAGGCGTGGGAGGCGCGGGTGGACCGCACCCGGGCGCTGACCTCCTGGGCGTACTGCCGGGCGCAGTACTCCCGACGCGAGGCCGGCCTCCAGGCGGCCAACCAGCTCGCCGGTGACGCCGCGGCACAGGCCGCGACCGAGTCCGGTGCCGACCCTCAGGCCGTCGCCCTGATTCAGCTGCGGGCCCGCTGCCTGGTCGCCGGACAGCTCATGTTCGACCGGATCCGCTCGGGCGAGTACGAGCAGTCGATCCGCGGCCTGCTGCTCGGTACCGGACTCGACAGCCCGGCCTCCGTCGCCGTCTGACGGACTTCTGTGCTTCCCCGGCCCGGGGTCGGGTCGGGGAAGCGCGGTGGCCCTGTCAGGCGAGAGCACGGAAGGAGAGGGCCGTCATGCCGCTTCGCTACTTCGAGGTTGACGTCCCGACACACCACACCACCAACCACCAGTTGCACGGCGTACACGTCTTCACCGGCGAGGCGTCGTCCGAGAGCGAGGCCCTGCACATCGCGCACGCGGTGTACGACGCGGCACTCGCCGCGCAGCAGGCCGGACTCGAGATCCCCGGCATGCAGGCCGGGGGCTGGGGAGCGCGTGGGCTTCGGCCCGACTGGGCGCTCGACTGGCAGGCCGCGAAGGCCGGCCCCTGGAACAACCCGAACGACTGGACCCGCAAGAAGCCCTACGAGCTGTAGATACGCCCCGGGACGGCCGCCAACGGCCTGGTAACCAAGTCGGCCGCCCCGGGCCACCCAACCCGTACGAGACGAGAGGGAGATCCCCAGTATGGACTCCGCCCTGCGCTTACAGGCCCGATCCGGGCAACGCGCGCTCCTCATCACCACCCTCGCGGTCCCGCTCACCGGCTGGACAGTCCACGCCCTGGCGCTCCACCGGCGTCTGGCTGATGCCCGCAAGGACCTGCTCACCGGGCTGCCGCTTCGACCGGAGTTCACCGCGTACGGCGAGCGGCTCCTGCGCACCCGCCGCCGGGACAACCTGCACGTCCTGATGCTGGACGGGGTCGACTTCAAGGGCGTCAACGACACCTACGGACGCGCCGCAGGCGACACCGTCATCCAGACGATGGGCCGACGCCTCGCCCAGTGGAGCGCGAACCGTCAGGCGCTCGCGGCCCGGCTGGGCGGCGACGAATTCGCCGTCTGCGCCGTGCTCTCACCGTCGGCCGCCCTGGCGGAGATCACCGAACTGCGCAAGCAGCTGCAACAGCCCCTCCAGTACGAGGGACAGATGCTGGCCTTGGACGTCTCGATTGGCATCGCCCGTGCAGCGGACCTGTCCGGCGAGACCATGAGCCGGATCCTGCGCGGCGCGGACAAGGCGATGTACAAGGTTAAGGAGAACGAGGCGACGTTCCCGTACTTCGCGACGCGGGCTGACGCCTACGCGAAGACCGTGAACGGCCGCCGCGCCGGCCGCCGTGGGACGCACACCCCGGCGCGTGCCGCGTGAGCGCCGCCGAACTCGAGGGCGGCGACTGGATCCGCGGCATCACCATCCGCCAGCCCTGGGCGACCTGCATCCTCGCCGGGAAGCGCACGGAGAACAGGACTGCCCACTGGCCGTGGCGCGGCTGGGTTCTCCTGCACGCCGGGAAAGCGAAGCCGGACCCCGCCGTGCTGCGCGACCCGCTGGTGGCCACCGCGATCCGCGGCCGCGAGCTCCACCGCGGCGTAGTCATCGGCGTCGCCCGGCTCACCGACTGCCACCTGGATCAAGGGCCCGAACGCTGCACCAGCCCGTGGGCGCAGCGCGATGCTCACCACCTGGTCCTCACCGACGTCCACGAACTACCGCTGCCCGCGCCCGCCACGGGCGCGCTCCCGGCCTGGAAGCCGACGCAGGATCTCGTGGACCAAGTACGTCAGCAGCTGCCACACCTGCGGCCGTGACCCGCAAGTCGGGCAAGGAGTCGCCGTTCGAGCCGGGCTGCGTCCCGACTTCCGGCGGCTCGCTGGACTGGCGCGACGCCCGGCACTACGACCGCTGGCTGATGCGCCCCTGCGCCCTGTGTGAGCAGCCCACACCGCTGCGCTCCCACTCCGGGGAGCCCGCTCACAAGGTGTGCGCTGAGAACTGGATCTCCGGAAACCCCACCGAGGCCCGCCTCGGCAGGTTCGCCTCCGACGTCCAGCCCAAGCGCCGGCGCGACGACACCCACGCCTGAGCTCCTCCACCTGGAGGCCCCGTGAACAACGCCTCGCAACACGACGTCGACCTCACCCTCGCCTACCCCGAGCCGCCCGCCTCCCCGCTCTGGCACCGCCAGGGCCCGAAGCCACGGCCACTCACCCCCGAGCAGCAGCGCCGCAACCGCGAACTCCTGCTCCGCGCCCAGCACACCCCCCGACCCCGCTCCCCCCGCACCACCAACACCTTGACGGAGGCCAGCCGATGAACCCCCAGACGCACCTCGCCATAGACGGCTACGTCGACCAGATCCCGGCCCCCGGCACCGGCTGGGGCACCGCCCGCTTCGATCTGGTCCACTCCCCCATCGACGCGGACCGGATCGCCCCTGACACCCCGGACACCGTGTACGCCTGCACCACCGAAGACCCGAACCTCGCCGCAGCCCTGCTGAACGAGATACAGCCCGGCGACCTCCTGCGGGTCACCGGCACCCTCACCCAGCCCGACACCCCCCAGGCCCCGGCCCGGCTCACCGTCGACGGCCTGGAGGTCCTCGAGGCCGCACCGCTCCCCGTGCTCTACGACCTGGTCCTGGAGCGCTGGGGCGGCTACGCGGCCGTGCTTGACGCCGACCGCGACGCTGTGCCGGTGTTCACCGTGGACGGGAAGTGGGTCGGCGAGGCCTCCAGCCCCGAGGCGATCAGCGAATTGATCGCCTCCTTCGAGAACGGCGACCAGCGATGACGACCGCCGACTACCCCGAGGCTCCTGGCCCGCGGGCGATCCCCGAGACCGACTTCATCGACACCGCACCCGGCCGCCCGTTCACTCTGGCTGGCACCGAGTCGGGCTTCAGCCAGCTGCACGGCATCTCCGTTGCCCCGCTGGGCGAGGAAAACGACCGCCTCGTTGCTCTGGGACACCTCACCGACCGCGTCGCGCTCGCCGCCACCAGCGGCTACCACCGACGGGTATTAGGGGAGCGCATCATGCCCACCAGCGAGCTCACCGACATGATCCGTTTCGGAACCCAGCGCACCCACGTCCAGGCGGTCAAAGCGAAACCGGACGACGACTACGCCTGGTACCTGGACGACGCCGACCCCAGCAACACCACCGCGCAAGCCGTGACCCTCATCAGCATCGAATGGCTGGAGCGGGAAGACCTCGCGGCCCCGTCCGCGTGTCCTTCCTGCACCTGGCTCAGCCGCTCCGTTCGCTTCACCACCAGCCCTGACCACACCGAATGGGCCTTCTATCACCGCTGCCGGTACTGCGCCCACATGTGGCTGCCGACAGCGCCCGCACCCCACCACACGCAGCCAGCACTGTCCCAGCCCTCAACCCCAGAACTGGAGATGCCCTCGTGCACCCGATCCGCCTGATCTCATTCGGCTACCTGCACCTGCCCACCGGCCCGGACGGCCAGCCCGTCCCGCCCGCCGCCGACCGGATCGAAGACGTCCGCGCCCGGCTTCGCGACCCGGCCGCCGCCCGCGACATCCTCGACCTCGACGGCCACCACCCCCGCGTCCAGGCCGTCGTCCTCAACACCCCCGGCGCCCGCGAACTGCTCGCCAACCTCGCCGACTACGCGACCCTTCCCGCCGGCCCGCGCCGCATTGCCATCGGCTGCGCAGGAGGCCGCCACAGGGCATGCGGCCTCACCGAAATCCTCGCCCGCGAACTCCGCGACCGCGGCCAGCAGGTCGAAATCGATCACCTCCACGCACACCTGCCACGCGTCCTCAAGGCACCCACCGGCAACCCCGAGCAGGAGACCACCCGATGATCCGCCGGGCGCCGGCCGATGAGCCCGGCGCCGTCCCGATCGCCGCCCTGCGTCATCCCGCCGCCCTGGCGACTGCCGCCGGGATCCCCAACCCCGACGAAGGCGCGCCCGCGACCTGGGCGGCCTGACCGTGCGACCGGTACCGAGAAGGCCCGTACCTCCCCGCGACGACGCGGGAGGTACGGGCCTTTTTGTGTTTCAGGTCAGAAGCGGCAGGGGGCCCTTTGGAAACAGTTGTTTCCAGAACGTTCGATTCTGGGCGCGGTGACTCGAACGCCCACGACCTACCGAAGCGAACGGGCGGAGGGTCGGGTGAGGGGCTCTGAAGCCTTGTTCTCAACACGACTCGGAGCGGGAAGACGTGTTACTGGGGGATTTGAGGTGTTCGTCCTGTGCCGCTTCCAATGGAAACGGCATCCTCCCGGCCTTCCGGTCGCTGACGTGGCTCTCCGTCAGACCCCGGATGTGGTCAGGCGTTTCCATTGGAAACGGCAGCCCGGTCCGTGGCGGCCCCCTCGCTGTCCCGACTCAGACTGCGCGAGGAAGTCAGCGTTTCCATTGGAAACGGCTAGTCTCGGCCCGTACTTTCTGTCGTCCTGGAGAATCTATGGCTGCCAACCTTCCGAGGCCCAAGCGTACGAGCACCAAGCCGGCCCCCACGGCCCCATCCAAGGAAGAGGCGTTCTACCGGGGTGGCAAGGACCGCAGCGGCGACACCGTTGAACTCCACCCCAAGGACCTCTGCCCCAACCCGTTCAACCAGCGGGCCATGTCGGGCGTCGCGGAGCTCGCCGCCACGATCGAGGAAGTCGGCCTCCTCCAGAACATCGCTCACATCCCTGCGGGCATCTGGCTCACGCACTACCCGGAGACAGCGGAGAAGATCACCGCCGCGAACGTCATCCTCTTCGGAGAGCACCGCTGGCGCGCAGTCCAGTCACTGGGCTGGCAGACGATCCCCAGCGTCCTCATGGACGACAAGGTCGCGGACGCCCGGCTCATCACCCTCATTGAGAACCTTCGCCGCGCACAGCTCAGCCCGCTGGAGGAAGCCGAGCACTACGAGGCCCTCCGGAGCAGCGGTCTGTCTTACGAGCAGATCGCGCAGAAGGTCGGAGAGACCGCCAAGGGAGCCATTTCCAAGGGCACCGTATGGAAGCGCGTGCAGCTGCTCGCGCTGGAACCGGAAGTCCAAGGGGCGCTCAGGGCCGGCACCCTGGCGGTCAGCACGGCGGAGAAGCTCCAGAAGATGAGCGCCGAGGACCAGCGGGAGGCGGTAACTCTGGTTCAGGGAGGCATGCGGCCGCTGGAGGCGCAAACGCAGATCCTCGCGCGGCAGCGGCAGGCCGAAGACGAGCCGGACTCCGAGACGACCGTAGGCGAGGGCGCCGTTTCCACTGGAAACGGCACGGCCCCGAAGCCGACGCCCGTTTCCACTGGAAACGCTGCTCCTAAGTCCCGGGCCACGCCGAAGAAGGAGCAGCCCAAGCCGTCGGCCGACCAGTACGAACGCGACCGCAGCACCGCAGCCGCAGCCCGGGACGCCGCCTGTCAACTCCTCGTGGAGACCGTCGACGTCAGCGACACCGGCGACAGCGATCTCCTCCTCAAGGCCATGACCGGGGCCCTGCTCGCCCCGCAGCAGCAGTCCGCCGCCCAGCAGCGAGCCCTGGTCTGGCTCCGCCGGGCGGAACGCCACAGCGTTGACGACCAGAACGCCAGTTCATATTTCAACGCCGTCCAGGAATCCGGCAACGCCGAACTCCAGCGGCTCGCCGCCTTCGCGAGCGCCCTCGCAGCCGCCGAACTCCGCACCGCCGCCCGTCGGCATTCGTGGGGCAGCCGAGAGACCGGCTACGTCCGCATCCTTCAGGACCACGCGCAGTACGCACCGGAGACCGCGTGGGAGAAGAAGGAACTCGGCTTGGACACCACAGGAGAGAACGAGTGACGCGCACCGTCGACCCCCGCTTCCGCCCCAGGGGGCGGCGCCACCCCAAGATCTACGCCTTCATCCTCGAGTGCGGCGGATCCACCAAGACCACCAGTGCCACGTCCATGGCGACCGAAGCGGCCCTGCGCGGGTACCAGGGCACCATCTTCGACTTCGATGCCAACCGGTCCACGACCACGATCCTCGGCTACGACGAAGAGGCGATGAAGGGACGGAAGTCCGTCCTCGACCTCATCCACGGAACCGCGACTCTGGACGAAGTCGCGCTGCCTGCCCGATTCCGCATCGGTGACGGCTACGACGACGATGCCTTCGCCTATATCCCCGGCCTACGGGTCGTGCCCAGCTGCAAGGAGATGTCCACCGCGGACACGGCCATTGCCGAGGACGCGGACAGGCAGGACTGGTTCGCGGAGATCCTGTTCAGCTACGACGGAGATGAGGACGACGTCTTCTGGCTCGACTTCCCCGCCAGCTACGGGAAGATGGTCTACTCCGTGATCCGCATGCTCGATGAGGACGACTCCGTCATCCCGTCGGTCCGAGCCGATCCGAAGGACGTCAAGCTACTGGTCCCACTGTTTGAGGAACTGGACCGCGTCCGGGAGAAGAACCGGCTCCGGCGGTCGGTGCCCGGACGCCCGACGGTCAACCACCTGATCCTCACCGGAACCCCGACCGCCAGCTACACCGAAGCGTCCGCCCGGAAGGCAACGGCGCTCGCCGAATCCCGGTACGGCGACATCCTCACGCCCTACATCCGGTACTCCGCCGACGCTAAGAAGCTGTACGACGACTGCTGCCCCCTGCCCATTCTCCTGCCCAACTCGGTGCCGGCCGTCGACTACCGAAAGCTGATGACCAGCATCGGGTTCCCCGACCGCAGCTGACCACCGTTTCCAATGGAAACGGTGCGCGGGCCCGACCACCCTTCTGGGCGGCCGGGCCCTTCCGCGCTCCAAGGGGTCAGCGCTCGGCGTCGCCCCCTCGCTCGCGTGCGAATTCGCACGCGGCGCCAGCCGGATTAGGGGCCGGTGAGGATGTCGTGGGTGCCGATGCGACGCCAGATCACGTGCGGGGTGCCGGGGCGGAGCGCGGGTCCGTACTGCCAGGTGGCGCGTCCTGCGGGTCCGGTGCCCATGGACCAGGTCAGTTCGTAGATGCCGGTCGCCCGTTGGACGCGCTTGACGCGGAGGCCGGCGCGGAATCGTCCTCCGGTGCGCAGGTCCTCGACGAAGGCCGTCACAGTTTGGAGGAATCGACGGCGCTGCTCTGGGGTGAGGCGGTCCAGGTCGGTGGTGAAGCGGGGCAGGGCTTCGTAGGTCGGCACGTCGGTCCTCCAGGAAGCACGAAGCCCCCGGTGTTGCCGGGGGCGGTGGGTGTCTCGCTCGGGTGTGGAGTCGGTGGTGACGAGTGCGGGGTGGGACGTCCTTGGTCGTTGTCCGGGGGAGCGGTACGTGAAGGTGCGCTGGATACCGCTGGAGTCGGTTACCTGGCGTTTTTTGAGGCGTGTGAGGCGGGTGGGGCTGGGCTGTTGCGCAGCATTTGCCTGGCCTGGGCGGTGTTCGCCTGGCGGGCTGGGCGTCGCCGTAGATGCCCGTCCGGCGGGATCGGCGGTGAAGTTCTGGTGAACTCTCCCGCCTCACGGGATCGGTCTTTCTTCGCAGGTCAGAGCCGTGTTCGCTGCCGGGATGCTGAGTGTCGCGAAGGTTCAGAAGCGAAATTCCTGGCGTTACTACGTACGCGGTGTCGCCTTCGGTGACGGCCGCCGTCCGGCCCGTCAGGCGTTGAAGGACGCCCAGGAGATGGCCGGGCTACCGCCCGGGGTGTGGATGGGGCGCGGCCTGGCCGCGCTCGGGCTCACCGCCGGAGGGGAGGTGACCGAGCGGCAGATGGAGCTCGTCTTCGGGCAGGGCCGGCACCCGGATGCCGACCGGATCGAGCGCGAGCTCCTGGACGACGGCGCCGACCCGGAGACGGCCCGGCTGGCGACCGTGCTGGGGCAGCCGGTCGAAGAGATTGAGCGGCGCAAGGCGACCCCGTTGTTCGCGCTCGACTTCGTGTTCCGGCCGCAGGCGTCCCTGATCGTGCTGTGGGCGCTGGGTGATGACCGCACCCGGCGCGTCATCGAGCGGGCGCACGAGAGGGCTATCGAGACGGTGTTGCGCTGGCTGGAGGACGAGGTCGCACAGACCCGGTGGTCGTCAGGCCGCAAGCGCGCGAAAGCGCCGGCCCTGGTGGTCTCGCGGTGGAGGCACTTCGACAACCGCGACGGCTTCCCACTACTCCACGACCATTGCTTGATCCTCAACCGTGCGCAGCGCCCGGACGGCACCTGGGGTGCGCTCGACACCCGCCGCCTCTTCCAGAACGTCGTTTCGTCCGGGACGCTCTACACCCTCACGATGACGACCGAGGTGTGTGAGGAGCTGGGCCTGGCGACCGTGCCCCGGGAAGTGACGCCTGGCCTGCGCCCCGTCATGGAGGTGGCCGGCGTCGACCAGGGCCTCATCGACTGGTCGTCCACCCGCCGCGAGCAGATGGCGCCGGTGCTGGAGCGCATCACCGACAAGTACGTGAAGAAGCACAAGCGGCTGCCCGGCGAGCGCGGCCGTCACGGACTGGGGTGGTGGGCGGCGCAGGACACCCGCCGGGAGAAGAAGACCCCGAAGCCGCTGGAGCAGCTGCGCGCGTGGTGGCGGGCGTCCGCGATCCTGCGTTTCGGCAAGG
The DNA here is from genome assembly GCF_043200155.1 of Streptomyces sp. NPDC048473. Taxonomy (NCBI): domain Bacteria; kingdom Bacillati; phylum Actinomycetota; class Actinomycetes; order Kitasatosporales; family Streptomycetaceae; genus Streptomyces; species Streptomyces sp. NPDC048473. The sequence goes on from NZ_JBICXE010000031.1 coordinate 63,795, forward strand.
AGATGGTCGACGGGCTGCTGGAGCGTTGCCAGGCAGCGGGGAAGGCGATCCGGGCCCGGGTGAGGCCGGTGGTGGACACCGCGCTCGCCGCTGTCGACGTCGCCGCGGTCGTCTTCACGGTGCGCCGGGCCTTCGCTCGCCGCCACGTCCTGGCCGAAGCGCGCCGGCACTTGCTGGAGACGCTGCGCGGCCGTGGCTTCACGCGCGGCCTGGACGACTACATCGCGGATGCGGCCCTGTCCCGGCACGCCCGTCAGCTCACCGTCCCCGTGCCCGGCCGCCGGGCCCCGGCCCCGGACCAGGTCACCTACACCGCGGACTTCGCCTGGCCGCACCGGTGGTGGGTCGCGGGGATCGACGGGAAGCCGCCGCGGGAGTCCTCCCGTTACGAGCGGGCCCGGGTCGCCAGTCTTGCCCTGCAGAACGCGATCCGCGACGCCCGGATCCTGTCCGGCGCGCGGGACGAAGCGCGGGCCGCGACCACATCGGCCACCGGGCGCACCGGCGACCAGGCGGCGCCACACGCTGTCGACCACCCCGGCCGGGACGCCGCCCTCACCCCGGCGCAGCGGGCAGCCGCCGTCCACGCCCACCAACTGGCTGCGATGCCGGAGGAGTACCTCGAGGGTCGGACGACCGATCCCGAGACGTGGCTGTACACCCCGAAGAACCTCGACCGGTTGGCTGCTATCACCAAGGCCGTCGAAGCCCGCGTCCGCATCATCGCGGACGGACCGCAGCCGCAGCAGCCGGCCAAGGACGCGAACGACGATCCCGCCCGCCAGCAGCAGCACCACACGACGCAGCCCGATCAGGGCAGGGGACCGACCCCCGGCCACTGACAGATGCCAACCGGCCAGCGCGTGGCCAATCTGCGACTTCCCCCACGAGTGCCGGCCACCAGGACGGCGTACGTCCGGTGCGGAAGCGGACCATCGTCCCGACGATGCACCGCCCGGAGTGTGGAGCCCATCGTGGGGCGCCACCCAGGGGGAGTGGGCTCCACCGCGGCGCGCGTCAGGTCGGAGTGGACTTCACCCTGATGTCCATCGGATGAGAGTGGAGCCCACCGTGGCGCGCATCGAGTGGGAGTGGAGCCCACCGTGATGTCCACCGAGTGGGAGTGGGCTCCACTCCAGTGAGCACTGGCCGGTGGGGGAGTGGCCCCACCCGCCATTCGGCGCGCACGCGATGTCAACGGTGCACGGCATCGAGCGCACCGGTGCGCGCACCGACGAGTCGTCCACTCCCGGCTACCGCATCGGTGCGCATCGTGGTGCGCCCGCGCTCGCCGACCACCGCACCGTGGTGCGCGCACCGAGGTGATGATGCGCGCACCGCTGGCCCCTGGTGCGCGCACCCAGCGCACCACCTGCCCGAGCCGGTACGCACCGCTCGGCTGCCACCCCGAAGTACGCGCACGGGACCAGCCCTCGCGCCAATCCGTATGACCTGCCACACAGGCAGGCGTTCCATAGCGCACATTTGGGACTTCGGGGGGACCGAGGTCAAGGGGGTGTGTGATATAGGGACTTCGCTTGATCCGGGGCCCTTGCGCGGAGCCGTCACGCGCCGCCTTGAAAAGCGCCGCGCGCCGCGATGCGCACCACGGGGCGGCCGGTGCGCGCACCGGCCCCACGGCTGTGCCGGCGGTGCGCGCACCGCCCGCATCCGGCCGCGCGCCACCGCACCGACAGTGCGCGGCGCGCACCGCGAGGCGCACCACCGGTCCGGGAGTGGATGCCATTCGTGCGGAGTGGACCGCACACGATGTCCGCCACTGCATCCGATGTCGGGCCGGTGCATCGCTCCTTGACCGGGTTGGAAAGGGGTGGCATCCGACCGGGACGGGACGGTGCCCGAGGGGGGGAGAAGTCTCCGTCCCCGGGCACCGTCCCCGGGTGCCGCTCGGTCAGGAGGCCATGGCCGGCGGCCATGGCGCCGGGTTCCACCGGGGAGCCGAGCCACGGACGTCGGACAAGAGCTGGCCCACCTCGTCAACCTCCTGCATGCACTCGATCAGGAACCCCGCCGCGATGAAGGCGACCTCTGCCCCGCCGCCCGAGTAGCACCACCGCTTGAGGTACCGGCTCGCCACCGTCACCAGCTTGTCCATGACGTACCCGGCCTCGCAGCCAGCGTGTTCGTCGGGCACGACCGTGAGGTAGCCGGCCAGCAGCAGCGCACCGAACTCACCCATCAGCCGCGCCAGCTCCTTGCCGTCCCGGTGGAACTCCTCCAGCCGGGCCCGCGCCTCCTCGCTGCCCTCGTCGTGCCAGACCAGCTCCACGTAATCGGCGGCCCGCCAGATTTGCTCCGGGGTGAGCTCGGGCAGCTTCGACGTCGTCTCCATGACGATTCCCTCTCCGTACGGGCCGTGCGCCTGCTGCGCCCGGCCTGTTGATCACAGCCTCGGAGCGCGGGCCTGTGGACAGTGACCGCGCTTCGGAACGAAGCCCGCGTCTTATGGCGTAGGTCACGGATAAATCGTCAAAGTCAAGGCGTTTCCAGGGCATAGAAGGCACCGGTCGGTGCTGAGCATCAGACAGCGGACAAGGGGGTCCTTCCGACGGTGGCTCCGGCTCGTGCGCACAACGGCGTGCGAGCCGGACGCCCACCGACCCGGCCAGCCGGCCGGAGGAACCGAGGACACCGTGCCCGCCGACTTCACGCCCAACCCCGCCCGCGAACCGCACTACACCGACCACCAGGCGCCCGCCGGCGACATCGACCAGGTCCTGCAGGCCCCCTCCACGGGCCCCTCCATCGCTCCCTCCACGACTACTTCGCCCGCCAGGCGTGTATCCGCAGGTCAGCCCCGCCAGAACAGGACCCCCGGCACGTTCGACAACCCTTCTAAGTCTTCGAAGGAGACATGGAAGCCCACCCACACTCGGAAGAAGGAAGTGCTGAAGGCTCTCGGGATCTTCCAGAGGGCTACCGCCGAACACCTGTGGCGGATGCTGCGCCCCAGCGACTCGCACGACCGGATCACGAGGGACACCCTCAACGCCCTCAAGGGCGAGGGGAAGGTCCGGGTGGAGACGAGGCTGGAGTCGAACCACCAGCTGTGGGTGCTCACCGAGCGAGGACACAAGGAAGCCAAGCAGCTGCTGCCGGGGAACGTGAGGGTCTCCGCGCTGCGCAAGCTTGAGTTCGACGACGACGGGGAGCCGGTTACCGGCGAGGGCTTCGACGAACACGCGGCCGCCGTCACGATGACCGCCTCGGTCCTCACCGGGGCCGGCTTCGGCACGCCGCTGTCCTGGCAGACCGAGATCGCTCACAAGCTGCCCTACGGGTACACCCAGTACGCCGACCTGACGATGCGGGCCCCGGACGTCGACGTGCCCGCGATGCTCCTGGAGGTCGACCGCGTGAACGAGCCCGTCGACGTCCTGGTGGACAAGGTGCGCCGCTACACCGAGTGGTTCGAGCTCCTGGCGCCGAAGGCCGACAAGATCAAGGCGCATGCGGCCCGGCGCGACGGGGCGGCGGTGCACGACTTCCGGCTGTGGTCGCGGATCTACCCGCCGACCGGCCGCGAGGGCTACGTGCCCCTCGCGTTCGTGTTCACCGGTAAGACGAAGGCGCAGCGGGCCAGCAGGATGCGACGGCTGGAGCAGGCCGCCCGTTCCTACTTCGCCGGCACCGAGTACGCGGGCGGGGGCATCACGGCTGTCGACTACCACCAGGCGCTGCCCGTGGTCGTCACCGAGCTGGAGCGGATCACGGCCGATCCGAAGGGGGCGGCGGGGAAGGTGTGGCGCAGGCTCGGGCGCGATGAGTGGCAGACGCTGACCGAGGCCCTGGACAACCCCGGCGGTGACCGGCTGTATGTGGTGCAGGTGGAGCAGGCCCGGGAGCGCCAGAAGGAGCGGGAAGCCGCGGCCCGCGAGGCGCAGCGGCCCGTGTGCAGGCGCTGCGGAGCGAAGTTCACCGACGACCGGTGGCAAACGGTCCGGCAGTACCCGGCGCAGCAGCACAACGAGCTGTGTGACCTGTGCCTGACCGAACACCATGAACGGGAGCAGGCGCAACGTGCCGCGCAGCGCCGGGCGGAGGAAGCCGCCGCCCGGGAGGCGGCCGAAACGGAGGCGAAGACGAACCGCGGCCTGTTCGGCCGACGCCGGTAGCCGGGCGCGCGAGCCGACGGCTGGAGGACGTCTTGTCCGCTGCCGGGCCAGGGCGGAAAGATCGGATGCGGACCATCCACGACCGAGGGGGAAGAACACGGTGAGCAACAAGCTGCTGGCACCGGACGGCTGGCTCGTACTGGGACTGCCCTGGCCGGAGCAGACCCGAGACGGCTGGGGCGAGTGCGCGGTGGCCATCGCCCCGACGATGATCCCCCGCCACCTCGTCAGCAAGAGCGCCGGCATCGCGCTCGATCTCGCCACCGGCCTGGCCCGCGACCCGAAGGACGGGCCAGGCAAAGCGGTCTTCTTCTCCGACGTCACCCTCTGGCTCGACAAGCAGGGCAAGGACTGGGCGGACTTCGGAGCCGACTACGAAGCCGTCATCGACGAACTCGTCAAAGCACCAGTCCCGCAGCTCTACATGACACTCGTGCAGAAGGCCCACGCCATCCTGTGCGACGCCAGCCGCGACGGGGTGCGCCTGTACTACCCGGGCGGCGACGTCGAACACGTCACCCCGCAGGTCCGCGCCGACGTCCACGCCGCCATCACCACCAGCCTGGAACGGGACTGGCCGCCCTACATCCAAGGACTCATCGACCGCGGCGCCCTCCAGACCCAATAGGGCGGTGACGGGCTCCGGTCTCCTGCGGAGATCGGAGCCCGCGCTGTCGGTGGTTGCTGGCAGGCTGAACGGATGAACAACGGTGACGAGCAGCTGCTGCGCGGCCGGGTGTACGGCCACGACCACGACGAACCCAACCCCGGTCCGCTCCCTCACCAGACGTACGCCGCGCTCGTCGGCGGGCCGCTGGACGGACTGCTGCTCGACATCACCGGCTGGCGGCCCGAGGAAGTCGACGACGGTGTAGCCCTGATCACCGAACTCGGGCGGTGGCCCGGCGGCCGCGCCCTGTACGACCCGCGCCCCGGCGAACCTCGCACACCCGGACCCGGCGTCAGCTGCCGCTTCCACTACTCCGGCGATACGCCCTGAGACCACCCCTTGACCTCATGTCCCTTGGCGAATCCAGCACATGGGGTGCGTGGAAGGTGGCAGGCTCTGGCGAAAGATCCGGGGGAGAGGACGCCGATGGAGAACTTCTTCGAGCGAGTGGCGAAGGCATGGCCGGCGGGGCGGCGTGACCTGCACTGGCACATCCTCCCGGCAGCGAGCGAGGCAGACACGCTGCTCGCGTCCTACCCCGAGACCGTGTTCTCACGGCCGGGGCTGGGTCGGGTGCCGAGTGAGTGGCTCCATTGCACCCTCCTGCACGCGGTCGGCCTCTCCGCCGCCGACGTCGACATCGACGCGCTCGTGAGGGACGCGCGCGCACACGCTCTGCAGGTGGAGCCGTTCACGCTCACCTTCGACAGACCGGCTATTGCCCCCGTCGCCATCGAGATCAGCGGCTGGCCCGGAACACCGTTTACGCGCCTGGTGGAGAGCATCACCCAGATCACGCAGGAGCAGCAGACCGCGTTCCGGCCGGCGGCCAGCCGCTACCCCCACATGTCCATCGCCTACACCGGTCCGGGCTCCGAGGCGATCGATCCCGTCGGCCTCCGGGCGGCGTTGGCCGGCCTCGAGGTGCCGCTGTCGCACACGGTGCGCGCGGACCAGATCCATCTCGTGGAGCAGTGGCACGACGGCGCGACGATCAAGTGGGAGCCGATCGCGTCGATTCCCCTGAAGGGTTCCGCATGAGCTTTCCTGGCACGCGCCCGATCCATGGCGACCGTGTTGACCTGATCGCGACGGGGACATCGTTCACCGCAGTGGGCGCGATCACCGTCCAAGGAGTATTGAAGGACGGACGGGGCTTCGTCGAACTGGTGCTGCCCGACGCCGACCCACAGCAACGCCGGGACCTAGAGAAAGTGACGGAACTCCAGTACTGGCTGTACCGGGACGGCGCACTCCTCTACGCCTCACCACCGCTTCAGATCAGGGACATACGCCGGGCCGAAGGCGACGGAGCCCTCATCCTCACCGGATCACCCTGACCAACAGCAACCATCGGCCCATGGCCCGCTTCCTACTTCACCGGGACTGGATCGGGGCTCCTGTCGATTAGGGCTGCGACCGCACCGGGCAGGGCCGGCAGGAGCGCGCACAGCAGCGTGACCAGGACGGTATGCCAGATCCACCACGAGACGGTCTGCGGGTGCACGGCGGGGATCATGCCCCAGTGAATGCCGTAGAAGACGATGCCGTACGCGGTCAGGGCAGGGGTGTCGATCACGAGGTGCCGATCCGTTCGGAACGGCAGAAAGCCCGACCAGACGACGACCACGCCCAAAAGAAGGAAAGTCACCGGCACGGAGGCGCCGCGCATCCCCTGATCCCGCTCCAGCCAGTCGTGCAGCTGGGTACCCGTAACACCCAGTGTCGCCAACAGGCCCAAAGCGCCTAACACCGCAAGCACGACAGCGGCGTGAGGGTCGATGCGCTCCAGCAGCTTCATCCAGCGTTCGTCCCAATCCAGCTTCTCCCCGGGCTCGTCGGTCTCCCCCAGCTCGGTGGCGACGTCGGTCATGGTCTGCTCCCCTCCAGGCGGGCACGGGCGGCCGCGCCCGAGCGGACCGTACGGGCAGCGGGAGGCAGGCGTCCGAGAAACCGGAGCGCATGATCCTTACGGGTGAGTGGAGGGCCGGACACGGTTTCAGGCGTCGGAGATTTGATCGAAGCCACGCAACAGTGGTGTCAGTTCCTGCGCGCACCCGCACAGCGTGCACAGCCGCGTCCCCGGGTTCTCCGCGACGTTCAGCGCCTGCTCCACACCGAGTAATGGCGCGCCCTGGGGTGCCTCTTCGCAGTCCGGCGCGTGCAGCACACCCCGGGCCGGGCCGCGGCCCTCGCGGACCTTCGCCAGCACCCAGCCCGAGGGCCGGCGCTCCCCGAGGACCTCGCGGACCACCGACGCGCGCGTCGACGGAAGGTGCTCGGTGGGGACCTGGTCGTAGTCGACGCCGTCGACCGGCCGTACATGGTCGGGCGCCCTCACCCAGACCCGGTACTCCGCCGCCTCCACGCCGCCGTCCTCAAGGTCCCGGTACGACGGCAGCCCCACGAGGTACCGCCAGCCCGCCTCGGTCTGCTGCCGCCTCCACAACCGCGCCACGACCTCCTGCTCCGGGTGCCCGAGGACCGGGTCAGCGGGCAGCACAACGCGAACCGGCACCGGCTTGGCCGCGTCATCGGAGGCAGTGGTCACGACCCCACGGTAAGCACCGCCGCTCCCAGCTGACGCACGTCACCGCTCAGGCAGCTTGAGGCGAAGACGGTCCATCGACTTCTTCACGTCTCCGAGCTGGTCACCGAGCACTCGCATGCGCCAGTCCATACGTTCCATCCTGGCCGCGACCGCCAGCGACGCGAACGTCTGCGCCAACTGCGCCGCGCCCGCCTCGCCCGCGAGCGCCTTCTTGACGTACCGGGCGGCCATCCCCTCGTACTGCTTCGCGCGTTCCACCGCGGCTTTGTACTCGGGCGCGTCGTCTTCGGTCGCATCGTCGTGCTCGGTCATGCAGCCCCTCTCTGGTTGATCTCTCCCACCGTTGTACCGACCGCGCAGCACAGGCGGGGCGCCTGCGGATTTTCGGGCCGGAAAGTTGTCCACAGATCGCGGCTGAGGGCCCACTTCTTGCCGCGCTCTATCCACAGGTCAGCAGCTTTACGGTTCGTGTCCGCTTCCGGGTGTGAGGTGCCGGGACGCAGATCGAAAGGGCACGGCCATGGCACAGACGAAGTTCGACAAGCAGCTGGAGAAGGAAGCTGACTCCCTCGCGCGCGGGATCGGCCGGGTCCTGGCCGGCCGGGACCTGGACGGGGTGAAGCGCACCGATGCCACGTTCTGGCGCGCGGGCACCCGGGTGCTGCCGAAGGTGGAGGGCAAGGTTCGGCGCCGCTCCTACAAGCCCGGGTGGCGGCGCTTGTCCTTCCGCGTCGCGCTGGGGGCCGGGGTCGCGGAGAGCGGCTACCTGGCCACCCAGGACCTGGACGCCACTGTGCAGACCATTCAGGAGCTGTGGGAGAACCGGGAGGCGGCGCTCGCCGCGCTGGAGCCCGGCGGGATCGGCGCGGCCTCCGTCCTCACCATGGGCAGCGCGGCGTACATGGTCCTCACCCGCGAGCGCCGGGAGCTGATGCGCGAGTGGGTCCAGCCGCTGCACGACGCGATCCACCGGCCGCTCGGACTGGCGGAGCAGACCGACCCGCGCCGCTACCTCCATGTCCCGAAGAACTTCTCCGACGACGACGCGGAGATACGCATCGACCTGCCCCGTCATCTGGGCTTCTCCCGCGACATCGTCGCCGACCTCATCACCCAGAAGCTCGCCCTGGATGGCGTGACGTTCTCCTGGCACCCCGAGGGCCGCAAGCCCCACGTGCTGGTGAAGAAGACCCGCAAGCCTCCGGCGAAGGCCCTCTTCAAGGACCCCAAGACCCGCGAGCTGGTAGCCAAGGCCAAGGAGTCCGCGCCAATCATCGGGTTCGGTGCCGGCGGGCAGATCGTCTCCGTCGACCTGGACGCGGAGTCCCCGCACATCCTGGTCAACGCCTCCACCGGCGGCGGCAAGTCGGTCACCCTGCGGTGCATCGCCTGCCAGATGCTCCACCACGGCTCGCTCGTGATCGTCCTCGACACCAAGCGGATCTCCCACCCGTGGGCCCACGGCATCGACGGCGTCACCTACTGCCGCGACATCGCAGACATCCACGACCAGCTCATCACCCTCGGCCTGGAAGGCCGGCGCCGCACCCGCGTCGCCGACGAACTCGGCATCGACGCCGACCCGAAGGACATTGGCCCGCGGCTGCTGATCCTCCTCGAAGAGGTCAACGCCACGATGAAGATGCTGGCCCGCTACTGGGAGAAGATCCGCGAGCCCGGCGACCCGAAGGTCTCCCCGGCCATCGACGCGCTCAACGAGATCCTCTACATGGGCCGCCAACTGCGCATGCACGTCCTCCTGGTCGCGCAGTCCGCCACCGCTCGCGCCCTCGGAGGCCCGGAGGTCCGCGAGCAGTTCTCCACCCGCATTCTCGCCAAGTACAGCGTCAACGCCTGGCGGATGCTCGCCCCCGAGGTCCACCCGGCACCGAAGTCCACCAAGCACCGCGGCCGCGCCCAGGTCGTCTCCGGCGGATCCGCGCGAGAGACGCAGGTGCTGTTCTTCACCGAGCCCGAAGCCCGCGAGTGGGCCACCACCGGCAAGACGGCCGCGGCCGCCAGCGGGTCCGTCCCGGTGCAGCTGCACAAGCCGCCCGCCAACTCCCTCGCCGACACCCCACCCACCAGCACCGGCGAACTCCCACCCACCTCCGAGCTGCCCACGGACGGAGCCCGGACCGCCGACCTCGCTCCGGCCCCGGCCGCCGCGCCCGGCGAGCTCGCAGCCGACGCCACGGAGACGCCGCCCGAGGCCGTGGTCGACGACGACCAGGCGGTGGGGCTCCGCGAGGCCGCCCAACACCACCTGCCCGACATCACCCTGGCCGCGCTCCGCTTCGCCCGCGCCAACGACCCGACCTTCCCCAGTCCGGCAGGCAAACGCGGCGCCGAACTCCTCTACCGCGTCGGCGACCTCAAGAAGTGGGCCCGCAACCGGCCCCGCGCCGCCACCGGCACCACAGACCTCGACTGAACGGCCCTGTCCGCTCCAGCCGACACGGCCCCTCGCCTCGGAGAACACCCGGTTCACCGGGCACAGCACAGAAAAGGAACACCCCGCCATGTGGAAGACCACCGCGAAGAGCACCCTCCCGCAGCAGCTGCGCCTCACCGACCCGGGTGTCCGCGAGCAGCTGGAGGCGCTGCCCGCCTCCCAGGTCCTCATCGGTCTCGGCACCGAGGGACAGCCGGTCTGCGTCGACGTGGACGGCGACTCGCCGCACGTCCTGGTCTGCTCCGCCTCTGGCGGCGGCACCTCCACCGTCCTGCGTACCCTGACCGCCCAGTTCCTGCACTACGGCGGGCACGCCCTGGTCCTCGACACCAAGCGCATCTCCCAGTCGTGGGCGCGCACCCTGCCGGAGGTCACCTACCGGCGCGCCATCGCCGACATCCACGACGCCCTTCTCGGCCTCCGCACCGAATTCAAGCGCCGCATCGACCACGCCGACGAGCACGGCGAAACCGCTGATCTGCCGCACCTGGCAGTGGTGTTCGAGTCCGCCGGCCACACCCTGCGGCAGCTGGCCCGCCAGTGGGACAAGGCCCGCCAGGAGGGCGAGCCGAAGACGTCCCCGGCCGTGAACGCGTACGAGGAGCTCCTCTTCGCCGGGCGCGAGGCCCGCATCCACATCCTCGCCGGAGCCCAGAGCTACAGCGCCGCGCTGGGACGCGAGCAGTTCTCCTCCGTGCTCCTGGGACGAGTCACCGCCCGCACCTGGAGCCAGGCCGCCCCGCAGGTCTCCACCGTCCCCAAGGCCAGCACCCACCCGGGCCGCTTCCACACCGTGCAGCGCTCCACCGCCCACCCCACGCAGGTCCTGCTCATGAGCGAGACCGAAGCCGCGGCGTGGGCCAACGCCACGCAGACCGAAGAGGGCTGATGCCCAATTTGGCCAGACCGGGCCCTGTCCGGATCAGCCGACACGATCCCCTCGTCCCGGAGAACGCCCGGTTCACCAGGCACCGCACAGAAGAGGAACACCGCACCATGACGAACCCGACCGCGCTCCCGCAGTTCCTGCACTTCACCGACCCCGGCCTGCGCGAGCAGATAGAGGCGCTGCCCGAAGGGACCGCACTCATAGGCATCAGCACCACCGGGCAGGCCATCGCCGTCGACCTGAACGCCGAATCCCCGCACGTCCTGGTCTGCACCGCCACCGGCGGCGGCAGCACCACGATGCTGCGCTCCCTCACCGCCCAGTTCCTCCACCAGGGCGCCCACGCCCTGATCCTCGACCCCAAGCGGATCTCCCACCTGTGGGCGAAGCCCCTGACCACGGTGACCCACCGCGGCAACACCGCCGGCATCCACGACGCCCTGGTCCACCTCGCCTCCGAACTGGAGCGCCGCCTCGACCTCGACGGCGACCTGGACGACGTACCGCGCCTGATCGTCTCGGTCGACGACGCCAACACCACGCTGCGCCAGCTCACCCGCTACTGGGAGACCTTCCGGCACAACGACGACCCGAAGACATCCCCCGCCATCGCCGCCCTCGAGGAAGCCCTCCGGGTAGGACGCGCGGCCCGCATCCACGTCCTCTTCAGCGGACGTCCCCAGGGCACCGTCCTCAAAGGAGCGGTCCGCGAGCCGTTCGCCACGGTGATCCTGGCGCGGTTCACGGCCGACACCTGGCAGCGCCTGGCCCCGATAGCCGGCCCCGCCCCCAAGCAGCACCACCCTCAGCAGGGCCGCTTCCACGTCGTCCAGCAGGGTGACGCCCATGAGACGCAGGCGATCTGGATGACCGACGGCGACGTCGTCAAGTGGCTCACCGACCCGGACGACAACGAGAGCTGAGTCCCGGTCACCGAAGAGGGGTGCCCACCTGCGCGGTGGGCACCCCCTCTTCGCCCCGTCAACTCGTCACAGGGGCCCTGGTGTGTTAGGCGGGCTGGGCGGTCATACGGTCGATGGACTGCCCGACGGATTCATTGATCCTGCCCAGCTTCTGCGAGCTCGGAGCTTCGGCCCCGACCCACGTAGACGACGAGGCGATCAGGGCACGTCGCCCTCCCACACCCACGGACCGCCAGGACGACTGAAAGTGGGTGCGTACGAGGCCCGGCCGCCCGGCCCGTACACGCTGTGAGGGGTGATCAAGTGCGCGCCGGTGGTGATCTCCTCATCCGTCCAGCCGGTCACCTCGATCAGCTGCCCGTCCAGCGGCCCACCGGTCAACTCGCGGTAGTCGCGGCCGGCCTGCGGCCCAGACTCCGAATCATCACGCTCACTGCCATACACCCTCGGTACCTGCGACATCAGACCAGTCTGAAGCGACGCTGCGCCCACCGGGGCGGAATCGGCGCGACTTCACCGGGAAGAGCCTGCGCAGCCCTTGCCGGTGTGGGTCAGCATCTGGGTCAGCGCACGGGCCCGGAGCCATAGCCCGCGTTCGTTCGGCGGTGCGCCGTCCCTACGGGGCCGCCCGGGTTGCCCAACCAGTTGCTCAGCCGGTTGCCCTCCAGGTTGCGCAACCAGTTGCCCACCCGGTTGCGCAGCGAGTTGCCAGAGCCTCGGGCCAGTGACCGGTGCGGCCCAGGTCAACAGGGGTGGGTCAGCAGGTATCAGGTGCCGACACCTCTAATTCGTAAGCAATTAGAGGTTCTGGATCTCTGATGGGCCCGGGGCGGCGTTGTTCAGCCCAGGGCAGGACGTGTGTGGTCCGGTCGGTGCCGTGGTGACCCCTACGACACCTCCGACCGTGCGAGGTCTGTGGAAAGACCGGTGGCGCTGTGGTGCCGGCCGGTCCTCGCACGTTCTGCCCCCATGGGCCCGTCGGGTTCGGGATCCTCGATGGATGAGCTGCCGCACGGTGACGCGTTTCTCCTCACGAGCTTCGAGCTCTGGACACGGCGCGCGCCCGTGCGGTCCAGCGGCGCCGCGCACGGCTGATGAGGTGGTGGGCCTTGGAGCCCTGGAATTAGTGCGCCGTGCGGCCCCGCGTGCTCGCCTTCGAGAACAGCACTGGAGAAGGGGCGGGATCCATGGACGTGTTCTGCGGGATCGACTGGGCGGAGGGACACCACGACGTCGCGATCATCGACAACACCGGCAAGCTGCTGGCCAAGTGCCGGATCGATGACGACCTGGACGGCTACCAGCTGCTGCTGGACCTGTTGGCCGACCACGGCGACAGCGCCGAGACGCCGATCCCGGTGGCCATCGAGACCAGCCGCGGTCTCCTGGTCGCCACGCTGAGGACTGGGGCCCGGCAGGTTTTCGCGATCAACCCGATGGCGGCCTCCCGCTACCGTGACCGGCACGGTGTCTCCCGCAAGAAGTCCGATCCCGGCGACGCCCTGGTCCTGGCGAACATCATCCGCACGGACATGCCTATGCACCGGCCCCTACCCGCCGACAGCGACCTGGCCCAGGCCATCGCCGTCCTCGCCCGCGCCCACCAGGACGCGGTCTGGAACCGGCAGCAGATCGCCAACCAGCTCCGCTCTCTCCTGCGTGAGTACTACCCGGCAGCTCTTGAGGCATGGCGGCACAAGGCGGGCGGACTGACCCGGCCGGACGCGCGGAAGATCCTTGCCGCGGCACCGACCCCGACCAAGGCCGCTGAGCTGGCGCTCTGGAAGCTCAAGGTGACGATGCACAACGCGGGCCGCCAACGTGGGATCAACGAGGACGCCGAGCGGATTCAGACGCTGTTCCGGCGGCCGGCCGCCCGCCAGCTACCGGTGGTGGAGGAGGCCATGGGCATCCAGGCCAAGGCTCTGCTGGTCCAGCTGAACGCCGTCTGCAAGGCAGTCGACGAGCTTGCCAAGGCGGTCGAACGGACCTTCCGAACCCACCCCGACGCCCCGGTCATGCTCAGCTTCCCCGGTATCGGCCCTGGAGTCGGTGCCCGCCTCCTGGCCGAGATCGGCGACGACCGCACCCGCTTCGCCACCGCTGGTGGACTCAAGGCATACGCGGGAGCTGCCCCGATCACCCGGGCCTCGGGCAAACGCAAATACGTCGGGCGCAGGTTCGTGAAGAACAATCGCCTCAACCACGCCGGCTACCTATGGGCCTTCTCCACCCTCACCCACTCGAAGGGCGCCAACGCGCACTACCGGAAGCGACGGGAGCACGGAGACTGGCATGCACAAGCCCTGCGGCACCTGTTCAACCGCATGCTCGGCCAGCTCCACCACTGCCTCCAGACTCGCGTCCCCTTCGACGAAGTAATCGCCTTTCCAGTGGACGCCGCTACGGCGTGACTGACGAGGACTCCTCCTCCGGGGCGGCCATGACCAGACCGGAACTTACGGCCTGGTGCTGATCGATCCCAAGGCGCTGGAGGTAGGCCCAGCGGTCGAGCTGGTCGCAGGCCCATGAGGGGTCGTACGCCGCCGTCGGCAGCTGCGGTATGCGCTTGCGGCCGGTTTCGTCGAGGCGGTAGGGAGCGTCGAAGGCTTTGTCCCAGCCGTCCAGGTCTGCGGCGAAACGAGCGCCGGCTTCCGCGGCGTCGATCCCCAAGTACTGGGCGATCTCCGACCAGGAGCTGCCCCGTTCGCGTTCGTAGATCACGGCCGAGGCCAATGCGCGTTGAGCGAGTTCGATGAGCTGGAACGCTTGGCTGACCCGACCCCCGGGACCAGTGTCAGGGTCGTTCTCGGTGGCGACCAGTCCCCTCGCGCTATCAGCTACGTCCACGGCGTGGTCGCAGAGGACCAGGCGTGCCAGCGCCTGGCGGGTGAATCGGGCACGGTCGGCGTCGTAAGGGGTCGTCTCAGTCACCCGCACAGCCTCCCAGGCTGTGTCCGCAGCGAGTACCTGATTTCCGACGGGGACGGGCTCCGCTTGACGGCTTAGCCGCATGAGGTGTCTCTCTATTGAGAGAGGTCTTCATTCGCGTAGGACACAGCACGGCCGGGGCCGGGGCGCGACTGCCGTCGCAAGCGGGCAGCGGTGTCGCGCCTGTTGCTGCCCGCCGTGAAGGGCAGGGGCTGTCAGACTGATGGGCTCAACTCGACTACGTTGCTGCGGAGATCACCTGATGAACGCCACCCCCGCTGAGGGAACCGAAGAGCGCACTGGCGGATGCCTGTGTGGTCGGATCCGCTTCACCGCCACGGGCCCAGCGACATACCCGCACACATGCCACTGCGAACATTGTGTGAAGCTCGGTGGCGCCCCGGTGATGTGGTGGGTCGGCTTCGAGCGGGTCACGTGGACGGGCGAGGGCGGCGAGCCGACCTGGTTCGAGACGTTCCCCGGCAAGGCCAAGCGTGGCTTCTGCGACGTATGCGGCACCAGAGTGGCGGCGGTCGACTGCGACGTCCCGGAGATCGGTATCAACGTGCCGGCCCTCGACGACACCAGCGGCGCGGACCTCAGGCCGGTGAACGCTTCCTTCCGCGAGAACGCGGTGCACTGGATGCCGTCGGTACCCGATACTCAGCAAACCCCCGTTGCCTGACACCCGGTTAGCTCATCGCGGGTGTGGCGCCTGCTCACCCGGACGGACCAGACGCTGTCACGGCGGGGGCTCACCGAAGCTGTCCTCCGCGAAGCCGACGCCGCCCGTCGGCACCACTGGAAGGGTGCCCCCGCCGTGCCTAGTTGGACTGGAGTGGCATGCCATCACCCATTCGGCGTCTCTTCCTCTGCCGTAGCTCCTCACTCGGTTGACGGCGGGCTGTTCCGCCGGGGCCAGGGGTGGAAGACTGCCGGCCGTGTCTGGGTTCGCGAGAGATCCGAAGTACTACGGTGACCGGCTTGTCTACGAGCCGCTGGAGCGGAAGTGGGCCGGGTACCACGCCCGGCACTGCGGGTGCGGCCGGGACTGGCTCGAAGCCCATGTCGTACCGGCCGGGTTCACGGTGATCCCGCGAGGCAAGACCGGCTACTACGGGCTCGTCGGCCCCGGCCTGACCGAAGGCGTCGACGAGGAGAAGCTGACAGCAGACGCGCTGTGGGAGGCGGTGACAGGCAAGCCGGGCACCCAGACCTGGTTCGAGGGCGTGCAAATCACTTGCCGCAGCCCAGAGTCGGAGGCGGCCCACAAGGAGCACTACAAGCAGATCTACGCCCCTGCGCAGGAACGACGGAAACAGGCGAAGACCGAGCCGGCCACCGAGGCACAGGTGAAGTACCTGACCACGCTCGCGGAGAAGGTCGGCAAAGAACGGTTCGACGCCGAGTTCGCCAAGGTGATCAAGGGCAGCGACATCGCCCCGCGCGCTCCCCGGCAACGCTGCGCGACGGCCGCGAAGCGGCTGACCAAGGCGAGGGCCCGCAAGCTCATCACCGCCCTGGTCGGCCACGACTAGTCCGGCCCGGCCCCGGCGTTACATTGCTGCCAGCTCCGGCACCTCGAGCGCTTCGGCGACCTTCCGGGCCATCGCGGCCACCTCCGGCGGGAAGCGGTCCAGCGAGCTGAGGTCGTCGCAGAGCCTGGCCCGCAGGCCGTGCAGACAGGCCAGAGTGAACAGCACCTCCGGGGCGTCCTCGGGCTGCTGCGCCTGCTCCGCCTGGCGCTGCCCGCTCGCGTACATCGTCCGTACCGCTCCGATCTCGTCACTGCCGGCGGGCGCCTCCTTGCCCAGCAGCCCGGCCAGATGGGCCCGGTTGTGGTCCTCCGGCCCGTCGGCGCGGCTGTGCTGCTGGCTGATCTGGAGGTAGCTCTGCAGGGTCTCCGGCTTCACGCCGACGTGCTCGCAGTACGCGGCGATCAGCATGGCCACGCAGTTCATGGTGTCCGCCGCGTCCGTGGCCCGGTACAGCGTCATCCTCTTCCAGTCCATGGCGACGTCCGATCCGGCGTAGCTCATGACCTCCTGGCAACGCTCGACTGCCTCGGACGTGAGCTGGTTGACTGCGCGGCGCATCGGCTCGGGCATCGGGGTGTGTTCCATGGCCGCACGGTAGAGGCGCCGCAGCCCTGGACACCGCAGTCGCGGGGTTTGCTCACCCGGATGGACCAGACGCTGTCACGGCCCCGGAGCTCTCGCCGAAGCGGCCTTTCTCGAAGCCGACTGCTGACCGCCGGCCCCGGCGGAAGGTGCCGCCCGCTGTGCCCGTGTGGGGTGTGGCGCTGCCTGTAGTCGGGAGTCAGGCGGAGCACAATACGGGTCGTGTACACCAAGCCCTCTCAAGACCTCCGCGATCGGGAACTCACCGACCTGGGCCAATACTTCACGCCCACCGAGGTCGCCCGCGCCCGCGCTCTGGCTACGCAGCTCGGCACGTTCCTCCTGCACCAGCACGCCAAACGCCTCCGCAAGCTCAGCGCGCGATTCAGCGACCGCCCCCGCAAAGCTGCGGCACTGAAAATCTGGCTGGCCTCCCTCTCGAGGGAGAGACAGGGCAGCTTCGCCGAACTCGCCGCCTTCGAATCCGCTGCTCTGATCCTTCCCGCGAGCGTCGACAGCGCCCACTGGTACAGCGGGTGGAAGATCCTCCAGGACTACCCGGGCTCGACACCCGACAGCCTGCGCACCCAGGCCGGTGAACTGGAGTGCCTGTACGCCCAGGCGGTGCTGCGCCGCAGCAAGGGAGCACAGAATCGGGAACAGGCCCTGGAGGACGCAGCGTCGGTGACGGCAAGAATGCCGGGGCGCCGGGGTCCGCGTTCGGCCTCCAGGCCCGTCACGACGCTCGCTGCTTCCTGAGCTGAGTAGCGGCGGCCGCGGGCCCCGGAGGATCAGTACCTCCCCGGCGCCCGGCGCTATGGCGTCGCGCTGCCCAACGACGTCGCGGCGTCGGCGTCATGGGTAACGGAGGCTGTCAGCCGTCGGCGTCTGGCGGTTCGGAGTGCAGGCAGTACGTGCACCTGGACGCCGCACCAGTGCGGCCCATGCACCGCCGGCAGGTGCCGCGCTCCCGCACGGGGCCGCGGCCGTCGGCGCATCCCGGGCATGTCATCACCGGCTGGCCGAAGCCGAAGCTGGTCACCCACCCGACACCTTCAGCAGTCTTACGCGCCAGCTGCGAGACGTCGCCCGCGGAGCGTTCGTCATTGTCGGTGCCGGTCTCGACCGCCAGATGGATGGCAAGACAGTCGTCCGTGTCGCAGACGACAGCCACTCCTGTAGGCATGCGTTTTCTCCTCAGTTCAGGGGCGGTGCGGAATTCCTCCAGCCGCTTGGTGCCGGTTAGGGCAGGAAGTTCTTCTGCCACTGGAGCGAGTCCATGCTCAGCGCGGCGTCGGCCAGGGCTTTCGCGGACGGGGTCTTGAGTGAGGCGAGGCTGGTGTCGATCCAGTTTTGGGTGAGGCTGTAGCCCTGCTCCCGGTACTCCACCGCCTGGACCAGGCATTCGAGCTTGTCGGCGTCGCGGGCGACGATCGCCTCCGGTGTTTCGGCGGCCTCGTATTCATCGACCGCGCCTTGAACCCCGGTGCGTACGGCCGGGTGGGCGTTGGCGACCTGGTCGGCGGTCACCTCGCCGTTCGGGGCGGCCCTGATGTACTTCCGGCCGATGTGCGCGATATCCCCGATCCGGGTCTCCTGGGAGTCGTGGAACAGGCACATCAACGCGACCCGGGCCGGGTCGACGCCCTCCATCATGGCGAGCACGGACCCGATCACCCCGACGCGGAAGGAGTGCTCCGCCACGGACTCCGGCTGCTTGTTGCCGGTGAACCACCAGCCGGTCCGTGCGACGCGCTTGAGCACGCCCATCTCGGAGATGAAGCTCGCGGTGCCCCTGGTGGTGTCATCAGCCATGCGGTCCTCCGGTGTCAGCGGTTGTGATCGAAAACGTAGTGGACATGGGCCAGTTCGTGCCGGGATCTTCCCGAGAGCGATGCCCCGTCCAGGAGCTCACCGGTCCGCTCGCGCAGCGGACCCGCGATCGGCCCGGCCGCCTGCGGCAGCCACGGGAACGCGATGAGCAGCGCCCACAGCGAGTGCGCGTACAGATCGACGTAGCCGGGCGCGAGGTGCAGCCCGCGGGCCAGGCCCCGCAGCAGGGTCACCGGATCCCACCCCGACAGATCCCTGTCCCGCATGAACGCGTCGTCCGGTTGCGGCAACGCCAACGCACCCAGCCACAGCGCCCAGTAGTTGAGGTTCGCGGCCTCCGCGGTGTCGTCGTCGGCCAGGGCGCGGTCGATGAAGTCCAGCAGCGGCTGTGGATCTCCGAGGCGGGCGAGCGCGGTCGCGGTGGAGCGGGCTTCTGCCCAGTGCGGCGACCATCCCCGCCTCGCCAGCACATCCCGGCGCCGGTGAAGGGTGTGCGCGGTCCACGCGGCCGCGTCCGGCCCGTGGTCGTACGAGGCGAGGTAGAGCGCCTGGCGGTGCAGCAGCACCCCGCCTTCGCCCTGGAGGGCCGCCGCCTCGGTCGTGCCCCGCAGATGGTCGAAGAACACGGTCCGGTCCGCGGCCGCCAGCTGCGGCGCGACGGCGACCGGACCACGCCGCGGGCGGGGTAAGCGTCCGGCGAGCGCCGGCGGAACGGTGCCGTTCAGTGCCCAGGCCAGCATGTGCGCGGTGTCCCGGGTATGCACCCACCCGGCCAGCGGATGCGGGCCGCCGACCTCGCCGTCCAGCCCGGCCGCGATGATCCGGTCCGCGTCCATCGCCGCGTCCAGCCACACCACCAGCGCCACGTCGCCGCCGAGCGCCGGCAGACGCCTGCGCAGCTCCAGCAACGCCCCGGCCCGCATGTTCGCCAGCGGGCGCCGTCCCGACTCCCACCCCTGCAGCGTGTCCACGTCCACGCCCAGGACCTCCGCCAGGCCAGCCTGCGTACACGGGACCGACTCACGGATCAGACGCAGCACGAAGCCGGTCACCACACCCGATGTCGTTCGCCTGGGCCTGCCCATACCGGCCTGCTCCCCGCTTGCCCTGCGCCCCCAAACCCGTACTCACGGTCAGTCCTACCGCATCAGGTCCGCCCGTACGGTCGGGATGCGGTCGACGTCCGACGAACGAGACCGTGCCGCCCGCGACCCACGACCCGGCGAGGCACCGATGAGCAGCACACACGTGGTCCTCCACGACCCCGAAGGACGCCTCGAAGCGGAACTCCCCCTGGACCGGGAACTCCACAAAGGTCTGGTCAAAGCCGTCCTGGGATGGACCGGCGACCCCGGCCTGCCGCCTGCGGACTTCCAGCAGATCACGCTGCTGCTCACCGGCTCCGCCCGCTCCGTCGCCGCCGACGTCCGCCGCGCCGCCGACCTGCTGCCCCAAGAGCACGCCGCCCGCGTCCTCGCCGACGTCGTCCTCGAGGAAGCCGACCGACGCCTGTCCGTCCCAGCAGAGGGCACCGCGCGCTGCACCCAGCGCCACGCCCGCCTCGTACGCGCCCTGTACGAGCGCCTGGACCGCCTCGTCAGCGCAGCCCCCGAGCCGGCCAACACCCCCTGAGACCGCCGCGCACCCGGAGGGGACCAACGACCCCGGGTGCGCGGCGCACGGCACCACACCCCGTTCCAACCCGGACGGAGCGAGCACCACTCGACATCGAGAGGGGGCACCGCCATGAGCACCGCAACGACCGAGCTGCGCCAGGCGTGGCACGACAGCTCGGCACGGCGGCCCCCAATGACGGGCCGCGAGCGCCTCAATGACGGCCCACCAGACCCGGCGTGAAGCTGGAGCACAAGCCGCCCGCTGCCTCACCCGGGCAGGAGGCTGGCCACCTGGTTCCTCTCTGACCTGCTGCTGGAGGACGAGATGCCGTCAACACCGAGCCCGCTCACCGCACTCACTCCGATACTCCAGGAGGTGATCGCCCAGTCGCTGGCCTTCAAGGACAGCGAAGACGTCTTCGCCCGTAGGGCCACCCCGCACGCGCTGCGTGATCTGCTGCTCGAAGACCTGCCAGAACAGCCCGCCACCGCGCAGGCGATCTGGGAGGACATCTCCAAGCGGCTGCTGCCGTACTGCGTGAACATGAACAGCCCCCGCTTCATGGGCTTCGGCGACACCGGCGCCGACCCCGCCTCCCTCGTCGCCGGCATCTTCGCGCTTCTGGCTCAGCAGAACCTGATCAACCAGTCGTTCTGCTCTCCGTCGGGCACCATGGCGGAGATCGCCGTGATCCGGTGGCTGCGCGAGCTGATCGGCTATCCGACGGTGCCGGCCTGCGAGGTGACGTCGGTGTGGGAGGCCGGAGGGATCACGACCTACGGCGGCACCGGCAGTAACACCACTGCGATGATGCTCGCCCGCGAGCACACGGTTCCCGGCACGCTGACCGACGGCGTGCGTGACCCGGAGCGCTTCGGGCTCGTGGTGCCCCGCGGGGTCGGCCACTACAGCGTCAAGAGCGCCGCGGCCTGGACCGGCTGCGGCACCCACCTCATCGAGGTCGACACCGACCACTTCCGCTACGACCTGACCGCCCTCGCCCAGGCCGTCAAGGACAACGCCGGCCGCCTGATGGCCGTCGTCGCCTACGCGGGGGACTCACGCACTCAGACCATCGACCACCTGCGAGCTGTCCACGACACCGTCCGAACAGCGGACCAGTCGGTGTGGCTGCACGCGGATGCCTGCTGGGGCCTGATGGCCGCACTCACCCCGCGCCGCCGCCACCTCCTCGACGGCATCGAAGCGTTCGACTCCGTCACCGTCGATCCTCACAAGGTCCTCAACGTTCCCTATGCCACATCCGCACTCCTCGTACGCGACCCGGCCTCCCTGCGCATGGTCTCCTCCTACTCCGACCTGATCATGCAAGAGGACTACGCCTTCGGACAGGTCACCCCGCAGCTCGGCACGAAGGAATGGACCAGCCTGCGCGCCTGGGCCGCACTGCGCTCCCAGGGCCGCCAGGGACTGGCCCGGATGATGGATGAGCGCCTGGACCGTACGGAGGTGTTCACGACTCTCGTGGACGCTCACCCCCAGTTGATGCGGCTGCACGACCCGGACCTGTGCGCGGTGGCGTTCTGCTACCTGCCACCCGGTACTCACCCCGGCACCGCGACCGAGGCGCAGGTGGAGCGCATCAACGCAGTGAACCGGGCCATCCACCGCCGCCTGATGGACGAAGGGCACTGGCACCTGCACCAGTTCACCCTCCCCGACGACCACGGCCACATCCGGCGCGGAGCCGTCCTGGCCCCGCTGCGGTTCATGTCCATCAACCCGCGCATCACCACCACCCACATGCGCGACGTCCTGGACTACGTCACCTGCCTTGGTCAGGAGGCATCCCGGTGATCCCTGCCCCGGCACCCACGATCCTGCTGGAGGCCGCAGACCTGATGCCCGGCGCCGGCGGCTACGTACTCGCCTACGGATCCCACGCGACCGGCACCCACCAGCCGACCTCCGACCTCGACCTCCTCTACACCGGCGACCACCCGCTGGACGACGCGGACCTGAGCGCGCTCACTGCCGCAGTCGTGGCGCTGCACCACCGGCACGGCCTGGACCTGGACGAGGAAGTCCCCTACGCGGTGAAGCTGTACGCCACCGGCCACGAGGTCGACCAGGCCGCCGCCCTCGCCGGATTCCAAGCCAGTTGGGGCACCCCGCCTCCGACGGTCCGCGAGACCTGGTTCCTGAGCACCGACGCCTTCCGGCTCCGTCTGATCTTCAACGTGCTCACCAGCCCCCACGTCTTCCTCGGCGGGAACATCACCACCTACCACCAACAGGTCCGGTGCGCGGAACGCTCCGCCGCCGCCCTCGCCCAGTCCCTGACCACCCACGACGGCCTTCCGACCCTCCACGAGGCGTGGGCGGCGCTGTGGCAGGCACCCGACGGCCGCACCGGGAAGGACTACCTCGGGTACCTCGTGGCCCCGCACCTGCTGTCTGTCCTCACCCGCGGCCTGACTGACCACCAAGTCCCCGCCGCTCCGAGGCGTCAGCTGAGCCGGTAGTCGATCCACCGCCTGCCGGCCTCCGCCGCCCGGCCCCGGTACGCACCCAGTGCGCCGCCGGGGCCGTTTGCCTGGTTCCATGCCCAGTAGCCGGTGATCGCCACCGCGAACATGCTCAGGGCTTTCGGATCTGCCGCCCGCCATGCCGGTACCCGCGCTCGGAGCTCTGCCTCCGCTCCGGCGGGGCTGTGACCGGCGAGGATCAGCTGCGGGACGAAGAATGCCGCATCCACCCACGCCGCGCCACGAGCCGCCCAGGACCAGTCCAGGACCCGGACCCGCTCGGTATCCACGAGCATGTTGTCCGCCCGCAGATCGCAATGGACCAAGGTGTCTCCCGCAGCGGCCTTCACCAACAGGTCCCGGTCATCCATCTCCGTCAGCCGGGCGCGACGCGCAGTACACCAGGCATCCGGGCCGGCAGGGGCAGCAGCGAGCCGCTCCCAGTGACCTGCCAGCAGAGACAAGGTCTCCCCGGTCTCACCCACGGGGGCCGGACACGGGGTCAACTCCCGCTCCAGCGACCCGACCACGTCCAAAACGCCGGGCAGGTCCGCGGACCCGGGCCGCAGATCGGGCTCCCCGCCCAGGACCGCCTCGAAGGCGTTGACGATCCAGCCGTGAGACTCCACCGACCACCACAGCTCGGGCGCGATCACAGAAGGAAGGTGCTCCCCGACGACCGCCTCGGCTCGGTAATGGGACGCCATCGGCAGCGCCAGATCCGCGGCCTTGAGGAACACCTCACCGCGGTCGGCACACCTCAGCCGCACGGCAAGCCCAGGGGTGAAACCGCCCTCGGGATAACTGACTTCGACTACCGGCGAACCGAGACGTGCCTGCACCTCGGCCCGCACCTCCTCCGGCAGACCCTCCCAGCGCGGCCGCACCGATGGTGTGTTCACAGAAAGCTCCTCGGATCGGATAGCAGATCAGGCCTTGCTGTCGGCCAATTCCCAGAGATTGCCGCACTGTCCGCTAAGTTCCGATTCAACCGAGAAGGAGCCACAGATCGCAATCGAGTTCCACGACATCCAGCCGCTCATGCCTCCTTTCCGTGCTGGCCAGCACGGGACGCGGGTCTCGCCCGGTTTCCTGCCCAGCGGCTGAAGGACCAGGGCGACGAGGAGAGGCCGTCTACCGTCGCGCGGTCAGCACCTCCTCTTCGTTCTGGCAAACGGAAGGCCCGTTGTCGGACCCGCTCCGTACCCTTGGCTGAGGTACCTGAGACAGGAGGGCAACGTGGCCCGCAACGGGATCAACAAGCGGGAGTTGGACAAGTGGGCGAGGAACCTGGTCAAGGAGACCAACAAGAGCCTGGAGAGCGCTCAACGACGCAACCCTCCTCGCGTGTCTGCCCAGCTCGATGCCACCTTCAGCGCGAACCCCAGCGGCGACGTGACTGAGAGCGGCGGCTATCCGGCCCGGCTGCTGCTCTGGTTGGAGACCCGGACCGGAGGCGGTGCCAACATCGAACAGATCGAACAAGATTTTCCGGAGAGCCCAGTACCCCTTGCTCTGCAATTGGAACAACGGGGCCTAGTGAAGGCTCTGAGGGCGGCCTCCGGCCTCTACGCCATCCACCTCAGCGATGAAGGCATGGTTGAGGTGCACCGGCTGAAGGAGCTACAGAAGAACCGCGCCGCACGGCTCCGCTACACCATGGACGCCTTCCACCGGTGGCTCTTCGACACCGCCGGTGACCAGAAGCCCATCAACCCGGTGCTGTTTTTCGCCACCCCCGCCGCCTACTTCGCCGGATCCGAGATCACCGGGACCGAGTTGCACGAAGCACTCGCCTACCTGTCCCAGCACAAGCTGATCGAGCGCATCGAGACCGAGCCCGCCACCGTCGCCATCACACCCCAGGGCGTCAGCTGCGCCCTGGCAGGAGGAAGCGTGCAGGACCACGTCAACCAGCCCCGTCCCGGCACCACATACAACAACTACATGCCGAACGCCAAGGGTGTCATCATCGGCGATCAGCAGCACTTCAACCAGTACAACACCGACGGTGTCGACCCGGCGCTGTTCGCCCAGCTCGCCGGGTACATCGGTCAGGTCAGCACCACCCTGGGCATGTCCGAGACAGACCGTGCGGAACTGGAAAACGTCGCCCAGAACCTCCACACCGAGGCGACCTCCGAGAACCCCGAGCCGGGCCGCCTGCGCCAGTTCGCTACGCAGGTCAAGGACAAGCTCCTTGAGGCCGGCACCACCATCGCGGCCACGATGGGTGTACAGATGGCCGACCAGGCCCTCGCCGCGCTGACGCAGTAGCTCTTCCAGTAACACCACGGCCCCGGCGATCAGCCATGACGACCCGGGGCCATCCTGGGGCCGCACCGTTCAACGACGCTGCGGACCCGCCAGCCCCGGCCGCCCCCGCCTCGTTCTTCCCCGTGCGGGGCCGCCGTCCGTCGCCGCGACCCACGCTTCTGCGTGCGACCCCCGACCTGGCCGTCGCGCTCGTCGCGGCCGACGACGACGGCCGCGAGGTGTTCGAGCACATCCCTGGTGGGCCGGTCGGCGGGGTCGGGGCCAACTCGGGACGTTCCCTACGAGCTGTACGCGCTGGAGGGCAGCGCCTGACAGCTGCCTGGACGGCATTCTCCCGATCGGCCGCTGAGGGGCGTCACCGCAGGTACGGTCATCATCACGGCATCGACGACGGCACACACCACCGGACCCAGGGGGCAATGGGCGTGGAGAACGGATCGCAGAGCATCCCGTGGGGCGGCGAGTGGCGACGCCACCTCCACTCCGGCGCCGATATGGATCTCGTGCGCTCGTGGATGCGCCGTGTCGAATGCCCGACCTGCAAGACAGCCGCAGGGCGGGCCTGCCGCACCGCGGGCGGCCGCCCGACCAACGAACACCGTGCACGCCGTGACGCCGTCGGCCCCATCCCGTACGAGAAGTGGCGAGAGGAGGGCCTCATTCCGGAGCAGCGGACGTACACGATTCCGGCCGTGCTCAAGGAGTCGGAGAAGGCCCGCGTCGACTTCAACGTGGACACCGCCCTGGCCGACGGTGTGGCGGTCGTCCGCATGTTCCTCGCCGACCGGCTCGGGTTGTTCCTCCAAGGCGAGGAGGCCATGGACCGCATCGACGACGCCGTGCGCAAACTCATTGAGGTCCGCGGCCCGGTGGGGACGGCCGACGTGGTCACTGTCCTCGCCAGCCAAGTCGCCTCGCTGCTGGCTGCGAACGCCGGACCCGACGGCGATCCGGAGGCCCTGTTCGACACGCGGATGCGCGCGCAGATCGACATGACCCGCAGGATGAATGCGATCGAGAAGGAACGAGCCGACGGCTGACCGGCCGGCCAACCCGCTAACCTCCTGCCGATGCAATACCGACGTGCACGCTGGCGGCGTCCCGTTCGAGCGAAGGGCTGAGCTGTGCCCGACCGACCTGAAATCGTCTGCATCTGCGGCTCTACCCGGTTCCTGGACGAGATGCGTGCGGTGCATCGTGATCTGACCTTCGCCGGGGTCATTGTTCTCGCGCCAGGCGAAGCAGACGAGCTGATCACCGACAAGCAGAAGACGGCGCTGGACGCCCTCCACCTGCGCAAGATCGACCTGGCAGACCGGGTCCTGGTCGTCAACCCTGGCGGGTACATCGGCGAGTCCACGAGCAGAGAAATCGACTATGCCCACGCCACCGGCAAGTCGATTTCGTTCACCGAGCCCGCCCCCGCTGCACCGTAGTTCGCCGGGGGAGCGGCCCATGGTTCCAGGTCCTACACGCGCACCAATGCGATGCCGCAGCTCCCCCGGGCATCGCACTCAAGTGCGTGTAGGACCTGGGGCGGGATGCTGCTGGCCTCGGGGACGAAACCGACGGGGAGGCGGAACAGGAGTAAGGAAATTCCGCTTCCGAGGTCAGCGGCCAGCCGTATTGTCTGAACATGTCGTCGTACCGTAGAGACCTGGTCAGCCGCGCCACACGCAATGAGTTCCGCTCGCTGGCGACCGGCATGACGGTGCGCCTTGTGGCTGAGGCGTGGCAGAACCACAACTTCGCCCCCATTCCCGAGGACGAGCTGAACTACGAAGACACCAGCGTGCGCCGAATCGAGTTCGAGAAGTATGCCGCTGCCGCCGACTGGACGGACTACACCCACGTCTCCCGTGCGCTTCTCGTTTTCGAAGACTTCATCCGCTATCACCGACAGAGCGGCTGGGAGAGCAACTGGCTAGAGGAAGTCACCGTCAAACTGGAACGCGACGGCCTGAGCGTAGACGAGCGTGGACGGATCTCATGGCTGCGCCGACCAGTCTCCACCGGGCACCTGGAGAACCTGACCGACCCGTCGGGCATCCTGGCGGAACTGGAACGCGTCAGCCGCACCATCGCAGACGATCCAGCCGCCGCGATCGGAAGCGCCAAGCAACTCATCGAGGCGACCGCGAAGACGGTACTGCGGGAACGGGGAATTGCCTTCGATGAGCACACGAAGGTGCCTGCCCTCGTCAAGCAGGCCCAGAAGTCTCTCCATCTTGACGCCTCATCCGTCACCCCCGGCCCGGACGGCACTGACGCGGTCAAGAAGATCCTCGGCGGCGTGGCCTCGATCGCCGTCGGCGTAGCGGAACTCCGTAACCGCGGATACGGCACTGGACACGGCCAGGCCAGCGCACCCATCAACCTTGGAATCCGTCACGCTCAACTGGCGGCCAACGCGGCCATCACCTGGTGCCAACTCATGCTCGACACCCTGGGAGACCCTGCAGCGCCTTGGAGAAAGACTGCCGTGCCGACAGCCGCTGCAGCTTCCTGACTGTGCCCGCCCCGAATCATCGGAGCGGGCATCTGGAACGATCGTGTTGTCACGCAGCCCACGCCAGTCCGAGGCCGGCCAGCGCGGCGAGCTTGTCGGCGGTCAGCTTGTCCCGTCGACTTTTGCTGTTGCTGAGGAACACTCCGAGCTTGACCTCGCTCCCGTCCTCAAGCCGCTCCACATGAGCCCTGGGGACGGTCACGGAGCCCTCGCGGGCCTTGTACTGCGCCAGGGCTGCTACGCCCTTCTCGAAGGCGCTCACAGGCGTCGTGGACGGTTTCACCGGTGCTTCCAGTTCTGCCGCCAACGGCACGACGCCGATGGCCTCCAGGCGCTCACGTTGCCCGGAACTCAGGGCAGCCCAGACCTTCGGCGTCCGCTGCTTGGCCAGCCACTTCCCGAGGTCCATCCCGTGGACGGTCACCCCGGGTTCGATGTACGCGAGGATGCTCTCCTCCGCGAGCATCTCTCGCACCACGGCGTAATGCCGCTGCCACTCCGGCGGCGAGGACGGGTTCCAGTCCTCGTCAACCTCACGCAGCGCCGTCTCCCACTCCGGGTGACCCTCCAGCGCACCCGCGCGGCGGAGGTTGGACAGCCACTGCCCCACCGGCCTGTCCAGGGCCACGGCGGACCTCGGAGCGCACAGCGTCCAGTGCTGGTCGTAGTACGCCTTGGCGGCCTCCAGGTTCTCCTGGAACCGCTCATCGGCCGGGTTCCAGACCATGCCGAGCTTCTCCAGCCGCTGGGCGCGCAGGCCGGTCATCTGCCCCGCCCCGAACGCCCGTCGCTGCTCCGCGACCCACTGCCCCAGCGGGTACGCGCCCTCCTTGTGCCCGTACGGAACCCGGGCGTGAAGCTCACGCTCCGCGAACTTCTTGAGCGCCGCCCAGCCGCGACCCCAGTCCTGGCGCTCCGTGTCGATCACGTTGAAGGAAATCCAGTCCGCGACCATCACGGGGTCACGGGGAGCGGCAAAGCGGAGCAGCAGACGGGATTCGTCCTCGCCTTCCTCGGGCGGCGAACCGATGTACTCGGACGGCTGGACCACGTCCTTCTGAGGCTCCTGCGGAATCGCGAGCAATTCGATTGCCTCTTCGTCGTGAGCGCGCAGACCCTCCAATACCTTCACCAGGGGCTTATACGATCCGGAGGTGAACATGTCTTCCGGCTTTTCTCCCGGATGGAGAAATACCGGCACGATCAGAGAGGCAACCTTGCCCTGTCCGGGCTTCTGCCGGAGCGCCCGGCCAATCGCCTGGACGATGTCGTGCGGAGCGCCCTTGGGGTCCAGGAGGGCCACCGAGTCCACCGCCCGGATGTCGACACCCTCACCCAGGACACGGCAGTTCGAGAGCACGGCCCGCTGTGCGGTGGACCCGAAGCCGCCCAGGACTCCCCGCCGGCGCTCGGGGACGTGCTCGCCGCACAGCCAGTCCGCCCAGATCTTCGCCGGGTACTTCTCTGGCTGGTCGGCGTGCAGCTTCGCCGCGACGCGCTCCAGGCCCTCCGCGTACGCCTGTGCCTCTATCGTCCGGTGGTGGAAGGTGATGCACGTCGACAGGTTGTGCTGCGCCATCGTGTGCAGCAGCGCGGCCTGGAGCGCCCCCAGGCGCTCCCCACGGACCTTCTCGCTGTGCCGCTCCTCACCCATCAGCCGCTCGGGCGTGACGACCGGGTCCTGGAGCTCCAGGACGATGATCTGGTACCGCGCAAGCAGCTTCCGCGACACGGCCGAAGCCAACGAGAGCTTGTACAGGACCGGCCCGAAGACCCTCTCGTCATCCATGGAAGCCGCCATCTCACGCGGCAGCGGGTCACGCGTCCCTTCGGCGACCTCACGGTTCAGCCGCTCCTCCCAGATCCGCGGCGTCGCCGTCAGGTACAGCCGACGGTGCGACGGGATGACGCCCTGGTTGTGGACGTCGGCCCACGCCTTACCCATCGAGCCACTTGTCCGGTGCGCCTCATCGACCACCGTCAGGTCCATCGGGGCCAAGGTCTGCCCGTAGACGCCCTCGAACGCCTCCGCCAGGACTCCCAGCGAGGCGTACGTCCCGAAGATGGTGACCGGCCCCGAGCCGTGCCACAGCGCCAGCTGCACGGGGTTCGTGGTGGAGCGCACCTTGAGGTTCCACAGCTCCGGGTCGTCGGTCAGGCTGCACACCGCAACCGCCGGCCCCGCGTGCCCAGCCTCGCGCCACGCCTGCACCGTCTGGGTCAGAAGGTCCAGCGTCGGCACCAGGACGAGAATGCGGCCCTTGGGAACAATGCGCTTTGCCGACGTCGCCGCAATGATGGTCTTTCCCGTGCCACACGCGGCGTGCACCTGCCCGCGAAGGCCATTCACGGGGATACCGCCCGGCGGGATATCGAAGCCCCGCACGATGGCGGCAACGGCTTCGATCTGGTGGTCACGCAACTTCACGGCCATTTCCCGTGTTCTCCTTTTCGCGGAATGTCGCGCGTAATCAGAATGGAAGGTCCCGGCGCGATGGTGTGGCCCGGGGTTGTGGTGTCTGGACCCAAACACTACACAGGCACAACCCGTGATGCATCACCCACGCGCCAACTTTCACCCCCAGGGTGATACATGGCCGAATCTTACCCCGAAGCGGCCGGTCGTCCTGTATGCTGGTGGGGTATTAGTGGGTGTGACCGGGCAGTTTCGAGGGTGGGGGAGTGGTCAGGGTGGAGCGCAGCGGAACCCGTCACTGCAGTGAGGCCGGCACCCGATCGGGCCGACAGCCCGTCACATCCGTTGCGGGGGTGGTGGCCAGGAACCCCAAGCCCTACACAGGGTCGCACGTGATGCACCTCCCCTTGCTGCCAGCCCAGGCGACCGCGCTTGCGCGGGTGCCCGCAATGAGCGCTTGCGCGAATTGCATTCCCTCCCGGAATTCCGTTTACGGAATTCCATTCCGGCGCTTGCGCCGGAATTCGAATTGCGCTTGCGCAATTCATTCACTATGACCCGGCTTGCCGGGGCATATCCCGCTCCGCGGG
>NZ_JBICXE010000032.1:0-93981 GCF_043200155.1 Streptomyces sp. NPDC048473
TTTCCCTTTCCGGCGAGTCCGACTCTATCAGATCCTTTCGGGCCTGATTCCCAGTCAGTGGGGTTTGTCTTCCCGGCTGTTGGGCCGTTCCGACGAGTGAGACTTTAGCGAATCCAGGGCCTCGACGCTAATCGGGGTCGCGCTCCTTCGAACGCGGATTCCTCATTTCGCAAATGCGCACAGAAAGTCGAGCGACAGATGTCGCTGACCAGATGTGGTTACTGCGGAATGGCTGTCCGGGGACCGACCGGGGTCAGCGCTCACGTCGGACAACTCGGAGAACATTACGGATGTGGGCGTGTCGTGTCAACCTCGGGCCGGTCCGGGCTCCGGTGGAAGGCCAGGCGGTAGTCGCGGGGGCTGGTGGAGAGGTGGGTGGCGAAGTGCTGGCGCATGGTGATCTCGCTGCCGAAGCCGGTGCGGCGGGCGACCTCGGGGAGGGGGAGGTCGGTGCGTTCCAGGAGCTTCTGGGCTGCGGCGATGCGTTGGGTGATCAGCCACCGGAGTGGGGTCGTGCCGGTGGTGGCCTGGAAGTGGCGGGCGAAGGAGCGGGAAGACATTCCGGCGTGGGCGGCGAGGTCGGCGACTGTGTGGGGTTCGGCCAGATGGGTCAGGGCGAAGGCCCGTACCGAGGCGAGCGTGTCGGCGTCGCGGTCGGTGTGGGACGTGGGGCGCTCGATGAACTGGGCCTGGGTGCCGGTGCGGAAGGGGGCCGTGACCATCGAGCGGGCGATCGTCGCGGCGGTCTCGGCGCCGTGGGTCGTACGTACGAGGTGAAGGCAGAGGTCGATGCCGGCTGCGGTGCCAGCTGACGTCCAGATGTTGTCGTCGTGGAGGAACAGGGCGTCCTGGACGACTGTCACGTGGGGGTGGTGGGTGCGCAGGAGGTCGGTGAGGTTCCAGTGGGTGACTGCCTGGCGGCCGTCGAGGAGGCCGGCCTGGGCGAGGGTGAAGGCTCCGCCGCAGAGGGCCGCGATGGGGATGGCTCGGGCGTGCGCGCGGCGCAGTGCTTCGAGGACCGGTTCGGGGGCCGGTGTCAGGTGGTCGTCGAGGCCGGGGACGACGATCAGGTCGGCGCGGGTGAGCCAGGCGAGGGTGCGGTCGGGGGTGAGGGAGAGACCGCCGCGCAGGGGGATGGGGGCCGGGTCGGCGGCGGTGCGGCGCAGGTCGAAGGGCGGGACGCCACGGTCGGTGCGGTCCACGCCCCAGACCTCCGTGATGACCGAGACGTCGAATGCTCGGATGCCGGGGAAGGAGACGAGCGCGATGCGGGTGGCGGGGCGGGCGGTCGTGGGCGTGATGGGCACGGTGGCAGTAAAGCATCGGTCGATGGCTTTTTGAGCTCTGGGCCGTGGGGGTGCGACGCGGCAGCATCGTTCGTATGGAGATCGCAGAGAACGCAGCACTGGTCGTGGTGGACGTACAGGAAGGCTTCGAGGAGGAGGCGTACTGGGGGCCGCGGAACAATCCCGGGGCCGATCGGAACATCGCGGGGCTGATCGATGCCTGGCAGGCGAGCGGCCGGCCCGTGGTGTTCGTACGGCATGACTCGCCCAAGCCGGATTCGCCGTTGCGGGTGGGGCAGCCGGGGAACGACTTCAAGGGGTATGTGGAGGAGCGGCGGGGGAAGGGAAGCGGGCCCGAGCTGTTGCTGACGAAGAGCGTGAACTCCGCCTTCTACGGGACGCCCGATCTCGGGGCGTGGCTGGATCGGGGCGGGGTGCGGCAGATCGTGGTGGCCGGGATCCAGACCAATATGTGCGCGGAGACGACGGCGCGGATGGGCGGGAACCTCGGGTACGAGGTGTTCTTCGCGCTGGATGCGACGTACACCTTCGACGGGGTCGGGCCGTGGGGGTGGACGCTGGGCGCGGACGAGCTGGCGCGGGCCACCGCCGTGTCGTTGCACGGCGGTGGGTTCGCGAAGGTGGTGCGCAGTGCGGAACTGATCGAGGCTGCCGGGTAGCCGTCAGCCGTTGCCGGAGGCGAGTTCGCGGCTGCGGTCGCGGGCGGCTTCGAGGGCGGCGATGAGGGCGGCTCGTACGCCGTGGTTCTCCAGCTCGCGGATGGCGCTGATGGTGGTGCCGGCCGGGCTGGTGACGGCTTCGCGGAGCTTGACCGGGTGTTCGCCGCTGTCGCGGAGCATCACGGCGGCGCCGATGGCGGCCTGGACGATCAGGTCGTGGGCCTGTGCGCGGGGCAGGCCGAGCAGGATGCCCGCGTCGGTCATCGCCTCGACGAGGAAGTAGAAGTACGCGGGGCCCGAACCGGAGAGGGCGGTGGCCGCGTCCTGCTGGGACTCGGGGACGCGCAGGGTCTTGCCGACGCCGCCGAAGATCGCCTCGGCGGTGGCGAGGTGTTCGGTGGTGGCGTGGCTGCCCGCGGAGATGACGGACATGCCCTCGTCGACGAGGACGGGGGTGTTCGGCATGACGCGTACGACCGGGGTGTTCGCGGTGAGGCGGTCCTCGATGAAGGCGGTCGTGATGCCTGCGGCGGCGCTGATGACCAGGCGGTCGGCGGTGACGTGCTCGGCGAGCTCGTCGAGGAGCCGGCCCATGTCCTGGGGCTTGACCGCGAGGATGAGGATGTCGGCGCGCTTGGCGGCCTCGGCGTTGGTGACGGAATCGACGCCGTAGCGGCTGTGGAGTTCCTCGGCACGCTCGGAGCGGCGGGTGGTGACCAGCAGGTTCGCCGGGCGCCAGCCTGCCCGGATCATGCCGCTGAGCAGGGCCTCGCCGATCTTGCCGGTGCCGAGGACTGCAACTGTCTGGGTCATGCGGTTCACCCTCCGGGCGGTGCTCGCGGTTCTCGGTGCGTCGTGCTGACGGTTCTCGGTGCTCGTGTCCGTCATCCTCGCACCGGGGCCGGTCAGGCGGTACGTCGGCGGAGCGTGGCCGCGCCGAGGGTGAGGACGAGCAGGGCGCAGCCCGCGACGACCAGGACGTCGCGGATGAAGTCGCCGGTGATGTCGGTGTGGTGGAGGACCTCGTTCATGCCGTCGACCGCGTACGACATGGGCAGGACGTTCGAGATCGCTTCGAGGACGGGTGCCATCCGGTCTCGTGCGATGAACAGTCCGCAGAGCAGGAGCTGCGGGAAGATCACGGCCGGCATGAACTGGACGGCCTGGAACTCGGATGCGGCGAAGGCGGAGACGAAGAGGCCCAGTGCTGTGCCGAGCAGGGCGTCGAGCAGGGCGACCAGGAGCAGCAGCCACGGGGAGCCGGTGACGTCCAGGCCGAGTGCCCAGACCGAGAGTGCGGTGGCCAGGAGGGACTGGACGATCGCGACGGCGCCGAAGGCGAGGGCGTAGCCGCCGATCAGGTCGCCCTTGCCGAGCGGCATGGCGAGGAGGCGTTCGAGGGTGCCCGAGGTGCGTTCGCGCAGGGTGGCGATCGAGGTCACCAGGAACATCGTGATCAGCGGGAAGATGCCGAGGAGCGAGGCGCCGATGGCGTCGAAGGTGCGGGGGCTGCCGTCGAACACGTACCGGAGCAGCGTGATCATCACGACCGGTATCAGGAGGAGCAGCGCGACGGTGCGGGGGTCGTGGGTCAGCTGGCGCAGGACGCGGACGGCGGTGGCGAGCGTGCGGGCGGGGCTCAGGGGTGGTGCGGCCGGGTGGGGACGGCTCCGGGGGGCGCTCCGGGGCGAGGGCTGCTGGTGCTGGTGCGTGGTGCTCATCGGACGGTCTCCTGAGGGGTGGCGGCCTTGTCGACCAGGTGGAGGAATGCTTCTTCGACGGTGGCGGCGTGGGCGGCGGTGCGCAGTGCCTCGGGGGTGTCGTCGGCGAGGATCTCGCCCTCGCGCATGAGGAGCAGCCGGTGGCAGCGCTCGGCCTCGTCCATGACGTGGGAGGAGACGAGGAGTGTGGTGCCGCGGTCGGCGGCGAGGGTGTGGAAGAGGTTCCACAGGTCGCGGCGGAGTACCGGGTCCAGGCCGACGGTCGGTTCGTCGAGGACCAGGAGTTCGGGCGTGCCGAGCAGGGCCACGGCGAGGGAGACACGGGTGAGCTGACCGCCGGACAGGGTGCCGGCCAGCGCGTCGGCGTGGCCGACCAGATCGACCTCGGCGACCGCCCGGGTGACAGCGGCGCGGCGGGCGTCCCGGTCCCGGCGGCCCGGCTGGAGGATCGCCGCGAAGTAGTCGAGGTTCTGTCGGACGGTCAGGTCGGTGTAGACGGACGGGGCCTGGGTGACGTACCCGATGCGCGGGCGGAGGGTGGGGTGTCCGGCGGGGCTGCCGAGCACGTCGAGGGTGCCGGTGACCTTGGCCTGGGTGCCCACGACGGCACGCATCAGGGTGGATTTGCCGCAGCCGGAGGGGCCCAGGAGGCCGGTGATCCTGCCGGGTTCGACGGTGAAGTCGAGGTCGCGGAGGACGGTGCGGTTGCCTCGTACGACGGTGAGGCCGCGGGCCTCGATGGCGACGCCCGAAGAATTCATCATGTGATGAATATTGATCCGGGCGGTGTCTGCCCGTCAAGGGGGCGTGAACGGACGGAGGCATTCCACCTCTTTGCGCTTCCGTGGCCATCAGCCGGTTCCGGATCCGGGCCGGGTATTCAACTCCCGTAAAGGACAATGAATTTCACCGTCCCCCGGTACCCATGCATCTCCCTGTCCATGACGTGTCCGTCAGTCGATGGAGGTGCTTCCCGTGCGTGGTTTTCCGAACTGCCCGAGCTTTAGGCCCTTTCCGATTTCGCGTGCCGACTTCACCGCTTCGCTCGTCGTCTTCCTGGTGGCCCTGCCGCTGTGCGTGGGTGTGGCCGTCGCCTCCGGGGTACCGGCCGAGCTGGGGCTGATCACCGGGATAGTCGGCGGGCTCGTCACGGGCCTGCTCCCGGGCAGCAGTGTGCAGGTCAGCGGGCCCGCCGCCGGGCTGACCGTGCTCGTGTACGAGGCGGTGCACAGCTATGGGGTCGGCGCCCTGGGGGTGCTGGTGCTGGCCGCCGGGCTGGTGCAGGCGGGGCTGGGGGTGCTGCGGCTCGGGCAGTGGTTCCGGGCCGTGTCCGTAGCCGTGGTGCAGGGGATGCTCGCCGGAATCGGCCTGGTGCTGGTCGTGGGGCAGCTGTACGTGCTCGCCGATGCGGCGGCGCCCGGGTCCATGGGGCAGAAGCTCGGCGGGCTGCCGCGGCTGGTGCTCGGTACGGGCGTGACGGGCAGCGCGGTCGCCGTCGGGACCGGGGCGCTCCTCGTACTCACGCTGTGGCCGAAGTGGCGGCGGGCGGCCCGGGTGGTACCCGCGCCCCTGGTGGCGGTGGGACTGGCGGCCGGGGCGACCTGGCTGTTCGACCTGCCCGTGCGGCGGGTCGCGGTGAGCGGGCTGCTGGATGCCGTACGGCCGCCGGGGCCCGGGGACTGGGCGCGGCTCACGGAAGTGGGCGTCATCGGCACCGTCCTCGCGTTCGCGCTGATCGCGTCGGCCGAATCGCTGTTCAGCGCGGCGGCCGTGGACCGGCTGCACGACGGGAAGCGGACGCACTACGACAAGGAGCTGATCGCGCAGGGGGTGGGCAACGCGGTGTGCGGGCTGCTCGGCGCGCTGCCGATGACCGCGGTGATCGTGCGCAGCGCGGCCAATGTCCAAGCCGGGGCGAGGACGAAGGCGTCGCGGGTGCTGCACGGGGTGTGGCTGTTGCTCTTCGCGGCTGTGCTGCCGAGCGCGCTCGGCGTGATCCCGGTGGCGGCGTTGGCGGCGGTGCTGCTGCACGCGGGCTTCAAGCTCGTTCCCGTACGGGCGTTGGTGCAGCTGTGGCGTGAGCATCGTGGTGAGGCGGTGGTGCTTGCGGTGACGGCGGGGACGATCGTGGCGACGAGTCTCTTCGAGGGTGTGCTGGTGGGGCTGCTGCTGGCCGTCGCCAAGACCGCCTGGGACATCAGCCATGTGCACATCGAGACGCACGAGGGCGGCGACGACGGGACGTTACGGGTACGGGTCGCGGGCCACGCCACGTTCCTGCGCCTGCCGAAGCTGCTGGACGCGCTGGACGGCCTGCCGCACGACCGGGTAGTGGTGCTGGACCTCAGCGGGCTGCACCACACCGACCACGCGTGCGCCGCGGCCCTGGAGGGCTGGACCGCGGAGCGGGAGGCCCGCGAGGCGCTTCGGCGTGCGGATCAGGAGCTCGGTGAGTCTGGGGGTGGGGACGGGGTCGAGCCCGGGCGGATCGCCACGCTGAGGTCGACCACGTAACTCTCCTCGACCGTGCCGTCCGGGAAGAGCTCCGCGAGCCGGTCGCGCTCCTCGGTGAGGAATCGGTGCGTGGGTTCCTCACCGAGGACGAGGAAGGCGGAGTGGCTGCCGAGGTTGGCGAGGTGGGTGTCGAGGGACACCCGTCGGGTCCAGGGCACCGTGCGGTGTACGAAGCCGAGCTCGGGCGGCAGGTCGCGGAAGCGGACGGGCGAGCCGTGGGCGCTCTCGTCGGCGCCGAAGAAGCGGCGGAGGCGGGCGTCCTGCTCGGCGATCCAGGGGACGGCGTGGTCGGAGACGTTCCACCAGAGGGCGAGCGCGCCGCCGGGGCACAGGACCCGCAGGGCCTCCGGGGTGGCGCGGCTCCGGTCGGTCCAGTGCCAGGACTGGGCATACGTGATCAGGTCGGCCGATGCGGTGGCGAGGGGGAGGCGGTTGCCGTCGCCGCGCACGATCGGCACGTACGGGAGTGCCCGGTGCAGTTCTTCCGCCATTCCGCGGCCCGGTTCGACGGCGGTGACGCGGGCGCCCCGGTCGTGGAGGAGCCGGGTGGAGATGCCCGTTCCCGCGCCGACGTCGATGGTGCGGGCGCCGCGCAGGGGGCGGCCGGCCAGTTCCTCGACGGTGTCGAAGAGGGCGGGCGGGTAGCCGGGGCGGGCCGCGGCGTACTGGGCGGCTGCACGGTCGAAGGAGAGGGCGCGGGGTGTGGGCAGGCGGGAGCGGGAGTCGAGGTCGGGGTCGGGGTCGGGGTTGGGGGTGGAGTCGGAAGGAGGCATGGGGTCATCGTGGCCCGCGTGAGGGGGGCTGTGCCGACGGTTGCGGAGGTTCGCCTGAGCTTGCGGGGGGCCCTCGCTGTGGGGGTGCCCGCGCGGTGGGGGGCTCGCGCTGTGGGAGCCCGCGCCGTGGGGGCCGCGCCGTGGGGGCCCGCGCTCGCTGGGCCCTACTTGCGCTTGGGGCGCTTGCCCTTGGTGGTCTTGCGGGCGGCCGGGTTTCCGGTGCGGGCCGAGCGGCGCTTCGTATAGCGGGCCAGGGCCGTCTCGTACTCCGCGCGGCGCAGTTGCTCGCCCGGTGCCTCCTTGAACGTACGGAGAAAGTACGCGACCAGAGAGCCGACGAAGCCGATCGTCTTGAGACCGCGCAGATTGGCCTCGCGCGCCGGATCGGCCGGGCGGCGGCTGAACCCTTCCCACGTCTTGCGGAAGGCGATGGCGCTGCAGATGGCGAACATCAGGACGACCAGGATGCCGACGACGTTGCCGACGTCGGCGATCTCCAGTCCCTGGAAGGCGAAGCGGAGTAGGAAGCAGGCGGCGACCGCGGCCGCGAGGGAGCCGACCGCCGCCCCGACGCGTCGCAGCCCGTAGCCCCCGTCGTGGTCGACCCAGGTCGTACCGAAGAAGAGCAGGGGCTCGGGCTGCGGGCCGGGCGTGGTGCCGGCGGCGGGGGCTTCGCTGTTCTCGCTCACGAGGTCGATTATCCCCGGGCGCCTGCGGTCCCGGTCGCCGTCCCCGTCAGTCGCAGCGCGGGGCGATGTAGCCGTCGCTGCCTGTGTGGACGTAGACGTCCGCCACGAACTGGCCGTTGGCGATGTTGTCCCAGAGGTTCGAGGTGCCGTACGGGCCGGTGACCCGCTCCCCCGGCTTCTGGCAGTAGACCGGAACCTTCATTCCGTACGGGAGTGTCCTGACGATGCCGTACTGAGTGCCCGGTCCCGTGCGGACGTTGACGCGGTAGCCGGGCGCGATGGGATACCGGGCGACGTCGTCGGTGCCGGCCGGCGTGGCCACGCCCTCGGCCGCGTCGGTGGTGGTGTCGGTGTGCTCTTCCATGGCCGTGAGGCCCTCCCCCGTTGAGAGACGGTGTGTACGACGCGCAGGCTACAAGCCCCGCCCGTATCGCACGCACCATCGACTAGGCTCCGTGCGTCGCGCTTGCGGACGAACACACGGGGGTGGGCGATGCCGCCGCTGCGAGGTACCGGAGCCAATCCGGAAGCGGAGCATCCGGAGTACGCCGGTCAGTACCGCCTTGAGGCATGTCTCGGAGCGGGCGGCATGGGTGTCGTGCACCTGGCACGCTCCACCTCGGGACTGCAGCTCGCCGTCAAGGTGGTGCACCGGCACTACTCGGCAGACCCTGAGTTCAGGGCACGCTTCCGGCAGGAGGTCGGGGCGGCGAGGCGGGTCAGCGGGGCCTTCACGGCACCGGTCGTCGATGCCGATCCGGACGCCGCACGGCCGTGGATGGCCACCCTGTACGTGCCCGGTCCCACGCTCTCCGACCAGGTGAAGCGGAACGGGCCGATGGCTCCCGCGGAACTGCGCAGGCTGACGGCGGGACTTGCCGAGGCGCTGCGCGACATCCATCGGGCCGGAGTGATCCACCGCGACCTCAAGCCGAGCAATGTGCTGCTCTCCGACTCCGGACCCAAGGTCATCGACTTCGGGATCTCCCGGCCGTACGACAGCGATCTGCGCACCGAGACGGGCAAGCTGATCGGCTCGCCGCCGTACATGGCGCCCGAGCAGTTCCAGCGGCCGCGTGAAGTCGGGCCCGCCGCGGATGTGTTCGCCCTGGGGGCCGTGCTCGTCCATGCGGCGACCGGCCGGGGGCCCTTCGACTCCGACAGCCCGTACATCGTGGCCTACCAGGTGGTGCACGACGAGGCCGATCTGGCAGGGGTTCCGACGGATCTGGCTCCGCTGATCGGGCAGTGCCTGGCGAAGGACCCTGCGGA
Source organism: Streptomyces sp. NPDC048473 (assembly GCF_043200155.1). Lineage (NCBI taxonomy): Bacteria > Bacillati > Actinomycetota > Actinomycetes > Kitasatosporales > Streptomycetaceae > Streptomyces > Streptomyces sp. NPDC048473. The sequence goes on from NZ_JBICXE010000032.1 coordinate 8,936, forward strand.
GCGGCCCACTCCGGACGACATCATGGCGGCGCTGCACCCTCCTTCGTACGACGCCGCCGCGTTCATACCGTCGCAGCGGCGGCCGGGTGCCGTCGGAGCCCCGGCGGTGCCGGGACCGGGGCTGCAGATCGCGACGGGGGCGGACGCGGATGCGGACACGCACGTAGGTGCGGGCGCAGCTGCGCGGGGCAGGAAGACGACTGCGAGCGGTGGCGGCAAGCGGCGATGGCTGGCAGCCACCGCGGCGCTGCTCGTCATGGGTGCCGGTGGGGTGTGGGCCAGCGGTGTGGCGGGTGACTCGGGCGGCTCGGGTGAGTCGAGCGGCTCCGGTGAGTCGGGTGAGTCAGGCGGTACGAAGGGCCCGGCGGCGGCGTTCGCGCCGTGGCGGACGCCGCTTCTGACCTCGGGCACCTCTACGCCGGTCTGTTCCTCGGCGGGCGGTGCCGGCGAGGAGGCGTCCGGCCCGTCCGCGGCGCTGTACTGCGCGGCCGACGGTATCGGCGCGGCCCGGCTGGACCCCGCGGACGGACGGGTGCTGTGGTCCCGTCGCAGTACCGCGGGGGACACCCCGTCGGTCGGCGTGGTGTCGGTCTCCGGCGGTCTGGTACATACGGCGGTGCCGGGCGGGAAGCTCCGGGCGTACGACCCCGCCAAGGGCGAACAGGTCTGGGACGCGGATCTCTCCCCGTACCTCGGCACCCCCTTCGCCGCAGGTGACACGCTGTTGCTGGTCAGTAAGGACGGCACGACCGAAGCGCTCGACTCCGCGACCGGCGTATCCCTCTGGCGGCATCCGCTCACCGGGCACCAGCGGCCGGACTACGCGCTGTACGACGAAGGATCAGGGCTGGTCTACGCGTTCGAGCACTCGGCCTACGGGTCCACCACGCTGGTCACGGCCGTCGATGCGGCAACGGGGCACGCGGCATGGCAACGGCGGCTGGACGGAATGCTCACCCCGGTGGGGACCTCGGACGGTGCGCTCGTCCTGACATCCATGAACGGGGACGCCCAGACCGTCGGGCTCGTCCGCTACGACCCGGAGCGGGGGCGCGTCGCACGGGTCGCGCTGCCGTTCCGGATGAACGAACCGGAGGTCGTGATGGGCGGGGACACCGCCTATCTGCTGGCGCACGGCGGGACCCTGGTCGCCGTCGACACGCGCCCGGCCGGCGGCAGAACTGTTCGCTGGCAGCTGGAGACCGCTGCCGGGCGGACGTCGGCGCCCGTTCTCGCCACGGGGAACCGGCTGTACTTCTCGGCGGCGGACGGGCGGCTGCTCGCCGTGGACACCGAGCGCGGAACGCTCCTGGGTCAGACGAGTCCTCGGCTCCGGGACGGGAAGCTCACGTACGCATCGGCGCTGCCCGCCCCTGTCGCCGCCGGCCGGACCGTCTTCGGGACCGCGCCCGACGGGTCCGTGTTCGCCGTCGACGGACAGGACCCCGCTCACTGGTGAGAGCGGGGTCCGGCGGCCTGCTTCGGTCTCAGCCCTTGTTCAGCCGAGCTTGGACACGTCCCGCACCGCGCCACGGTCCGCGCTCGTCGCCATCGCCGCGTACGCGCGCAGCGCCGCGCTGACCTTGCGTTCGCGGTCCTTCGGGGCGTACACGCCGTTCAGCGCCTCGCGGCGGGTGGTCAGCTCGGCCTCGGGGACGAGGAGCTCGATCGAGCGGTTCGGGATGTCGATCCTGATCCGGTCGCCGTCCTCGACCAGCGCGATCGTGCCGCCCGATGCGGCCTCCGGCGATGCGTGGCCGATGGACAGGCCCGACGTACCGCCGGAGAAGCGGCCGTCGGTCACCAGGGCGCAGCTCTTGCCGAGGCCGCGGCCCTTGAGGAAGGACGTGGGGTAGAGCATCTCCTGCATGCCGGGGCCGCCGCGCGGGCCCTCGTAACGGATGACGACGACGTCGCCCTCCTTGATCTCCTTGCGGAGGATCTTGTCGACGGCCTCCTCCTGCGACTCGCAGACGACCGCCGGGCCCTCGAAGGTCCAGATCGACTCGTCGACGCCCGCCGTCTTCACGACGCAGCCGTCCACGGCGAGGTTCCCCTTGAGGACCGCGAGGCCGCCGTCCTTGGAGTAGGCGTGCGCCACGTCGCGGATGCAGCCGCCGGCCGCGTCCAGGTCGAGGGTCTCCCAGCGCTCGGACTGCGAGAAGGCCGTCGCGGAACGGACGCATCCAGGGGCCGCGTGCCACAGCTCGACGGCCTCGGGGGACGGGGAGCCGCCGCGGATGTCCCAGTTCTTCAGCCACTCGGCGAGGGAGTCGGAGTGGACCGAGTACACGTCCTCGTCGAGCAGGCCGCCGCGGTGCAGCTCGCCGAGGATGGCGGGGACGCCGCCGGCCCGGTGGACGTCCTCCATGTAGTACGTGCCGCCGGGGGCCACGTTGGGGGCGACCTTCGACAGGCAGGGGACGCGGCGCGAGACCTCGTTGATGTCGTCGAGGTCGTAGGCCAGCTCGGCCTCCTGCGCGGCGGCGAGCAGGTGCAGGATCGTGTTGGTCGAGCCGCCCATGGCGATGTCCAGTGCCATCGCGTTGTCGAACGCGGCGCGGGTGCCGATGGCGCGCGGCAGGACCGTCGCATCGTCCTGCTCGTAGTAGCGCTTGGTGATGTCGACGACCGTGCGGCCGGCGTCCTCGTACAGCGCCTTGCGGGCGGTGTGCGTGGCGAGGACGGAGCCGTTGCCGGGGAGAGAGAGGCCGAGAACCTCGGTCAGACAGTTCATCGAGTTGGCGGTGAACATGCCGGAACAGCTGCCACAGGTGGGGCAGGCGTTCTCCTCGATACGGAGGATGTCCTCGTCGGAGACGTTCTCGTTGACGGCGTCGGTGATCGCGTTGATCAGGTCGAGCTTGCGGACCGTGCCGTCGACGAGGGTGGCCTGGCCGGCCTCCATCGGGCCGCCGGAGACGAAGACCGTCGGGATGTTGAGGCGCATCGCGGCCATCAGCATGCCGGGCGTGATCTTGTCGCAGTTCGAGATGCAGATCAGCGCGTCCGCGCAGTGCGCCTCGACCATGTACTCGACGGAGTCGGCGATCATGTCGCGGGACGGAAGGCTGTAGAGCATCCCGGCGTGGCCCATCGCGATGCCGTCGTCGACGGCGATGGTGTTGAACTCGCGGGGGACGGCGCCTGCGGCCTTGATGGCGTCGGAGACGATCCGGCCGACCGGGGCCAGGTGGGTGTGGCCGGGGACGAACTCGGTGAAGGAGTTGGCGACCGCGATGATCGGCTTGCCGATGTCCTCGCTCGCTACGCCCGAGGCCCGCATTAGGGCGCGGGCGCCCGCCATGTTGCGGCCGTGGGTGACAGTGCGGGACCTCAGCTGGGGCATCGTCTCTCGCTCCTTCGACAGAAAAGACTGCTTCCGAGCCTACGCCTCCAGCTCCAAGATCTGGACAAGGTGTCCGGTATGCGGGATGGGGTGCTCGGTGGGTGGGCGGGGTGGGGGGTGGTGCGAGTGAGAGTGGGGCCGCTGCGCGGGGCTGTCCCCTACCCGCCCCTTCCCGAAACCGGGGCTCTGCCCCGGACCCCGCTCCTCAAGCCCCGGAGGGGGTGGAGGTGGTCCGCGGGGCCGGGGTAGCCGGCGAGGCCGGAATGGTTACTCCGCTTCCGTCAAGTAGCGCTGCAGCGTCGGCGCCACCATTGCGATGATCTTCTCCGGGGGCGCCGAAGCCAGTGGTTCCGCCCGGATGACGTAGCGCAGCATCGCGATCCCCAGCATGTGCGAGGCGGCCAGTTCCGCGCGGAACGTCGCGTCCGGTACGTCCAGTGCCTCCGCGATGCGTTCCAGGAGGCGGCGCAGGACGAAACCGCGGAGGACCTTCGCCGCTGCCTCGTGCGTCAGTGCGGACCGCATGATCGCCAGCAGCGGGGCCCTGGACGCCGGGTTCTCCCATACGGCGATGAAGTAGCGGGCCAGCCGCTCCCCCAGGCCGTCCGTGCCGTTGCCGAGGATGGCCGGGATCACCAGGGCCGGTTCGAAGGAGAGCTCGATGGCGGCCGCGAAGACCTCGTCCTTCGTACCGAAGTAGTGGTGGACGAGGGCGGAGTCGACGCCTGCCGCCTTGGCGATGCCCCGGATCGACGTCTTGTCGTAGCCGCGCTCCGCGAATTCGGTGCGGGCCGCCTCCAGGATGCGGGTGCGGGCGTCGGGGCCGGTGGTCTCGGCCGTGCGGGAGGGGCGGCCGCGGCGCTTGGGGGCGGGACCTGCGGGACTGGTGGGACCGGTGGAACCGGTCTGGCCACCGGTCATGGGCGCGGCGCCTCGGCCGAGGACGACGCCAGGTGGAGACGGGTGAAGGCCAGCGCCTCCGCCAGGTCGGCCTCGCGTTCGGCGGTGGACATGGCGCGGCGGGTGTTGACCTCGATGACGACATGGCCGTCGAAGCCGGTACGGGCCAGGTGCTCCAGGAGTTCGGCGCAGGGCTGGTCGCCGCGGCCGGGCACCAGGTGCTCGTCCTTGTTGGAGCCCTTGCCGTCGGCGAGATGGATGTGGGCGAGCCGGTCGCCCATCCGGTCGGCCATCGCCATGCCGTCCGTGCGGGCCGTCGCGGTGTGCGAGAGGTCCACGGTGAAGTGGCGGTAGTCGTCGTTGGTGACGTCCCAGTCGGGGGCGTACGCGAGCATCTCGCGGTCCCGGTAGCGCCAGGGGTACATGTTCTCGACGGCGAACCGCACATCGGTCTCGTCCGCCATGCGCCAGATCCCGGTGACGAAGTCGCGCGCGTAGTTGCGCTGCCAACGGAACGGCGGGTGGACGACGACGGTCGTCGCCCCGAGCTTCTCCGCGGCGGCACGGGCCCGCTGGAGCTTCACCCACGGATCGGTGGACCAGACGCGCTGCGTGATCAGCAGACAGGGCGCGTGGACGGCCAGGATCGGCACCTGGTGGTAGTCCGAGAGCCGTCGCAACGCCTCGATGTCCTGGCTGACGGGGTCGGTCCACACCATGATCTCGACACCGTCGTAACCAAGACGCGCGGCGATCTCGAAGGCCGTCGACGTCGACTCCGGGTAGACCGAAGCCGTCGACAGGGCGACCTTCGCATCCGGGATGCGCACCACTGGTTCTGCCACTGGGACAGCCTACGGGCAGTGTGACGCCGCGCCGAGAGACCCGGGCGGAAAGTGAGGAGGGCCATGGCGGGCTTCCGGCCGCCCGGCGGAGCTCAGCGCAGCGCGGCCTGCTCCGTCGGCTCCGTCGGCAGGTGGTCCAGACGGCGCAGGATGACGCCCTCGCGCAGCGCCCAGGGGCAGATCTCCAGCTCCTCGACCCCGAACAGATCCATGGCTCCCTCCGCGACCAGCGCCCCGGCCAGCAGCTGGGCGGCCCGGCCCTCGGAGACCCCGGGGAGGGTGCCGCGCTGCTCGGCCGTCATCGCGGCCAGCTTCGGCACCCACTCCTCCAGCGACTTGCGGGTGAGGGCGCGCTGCACGTACAGGCCTTCGGTGGAGCGTGCGGCGCCCGCGATCCTGGCGAGCTGCTTGAAGGTCTTGGAGGTGCCGACGACATGATCCGGGCGCCCGAGGCGGGTGAATTCCCCGACGCTCCGGGCGATCCTGGCCCGTACATGACGGCGCAGCGCCTTCACCTCCGCCGGGTCCGGCGGGTCGCCCGGCAGCCACCCGGCGGTGAGCCGGCCGGCCCCGAGCGGCAGCGACACCGCGGCGTCCGGCTCCTCGTCCATGCCGTACGAGATCTCCAGCGAGCCGCCCCCGATGTCCAGGACCAGCAGCCGCCCCGCCGACCAGCCGAACCAGCGGCGCGCGGCGAGGAAGGTGAGCCGGGCCTCCTCCGCACCGCTGAGGACGGCGAGGTCGATGCCCGTCTCGTCCCGCACCCGGGCCAGCACCTGGTCGGCGTTGCTCGCCTCCCGTACCGCGGACGTGGCGAACGGCAGAACGTCCTCGCACCCCTTGTCCTCGGCGGCCTGGAGCGCGTCGGCGATCGTCGCCACGAGCCGGTCCACACCGTCCGGGCCGATCGCCCCGTCCTCGTCGAGAAGTTCGGCCAGGCGCAGCTCCGACTTGTGCGAGTGCGCGGGCAGCGGGCGGGCGCCGGGGTGCGCGTCCACCACCAGCAGATGCACTGTGTTCGAACCCACGTCGAGGACTCCGAGTCTCATACCCGGAACGCTACCGGGACTGCGGACTTACTCTTGGCGCGTGCCAAAGACGAAAAAGGCGAAGCCGGGCAAAATCACGAAGAAGCAGAAAACGAAGCAGGAGATGCAGCAACAGGAAGTGAACGGGCCGAACCGGTCCGAAGACGAGACGGGGATCGACTTCGCACGCGCCTGGGTCGAGTTCCCGGACCCCGCGGACGACGAACAGATCTTCCGCTGCGACCTGACCTGGCTGACGTCCAGGTGGACCTGCATCTTCGGCAGTGGCTGCCAGGGCATCCAGGCGGGCCGTGCGGACGACGGGTGCTGCACGCTGGGCGCGCACTTCTCGGACGAGGACGACGAGAAGCGGGTGGCGAGCCATGTCGAACGGCTGACCCCCGATCTGTGGCAGTTCCACGACGTCGGTACGGAGTCGGGCTGGGTCGAGGTCGACGACGACGGGGAACGCCAGACGCGGCGCTGGAAGGGTTCGTGCATCTTCCAGAACCGTCCCGGGTTCGCGGCGGGCGCGGGCTGCTCGCTGCACATCCTGGCGCTGCGGGAGGGCAAGGAGCCCCTGGAGACCAAGCCGGACGTCTGCTGGCAGCTGCCGATCCGGCGTACGTACGACTGGATCGACCGGCCCGACGACACGCGCGTGCTCCAGGTGTCGATCGGCGAGTACGACCGCAGGGGCTGGGGTCCGGGCGGTCACGATCTGCACTGGTGGTGCACATCGGCGACGTCGGCGCACGGGGCCGGGGAGCCGGTGTATGTGTCGTACCGCCCGGAGCTCATCGAGCTGATGGGCAAGAAGGGGTACGACCGGCTGGTCGAGCTGTGCGAGGAGCGCCTGTCCTCGCTGCTGCCGATGGCGCCGCACCCGGCGGATCCGTCGTGACAACCGGAGCGTGACGGCTGAGGTGCCTTCCGGTGGCTCGGCCCGTCACATCGCGCGGGCTGTCGTCGCCCCGGGTGGAGCGTTTCAGCTCGTCGGGGCAGTGGTGCCCGTACCCGGGCCGGTGGGCGTCGACGGGTCGGACGGGTCCGGGGACGGCGTCGGACCGGTCGGGGACGGGTCCGTCGGTGACGGCGTGGGGCCCGTGGAGTCCGTCGGGTCGGGGCTCGGGTCGGTCGGCTGTGTGGGATCCGGTGAGGACGAGGGCGGATCCGACGGTACGGACGGGCCCGAGGGGGAGGAGGGGTCGGCCGTACCCGGGTGGCCCGGGCCGCCGGGTGACGGTGCCGTCGCCCCGTGTCCCCGGATCACCACGACCGAACCCGAAGGGGCGAGGGCGATGCGCGCGCTCCAGGTACCTGCGGGTTCCCGCAGGTGGTCCACGAGGACGCGGACCGTGATGCTCTCGCCTGCGGCGAGCGTGCCCGAGGAACTGCTGAGGCGCAGCCAGGACGCATCCGCGCGGGCCGACCAGGCGACGGGTGCGCCGCCCGAGGCGGTCAGGCGGATCAGTGTCGTGCCGCCGGACGAGCGGGCCTCGACGGTGAGCCCGCCGATGCCGCCCCGCACCGGACCCGAGCTGATCACCTCGGCCGAGACGTCCGGGGTACTGCCGTCCGTGAAGCGGGCGCCGGGCTGGGGACGGGCATTGCCCGCGTTCTCGTAGTGGCCGTCCGGGTTGCCGCCGAGGTCGTGGCGGATGTCCGTCTCGGTCGCGGTGACGGAGGAGCCGTCGTGGCCCTCGCCGGTCTGCGGCGCGCCCCGGTAGGCGGTCCACAGCGCGATCACCGGGGCGGCGACGACCGTCGCCACCACCGTCGTCGTCACGACCCTGGCCCGCAGCCGGTCCCGGCGCGCGGCGTGGTCCTTCGGGTCCATGGGGAAGCCCGCCCGGTCGAAGCGCGGGCCGCCGGACCGATTCCGCTGGGCGTGGACCATCGCGACGTACGCGGACGGCCGTGGCGCCTCGACGACCGGCAGCGCGGCGCCCGGGGTGACGGCCGCGCCCGGCCAGGGGCCCTCGGCGCCGGCCCGCTCGGCGGCCCGGCGGCAGCGGGGGCAGTCGTCGACATGGCGGACGAGTTCGCGGCGCAGGGTGGCGGAGAGCAGGACGCGGTGGTCGCCGGTGAGCCGGGCGACGGTGGGGCAGTTGCCGCTCTCGACGACGGCGAGGGCTGCGCGGGTGCGTTCCACCTCGCAGGCCGCGGCGGCCAGGAGGTCGCGGGCGGTCGCCGGTTCGAGGCCCAGGACGGAGGCGACGGCGCGCGGGGCGAGGCGGTGGCGCACCGCGAGTTCGAGCGCTTCGCGCTGTTCGGGGGTGGTGCCTGCGGCCTCCGGCCAGGCCAGCTGGGCGAGTTCACGGCGGTGCGCCTCGGCGGCGGCTTCGGATTCGGGGACGGGGTCGTTGCCCGCCGGGGCGCCGCCCGGCGTGAAGGGGGCGGCGGCAGTGGCCTTCGCGACGACGGCCGGGGGCGTACGGCGGCCCGCGCGCGCCCCCTGGGCGGCCGTCCCGCCCGCCTGCTTGCCCGGAGGCCCCCCGCCCGCCCGCTTCGCCTCCTGCTTGGCCGGCTGTCTTCCCGACAGCTTCCCGGCCTTGTGGCGGTGCGCCTGGCGGCCCTGTTTCTGTTCGGCGAGCTTGCGCAGACACATCCATCTGGCCAGCGCGTACAGCCAGGATTTACGTTCCTCCTCACCCGCCGGGCACCGGCCGTCCTGCCGTTCCGCGATCGCGAGCACACCGCCGAGCGCCTCGGTGGCGGCATCGTGGTCGCAGAGCACGGAGAGGCAGTAGGTGAACAGACCGTCGAGATGCGGTTCGTAACGTGCGGGCGGCCGCTGCGGCGAAGGCTGCGCCGAGGAGTGGGGCGCACGGCGCCGCGCCCGGTGTGCGCCGGTGGTGTGCGTGGGGGGCTCCAGCCTGCTGCTCGTCACCTGGCGACCGTAGGCAGCACAGAGCATGCCTATAGCGCCCCTTCGGCACATTTAATCCTTACGGGTGAACGTACCGCTCAAAAGGGGACAGGGATCCCTGGTTCAGGAGGGTCGGAATCTCTGATTCCGTCGGAAGAGCCGGGCGGATCCGGGCCGCTGGCGGGCGCGCACCCGCGCCGGGCGGCGTCTGCGGACCGCGTCCGGCGGCGTCGGCGGACCGCGCCCGGCGGCATTGTCGGACCGCACCTATACGGTTGCGCCATGGCTGCCCGTACGAAATCCGCGAAGGACCGGCCGTCCTACCGCTGCACCGAATGCGGCTGGACGACCGCCAAGTGGCTCGGCCGCTGCCCCGAATGCCAGGCATGGGGGACGGTCGAGGAGTTCGGCGGCGCCCCTGCCGTGCGGACCACCGCGGCCGGCCGGGTCAGCACCGCCGCGCTCCCCATCGGCCAGGTCGACAGCCGGCAGGCCACCGCCCGGTCGACCGGCGTCGGCGAGCTGGACCGGGTGCTCGGCGGCGGTCTCGTGCCGGGTGCCGTCGTGCTGCTCGCGGGCGAGCCGGGCGTCGGGAAGTCGACGCTGCTGCTCGATGTGGCCGCCAAGGCCGCGAGCGAGGAACACCGCACGCTCTATGTCACCGCCGAGGAGTCCGCGAGCCAGGTGCGCCTGCGCGCCGACCGGATCCGGGCGATCAACGACCATCTGTATCTCGCCGCCGAGACCGACCTGTCCGCGGTCCTCGGTCATCTGGACGCCGTCAAGCCGTCGCTCCTCATCCTCGACTCCGTACAGACCGTCGCCTCGCCCGAGATCGACGGGGCGCCCGGCGGCATGGCGCAGGTCCGGGAGGTCGCCGGGGCCCTCATCCGGGCCTCCAAGGAGCGCGGCATGTCGACGCTCCTGGTCGGCCATGTCACCAAGGACGGGGCGATCGCCGGGCCGCGGCTGCTGGAGCATCTCGTCGATGTGGTGCTGTCCTTCGAGGGCGACCGCCATGCCCGCCTGCGGCTCGTACGAGGCGTCAAGAACAGGTACGGCGCGACCGACGAGGTCGGCTGCTTCGAGCTGCACGACGAGGGCATCACCGGCCTCGCCGACCCGTCCGGGCTTTTCCTCACCCGCCGCGACGAACCCGTGCCCGGCACCTGCCTGACCGTCACCCTGGAGGGCAAGCGGCCGCTCGTCGCCGAGGTGCAGGCACTGACGGTCGATTCCCAGATCCCTTCGCCCCGGCGCACCACCTCGGGTCTGGAGACGTCCCGGGTGTCGATGATGCTGGCCGTTCTGGAACAGCGCGGCCGGATCAGTTCGCTCGGCAAGCGGGACATCTACAGCGCGACGGTCGGCGGTGTGAAGCTCTCCGAGCCCGCCGCGGACCTCGCGGTCGCGCTGGCGCTGGCCAGCGCGGCAAGCGACACACCACTCCCCAAGAACCTGGTGGCGATCGGCGAGGTGGGCCTCGCGGGCGAGGTCAGAAGGGTTACGGGAGTCCAGCGCAGGCTGGCCGAGGCGTACCGTCTGGGCTTCACGCACGCGCTGGTTCCGACCGACCCCGGGAAGGTCCCGGCCGGTATGAAGGTCACAGAAGTCGCCAACATGGGCGACGCACTGAGAGTGCTCCCGCGCCGGTCTCACGCACAGGCCCCACAGGAGGAGAACGCGCGCCGGTAGACTTTGCCCTGGTCTCGCCCGTCCGTACGAACGGTATGAGGGACGTAAGGGCACCGCAAACCTGTGACCGGAGGAGTGCAGTGGCAGCCAGCGACCGGGCAGCATCGCCCGGAAAGTCCGGCCAAGGCACCGGTAACGAGGCGCTGATGCGCGCCTCGTTGACCGCCGTCGCGCCCGGAATGGCCCTGCGGGACGGCCTGGAGCGCATCCTCCGTGGCAACACCGGCGGGCTGATCGTCCTGGGCATGGACAGAACCGTCGAGTCGATGTGCACGGGCGGATTCGTACTGGACGTGGAGTTCACCGCGACGCGCCTGCGCGAGCTGGCCAAGCTCGACGGCGCACTGATCCTCGACAAGGACATGACCAAGATCCTGCGGGCCGGTGTGCAGCTGGTCCCGGACGCCTCCATCCCCACCGAGGAGACCGGCACCCGCCACCGCACGGCGGACCGGGTCTCCAAGCAGTGCAACTTCCCGGTCGTCTCGGTCTCGCAGTCGATGCATCTCATCGCGCTGTACGTGGACGGGGAGCGCCGGGTCCTGGAGGAGTCCGCCGCGATCCTCTCCCGCGCCAATCAGGCACTCGCCACCCTGGAGCGGTACAAGCTCCGGCTCGACGAGGTCGCGGGCACGCTCTCGGCGCTGGAGATCGAGGACCTGGTGACGGTCCGCGATGTGACGGCCGTCGCACAGCGGCTGGAGATGGTCCGCCGGATCGCGACCGAGATCGCGGAGTACGTGGTGGAGCTGGGCACCGACGGCCGGCTTCTCTCGCTCCAGCTCGACGAGTTGATCGCGGGCGTCGAGCCGGAGCGTGAGCTGGTCGTGCGCGACTATGTGCCGGAGCCGACCGCGAAGCGGTCCCGTACGGTCGCCGAAGCGCTGACCGAACTGGACGCGCTCTCCCACACCGAACTGCTCGAACTCCCGGTCGTGGCACGGGCGCTGGGGTACAGCGGCTCGCCGGAGACGCTGGATTCGGCAGTCTCGCCGCGCGGCTTCCGGCTGCTGGCGAAGGTGCCGCGGCTGCCCGGGGCGATCATCGACCGGCTGGTGGAGCACTTCGGCGGTCTGCAGAAGCTCCTTGCCGCCAGCGTGGACGACCTCCAGACGGTGGACGGGGTCGGCGAGGCGCGGGCGAGGAGCGTGCGCGAGGGGCTGTCGCGACTGGCCGAGTCGTCGATCCTCGAACGATACGTCTAGCCGTACACGTAGCGGTACGCGCAGGGGACGCAGACGGTGTCGGGGCCCGGGAGACCGGGCCCCGAAGTGTTTTCGGGGGCCGACCGGTCTCGCGGGTGCTCAGCCTTTTCTCAGTCCTTCGCGAGGACGAACGAGGCGCGCTGCACCGGCTCGCCAGGCGCCTTCGCCTCGACCAGATACGTACCGGGCCCCGCGGTCCCCGCGGGTGGCGTCGCGCACTGCGGGGCGCTCTTCTTGCGGTCCCACTCCACGGTGTGGACGACGGTCGACCCCGCCGGGACCTCCAGCAGCAGGCTGCCCGCGTTGCGCGGGCAGTCCTTGGAGGACCACACCTGGTTGTCGTCGCCACCGGCCTCGGTGATGGTGAGCACCGCGCTCTTCGGCCCGAAGTCGGCCTTGCAGGCGGTGGACGAGGTGTTTTTGGCGGTCAACCGGAACTTCGGCTTCTCGTCGGGGCTGTAGTTGAGTCCGGTGCTCAGGCTCAACTGCAGTACGCCGGCGGTGCAGTCGGGGAGCGAGGAGTCTGCCGGGACCTGCTGTCCGGTCGTCGCGCCGCTGCCGCTCGCGCCACCGGCTCCGGTGTCCGATCCGCTGCCGGTGCCCGTGCCGCTGCCGCCGTCGGAGCCCGCGCCCGTACCGCTGCCGCCTCCGCCGGAGTCGTCCGACTCGTCGCGCCCGCCCGGCTGTTGACTGATGGCCGGACCCGACTGGGAGGGGCCGGGAGTGATCGAGCGTACGGGACCCGAACCGCCGGGCCGGGAGTCGTCCGTGTTCCCCTTGCTGCCACCGGAGGTGACGCCCCACACGATCAGCAACGCGAGCAGCGCAACCAGCGTCGCCGCTACGGCCCTCCGTCGCCAGTAGATGGTGGAGGGAAGCGGACCGATCGGATTACGCAAAGATCCCACGGCGCAAACTGTACGAGAGATCGGCGCCAACTCCCGCCCCACCCGCCGCCCGGCCCTGAAGTTTTGCGGATCATCATCCTGGGACGGCCTGTTCCGGCCCCGTACTTCCGTCGGGATTTCCGTCGAGTCGGGCCCCGGGGATCGCCCAAGGTGACCACCCGGTTTTGTTGACTACCCTCTGTCACATGGATAGTTCATCTACTGCCCCGCTCTACCGGGACATCACCGACTTCGCGCATGACATGCCGTCATGGGTGCAACACCTGGCCGAGATATGGACGGAGCTCGGCCTCCTGGTCTTCGGCGTCCTGTTCATCACCGGATGGTGGCGTGCCCGGCGGGCGGACGACGGCGCTCTTGCGCTGGCGGTGCTCGCGCCCATTGCGACGGCCTTCGGCTATGTGGGCAGCGAGGTGCTCAAGTCGATGGTGGACGAGGAGCGCCCGTGCAGGGCGGTCGTCGGGGCGGCGGCCTCGCTGGTGCCGTGCCCGCCGGCGGGCGACTGGTCGTTCCCCAGCAACCACTCCGCGATCGCCGGCGCGGCAGCCGTCGCCCTGGCGATCGCCCGGCCCCGGCTGGCCCGGCTCACCGTGCCGCTGGCCCTGCTGATGGCCTTCTCGCGAGTCTTCGTCGGGGTGCACTATCCGCATGACGTGGCGGTCGGTCTGCTGCTGGGCGCGGCGGTGGCGGCCGTGGCGGTCGCCGTGCTGCAGCGCCCGGCACGGTCGCTCGTCAGGACGGTACGGAGCAGCGGGGCGCCCCTGGCCGTCTGGGCGTCGGGCCCGGGGGCGGCGACAGCCGGCCGGTCCCGGCGGCGGGGGAAGCGGCGGGGGAAGCGGCACTGACGGCCCGGGGGGAGTCTCCTTGGGCCGGTTGCCGGATATTGCGGGGACAGACGGGTGGCAATATCACCCCAAGGGCCCTGAGGAGGAGCGACACCACCGTGCCCGGAGCCATCGTCTGCCCTTCCGTGTCAGGATCGGCGGTGCGATGACTGCCATGACTGCGACACAGACGCCCCCCACCTCCCTCCATGCTCCCGTCATCGGGTGGTTCGAACAGCACGCCCGCGATCTGCCCTGGCGCCGCCCCGAAGCGGGCGCCTGGGGTGTGATGGTGAGCGAGTTCATGCTGCAGCAGACCCCCGTCAGCCGGGTCCTCCCGGTGTACGAACAGTGGCTGGCCCGCTGGCCGCGTCCGGCCGACCTGGCCGCCGAGCCGCCCGGTGAGGCGGTACGTGCCTGGGGCCGGCTCGGCTACCCGCGCCGGGCGCTCCGGCTGCACGGGGCCGCGCAGGCAATAACTGAACGGCACGGTGGCGACGTACCGAGCGAGCACGGTCAGCTGCTCGCACTGCCCGGGATCGGTGAGTACACCGCGGCGGCCGTGGCCTCGTTCGCGTACGGACAGCGGCATGCCGTACTCGACACGAACGTCCGCCGGGTGTTCGCCCGGGCCGCGACCGGCATCCAGTACCCCCCGAACGCGACCACCGCCGCCGAGCGCAAGCTCGCCCGCGCCCTGCTCCCCGAGGAGGACGAACGGGCCGCCCGCTGGGCCGCCGCGACGATGGAGCTCGGAGCCCTCGTCTGCACCGCCAAGAACGAGGACTGCACACGGTGCCCGATCGCCGGGCAGTGCGCCTGGCGTCTGGCCGGGAAGCCCGCCCACCAGGGGCCCCCGCGACGCGGTCAGACCTACGCCGGCACGGACCGGCAGGTACGCGGACGCCTTCTCGCCGTCCTGCGCGAGGCCGTGACACCGGTGCCGCAGTCGGCACTGGACGCGGTGTGGGACGAACCGGTGCAACGAGCCCGTGCGCTGGACGGCCTGGTCGCGGACGGCCTGGTCGAACCGCTGGCCGACGGCCAGTACCGGCTGCCGCTGAGCTGAGGTCCGTACCGCCCCTCTCCCCCGCTGTTACACAACCGATGGACAGCCGTGCGTCTGCGTATGGCTGCTCCGCACAGCCCCGTGACAACAGCTCCGTAGCGTCAGCGACGTCCAGCCCGACCGATCGATGGCTGGCAGCGGTTCTACGGGGATCTACGGGGACGGAGGCGGTTGTAATGGCGCAGGGCGAGGTGCTCGAATTCGAGGAGTACGTACGCACTCGGCAGGAGGCACTGCTGCGCAGTGCACGCCGGCTTGTCCCCGACCCTGTGGATGCGCAGGACCTGCTGCAGACCGCCCTGGTCCGCACGTACGGCCGCTGGGACGGCATCGCCGACAAGTCCCTCGCCGACGCCTATCTGCGCCGCGTCATGATCAACACCCGTACCGAGTGGTGGCGGGCCCGCAAGCTGGACGAGATCCCCACCGAGCAGCTGCCCGACGCGAGCGTCGAGGACGGCACCGAGCAGCGCGCCGACCGCGCCCTGCTGATGGATGTGCTGGGCGTACTGGCTCCCAAGCAGCGCAGCGTCGTCGTGCTGCGACACTGGGAGCAGATGAGCACGGAGGAGACGGCTGCGGCGCTCGGCATGTCGGCCGGTACGGTGAAGAGCACGCTGCACCGTGCGCTGGCGCGACTGCGCCAGGAGCTGGAGAGCCGTGAGGCAGCGAGCAGGGAGGCCCGGCTCCGGGAGGAGCGGGGCCTGACGGCGGCCGACCGTGCTCCGGCCGTCGGCGCTCCGGTGAATGCGCGGACAACGGCGCAGATACGGGCACAGGCGGGCAGGCGTATGGACGAACGGGGGCGGGAGCGGTGCGCGGCCTGACAGCCAGCGATGACAGCGGCCACGGCGACGACGACCGTGGCGGCGGAAGAGACGGCGGTGGCCCCGGGGCCACCGCCAGGCGTGGCCGGGTCGTGACCGGCTGGGCGGCGAGCACCACGACCCTGGTCGGGCTCGCCGCTTTCGGGCTGCTCACCGTCGGCTGCTCCACCGGCGGTACCGGCACCCGGGACGAGGGCCCGGCAGGCACCCAGCCGGTCGCCCAGGTCACGCCGAGCGCCGATCCGCCGTCCACGGCGAAGCCCACGCCCCGGATCGATCCCGTGACGCTGCTCAAGCGGGACCCCGAGGTCAGCGAGCGGGTCAGGACGGATCTGAAGCCCTGCAGCGGCTCCGAGTACCCGGTGGACACCTCGTACGGCACCATGACCGGCGGCCCCTCGGCCGACGTCGTGGTGAACGTGATGACCTGTGGCGATTCGGTGGGCGTCGGCACCTATGTGTACCGCCCGCGGAGCAACGGCACGTACGAGAACGTGTTCGCCATCGAGCAGCCCGCGGTGTACGGCACCATCGACCGCGGTGATCTGGTGGTGACGGCCCAGGTGTACGGGAAGAAGGACTCGGTCGCGTACCCCTCCGGCGAGGAAGTGATCACCTACCACTGGGCGGACAACCGGTTCACCGAGCACGACCGGGTGCACAACGACTTCAACCGAGCCGTCGGTAACGGAGAAGCCGGTCTTCCGGAATCCGCTGAACCGGCGGGGAACTGAGAGCAGTCCGATGGCCGAGACCCACGTCCTGTTCGTCGAGGACGACGACGTCATCCGCGAGGCCACCCAGCTGGCGCTGGAGCGCGACGGCTTCACGGTCACCGCGATGCCCGACGGACTGTCGGGCCTCGAGGCATTCCGGGCCGACCGTCCCGACATCGCCCTGCTCGATGTGATGGTGCCGGGGCTCGACGGGGTCAGCCTCTGCCGTCGTATCCGCGACGAGTCGACGGTCCCGGTGATCATGCTGTCCGCCCGGGCCGACTCGATCGATGTGGTGCTCGGCCTGGAGGCCGGCGCCGACGACTACGTCACCAAGCCCTTCGACGGGGCGGTCCTGGTCGCCCGGATCCGTGCCGTGCTGCGCCGCTTCGGTCATGCGTCGGGCGGACAGCCGGGCAACGGGGAGCCGGAGTCGCAGCCCGTCGGCGGGATGCTGGTCTTCGGCGATCTGGAGGTCGACACCGACGGCATGGAGGTCCGCCGCGGCGGCGAGCAGGTGGCGCTGACCCCGACCGAGATGCGGCTGCTGCTGGAGTTCTCCGCCGCGCCCGGCACGGTGCTCTCCCGCGACAAACTCCTGGAGCGGGTCTGGGACTACGGGTGGGGCGGTGACACCCGGGTCGTGGATGTCCATGTGCAGCGGCTGCGCACAAAGATCGGCCAGGACCGGATCGAGACGGTCCGCGGCTTCGGCTACAAACTCAGGCCATGAAGCGGCTGGCCCTGCGGACGGGTGTCCGCTGGAAGATCAGCATCGCCATCGCGGCGGTCGGCGCGCTGACCGCGGTCGCGCTCAGCTTTGTCGTCCACAACGCCGCCCGGGTCTCGATGCTGGAGAACGCGCGCGAGGTCCAGCTGGAGCGGCTGACGTACGCGCAGCTGCTGTACGAGGCGAAGAAGACGCAGAAGGCCGACCCCCGGTTCGGTGCCAAGCTCAACGACCCGACGATGCCGCGCAGCCTGCGCGCGGAGACCAACAGGAACCGGCGCGCCACGCATGTCGACGAGTCCAGGAACGGGGTGCCCGATGTGTGGGCGGCCGTGCCGGTCGGCAACGGCGATGTGCTCTCGCTGCACACCCGTTTCGCCGACCGCAGCGCCACGATCATGGGCGATCTCGACCGGGCGCTGATCATCGGTTCGGTCTCGGTGGTGTTCGGCGGCTGTGCGCTGGGCGTGCTGATCGGCGGGCAGCTGTCGCGCCGGCTGCGCAAGGCGGCGGCCGCGGCGGGCAGGGTCGCGCAGGGCAATACGGATGTACGGGTCAGGGAGGCCGTCGGCGGTGTCGTCCAGGACGAGACCGATGAGCTGGCCCGCGCGGTGGACGCGCTGACGGACGCGCTGAACGAACGGATCGAGGCGGAGCGCCGGGTCACCGCGGACATCGCGCACGAACTGCGTACCCCGGTGACCGGTCTGCTGACGGCGGCCGAGCTGCTGCCGCCGGGCCGCCCCACCGAGCTCGTACGGGACCGGGCGCAGGCGATGCGCACCCTGGTCGAGGATGTGCTGGAGGTGGCCCGGCTGGACAGTGCGTCGGAGCGGGCCGAGCTGCAGGAGATCGCGCTGGGTGAGTTCGTCAGCCGGCGGATCGCGCTGCTGGACCCGGATGTGCGGGTGCAGGTCGTCCACGAGTCCTGGGTCAGCACCGATCCGCGCCGACTGGAGCGCATCCTCGGCAATCTGCTGGGCAACGCCGCCAAGCACGGCGCCACTCCGGTGGAGGTCACGGTCGAGGGCCGGGTGGTCCGGATCCGCGATCACGGTTCCGGGTTCCCGGCGGCGCTGCTGCGTGAGGGACCGAGCCGGTTCCGTACCGGAAGCAGCGACCGGGCCGGCCACGGACACGGTCTGGGACTGACGATCGCGGCCGGTCAGGCGCGGGTCCTCGGGGCCCGGCTGACCTTCCGCAACGCGGCGCCGGAAGGGGCGGCGAAGGGCGCGGGCGGGGCGATCGCCGTGCTGTGGCTGCCCGAGCACGCACCGACGAACACCGGCAGCTTCCCGATCCTGCGCCTGTCCGAACAGCGCACGCCGGGCAGCGGCGACGCGGAGAGCGCGGAGTCCGGCCGCAGGCAGTCCGGCGGCTGAGCCGGAAACGGAAGGAGGCTCCCGGGGCGCGCCCCGGGAGCCTCCTCGTCCACCGCGACCGTACGGCGCGAAGGGATCAGACGGTCTCGGGCTGCTTGGGACCGGCGACCGCGGCCGGCTCCTGCGCACCGTCCGACGACACGGTTTCCGGGCCCGCTCCCCGCAGCGGGACCTCCTTGACGAACACCGACGCGAGCAGGGCGATCACTCCGACCGAGGCACCCACCAGGAACGCGATGTGGGTACCGGACGACACCGCGAACTGGTACGCGTCACGCGCCGCCTCCGGCAGCTTCGCCAGGCTCGCCGCGTCCAGCTGCGCGGACTTCGCCGTGGCTCCCCCGCCGCCGCGGGCCGCCATCTCGTCCTGCACCCGCCCGGTGAACAGCGCACCCATGATCGCGACACCGAAGGAGCTGCCGAGCGTACGGAAGAGGGTGGTCGCGGAGGAAGCGACTCCCATGTCCTTCATCTCCACGCTGTTCTGCGCGACGAGCATGGTGATCTGCATCAGGAAGCCCATGCCCGCGCCGAGCACCGCCATGTAGATGCCCGAGGTGAACCGCGTGGTGCCGGTGTCCATCTGCGAGAGCAGGAACAGACCGGTCACCATCAGGACCGAGCCCACCACGGGGAAGATCTTGTACTTGCCGGTGCTGGTGGTGACCCGGCCCGCGATCAGCGAGACGACCATCATCGACAGCAGCATCGGCAGGAGCAGCAGACCCGAGTTGGTCGCCGACGCGCCCTGGACGGACTGCTGGTACAGCGGCAGGAAGAGCACCGCACCGAACATCACGAAGCCCGACATGAAGCCGACGACGGACATCAGGGTGAAGTTGCGGTTGCGGAAGATGTGCAGCGGAATGATCGGTTCTGCAGCCTTCGTCTCGACGAAGAGGAAGCCGAGGAGCGAGGCGACACCGATCGCGATGAGTTCCATGATCACGGCGGAGTTCCAGTCGTACTCCGAACCGCCCCAGGTGGTGACCAGCACGATCGCGGTGATGCCGAGGGTCAGCAGACCCGCGCCGAGGTAGTCGACCTTCGCCTCGGTGCGCTCCCGCTTGGGCAGGTGCAGTACGGCGGTGACCATGGCGAGGGCGACCGCACCCAGCGGCAGGTTGATGTAGAAGCTCCAGCGCCAGCCGAGGTGGTCGGTTATGGTGCCGCCGACCAGCGGTCCGCCGATCATGGCGATCGCCATCACACCGGCCATCATCCCCTGGTACTTGCCGCGCTCGCGGGGCGGCACCAGGTCGCCGATGATCGCCATAACACCGACCATCAGGCCGCCCGCGCCGAGTCCCTGGACCGCCCGGAAGCCGATCAGCTGGCCCATGTCCTGGGCCATTCCGCTCAGCACCGAGCCGATCAGGAAGAGCACGATGGACGTGAGGAAGATGCCCTTGCGCCCGTACATGTCGCCGAGCTTGCCCCAGATGGGAGTGGAGGCCGCGGTGGCCAGGGTGTACGCGGTGACGACCCAGGACAGATGCTCCAGGCCGCCGAGGTCACCGACGATGGTCGGCATGGCAGTGCCGACGATCAGGTTGTCCAGCATGGCGAGCAGCATCGTGATCATCAGGGCGAGCATCACCACCTGGACGCTGTGCTGCCGATTCTCGGGTTTCCCGGCAGGCCGGTCGTCCGCCTTTCCGCCCGCCGTCTTCTTCAGATCCGACATGGTGCCACTCCCCTGATCCCCTGCGCGTGCCGGGCACTTACTTGTCGCCCGGCTAGTTGACTACACTGGGGAAAGTAGCCCCGTAACTAGCCGGGCGTCAAGTAAGTTCGAGGGAGAGCGCCATGGGCAGCACACCGCAGCCGCGCCGGGGCAACACGCGCCAGCGCATTCAGGACGTCGCCCTGGAGCTCTTCGCCGAACAGGGCTACGAGAAGACCTCGCTGCGCGAGATCTCCGAGCGGCTGGATGTCACCAAGGCCGCGCTGTACTACCACTTCAAGACCAAGGAAGACATCCTGGTCAGCATCTTCGACGACCTCAACCGGCCGGTCGAGGAGCTGATCGTGTGGGGCAGGGGTCAGCCCCACACCCTGGAGACGAAGAAGGAGATCCTGCGCCGCTACGGCGAGGCGCTGACCGCCGCCGCCCCGCTCTTCCGGTTCATGCAGGAGAACCAGGCGACCGTACGGGAACTCAGCATCGGGAAGACCATCAAGGACCGCGTCATCGCCCTGGTCGACCTGATCAAGGAACCCGGCGCTCCGCTGACCGACCAGGTGCGCTGTTTCAGCGCGCTCTTCACGATGCACGCGGGCATGTTCGCCCTCAATGACTTCGAAGGCGACCCCGAGGACAAGCGCAAGGCCGTCCTCGAAGTCGCCTTCGAACTGGTCACCCGGGCACACGGCCCGGAGTCCGCACAGTAGCGGGGTCCGTCACGGTCGGGTCAGACCATGACGCCTTCCTTGTGCAGGAACGAGACCGGGTTGATCGCGGAACCGTAGTTCGGCGTGGTCCGTATCTCGAAGTGCACGTGCGGGCCGCTGGAGTTACCGGTGTTGCCGGAGAGGGCGATCTTCTCGCCCGTCTTCACGGTCTGGCCGATGTGCACATCGATCCGCGACAGGTGGGCGTACTGCGAGTACGTGCCGTTGCCGTGGCTGATCACGATGGCGTTGCCGTACGCGGGACCGTCGCCGCCACCGTTCGGGCCGGCCTTCACGACGGTGCCGCTGTGCGCGGCCTCGACCTTGGTGCCGATCGGCACGGCGAAGTCCTGGCCGGAGTGCTTGTGGGCCCAGCGGGCGCCGTCGTTGCCGAAGCACGCGCTCAGCACGTAGTGGCGCACCGGGGTCTCCCAGGCGGCAATCTTCTTCACGGCCGCCTTCTTGGCCACCTTCTTGGCCGCCGCATGTTCGGCCTTGGCCACCTTGGCCATCTTGGCCTGCACAGCCGCCTGCTCGGCGACCGAGTCGGCCGCGCCGGTGCTGATCAGGTTCGCGGTGTCGGGGGCACCCGTCGTGCCGGCCGCGATCGCAGCGCCCACGCCGAGAACCATCGACGTCCCCAGGCCGGCTGCCACCACGGCGCCACGGACACGGGACAGGGACGGGCGACGGGAGTGCTGGAACGAAACGCGCTTCGACATAAGCGGAGAACCTCCGGAGATGACTGGACCCGACGCTTCCGCCGGGCTGGCCGTTCCTTGGTAACCCGAGCCGCCACCGGTGCACAAACACCCCATCTACGAATAAAAGCCGTAGCCGAGGCCTCGGGAATTCGCCTGCGCCGGTTTCGCACGCCCCGCTTCCGGACTCGTCGAAACTCTTTTTTCGGGCAGGTTTAACCCCAGTTCAATACCGATCAAACCGGACTAAACATGGCGATCCAGGCTTCTCTCCTTCCGGCCTGGAAAGCCCCTCCCCACGCAGGGGCAAAGGTCCCTGCCGCGACCACGGCGCTTTCCCCTATCGCCCGTAGTAGGCCCCGAACGGGCTGTGCGCCTTGTCACCGCCGGTGGGACCAAAGACCGTCCGATTCGGGACCTTCGGCCTGCAACCTGACTCCGCCGACACGGCGACCGGCTCAGCTCCCGGGGGAACAGGCCATGGCCAGTGACGCCGCAGGTACCAGCGACATGGACGGCATCGAGCTCGCCGATGCCGTCGAGTCGATCCGCAACCAGCTCATCGACGCCGCGGGCCGCGCCACCGGCCGCCCCGTGGCCTTCGAGGGCGGCGACATCCAGATGGAGTTCACCCTCGAACTCCGCAAGGAGATCGAGGGCGGCACCGAGGTGAAGGCCTGAGTGGCCGACGCGGGCGCCGACGCGTCCCGTACGACCGGCCGCACCCACAAGGTCGCGTTCACCCTGAAACCACGCGATGCCACGACCGGCGAGCCCTGGCGGATCGACCACGAGGACGAGGGCCGCACGGCGCACTCCGGCCGCGGGGCGGCGTAGCCGCGAGCAGTGCGCCGCCCACGGCTCCCGAGTCGCCCACGGCGCGTACGGTCGTCGTCCTCGGCCCCGGGGCCGTCCAGGGCAGCGGCGCCCTGCTCACCGACCGGCTCGTGCTGACCTGCGCCCATGTGGAGGAGTACGCGGCCGCGCTCGGTGCCGCGTACCGGCGTACGAAGAACTTCGGGCTGGACGAGCTGGGCCGGCGCGATTCCGAGTGAGATCTGGACACCGCGTATCTGAGCCTGGAGGCGCAGCGGAACCCCGGCGGACCGGCTTCGCTGGTTCTCCGGTCGCCCGAGCCGACCGGCGCGCCCCGCAGCCGGCCGCGCTCAACGGCCACTCATCGGCGGCGAAGGCCTCGATGTGCGCCACAGACGACAGCACCGCGGGCACGGCGGCACGGCGGCACCCGCGGGCACGGCGGCACAGCGGCACAGCGGCACGGCGGCACGACGGCACGACAAAAGGGGCTGCCCCGGACCGTTTCTCACGGTTCCGGGGCAGCCCCTTCAGATGCTCAGCCGCTCGGGCGCGTCCTTACACGTCCTTCGACATGTTCGGGCCTGCGCCGCCTGCCGCCTGCTCGATCGGGGGGACGTCGGGCAGCGCCGACTTCTCCTCGCCGCGGAAGGTGAACTTCTTCTCCTCACCCTCGCCCTCGGTGCCGACGACCACGATATGACCGGGGCGCAGCTCACCGAAGAGGATCTTCTCGGAGAGGATGTCCTCGATCTCGCGCTGGATCGTCCGGCGCAGCGGCCGGGCGCCCATCACGGGGTCGTAGCCCTTCTTCGCCAGGAGCGACTTGGCTTCCGAGCTGAGCTCGATGCCCATGTCGCGGTCCTTCAGGCGCTCGTCCACCTTGGCCAGCATGAGGTCGACGATCTGGATGATGTCTTCCTCGGTGAGCTGGTGGAAGACGACCGTGTCGTCGACACGGTTGAGGAACTCGGGCCGGAAGTGCTGCTTGAGCTCTTCGTTGACCTTGACCTTCATCCGCTCGTAGTTCGTCTTGACGTCACCCTGGGCGGCGAAGCCCAGGTTGAAGCCCTTCGAGATGTCCCGGGTCCCGAGGTTGGTCGTCATGATGATGACCGTGTTCTTGAAGTCCACGACCCGGCCCTGGGAGTCGGTCAGACGACCGTCTTCCAGAATCTGGAGCAGGGAATTGAAGATATCGGGGTGGGCCTTCTCGACCTCGTCGAAGAGGACGACGGAGAACGGCTTGCGGCGCACCTTCTCGGTGAGCTGGCCGCCCTCTTCGTAACCCACGTAGCCGGGGGGAGAACCGAAGAGGCGGGAAACCGTGTGCTTCTCGCTGAACTCCGACATGTCGAGGGCGATCAGCGCGTCCTCGTCGCCGAAGAGGAACTCGGCGAGCGTCTTGGAGAGCTCCGTCTTACCGACACCGGACGGACCGGCGAAGATGAACGAGCCACCGGGGCGCTTCGGGTCCTTCAGACCGGCTCGCGTCCGGCGGATCGCCTGCGAGAGGGCCTTGATGGCGTCCTTCTGGCCGATGACGCGCTTGTGGAGCTCGTCCTCCATGCGCAGCAGACGGGAGGACTCCTCCTCCGTCAGCTTGAAGACCGGGATGCCGGTCGCGGTGGCCAGGACTTCGGCGATCAGCTCGCCGTCGACCTCGGCCACGACGTCCATGTCGCCGGCCTTCCACTCCTTCTCGCGCTTGGTCTTCGCGGCGAGAAGCTGCTTCTCCTTGTCGCGCAGGGACGCGGCCTTCTCGAAGTCCTGCGAGTCGATCGCGGACTCCTTGTCGCGGCGGACGCCTGCGATCTTCTCGTCGAACTCGCGGAGGTCCGGCGGCGCGGTCATCCGGCGGATTCGCATCCGGGAACCGGCCTCGTCGATCAGGTCGATCGCCTTGTCCGGCAGGAAGCGGTCCGAGATGTACCGGTCCGCCAGCGTCGCGGCCTGGACCAGCGCCTCGTCCGTGATGGAGACGCGGTGATGGGCCTCGTAGCGGTCGCGCAGACCCTTGAGGATCTCGATGGTGTGCGGCAGCGACGGCTCCGCGACCTGGATGGGCTGGAAGCGGCGCTCGAGAGCGGCGTCCTTCTCCAGGTGCTTGCGGTACTCGTCGAGCGTCGTGGCACCGATGGTCTGCAGCTCGCCGCGGGCCAGCATGGGCTTGAGAATGCTGGCGGCGTCGATCGCGCCCTCGGCGGCGCCCGCACCCACCAGGGTGTGGAGCTCGTCGATGAACAGGATGATGTCGCCGCGGGTGCGGATCTCCTTGAGGACCTTCTTCAGGCGCTCCTCGAAGTCACCGCGGTAGCGGGAGCCGGCGACCAGCGCACCGAGGTCGAGGGTGTAGAGGTGCTTGTCCTTGAGGGTCTCGGGCACCTCGCCCTTGACGATGGCCTGCGCCAGTCCTTCGACGACCGCCGTCTTGCCGACGCCGGGCTCGCCGATGAGAACCGGGTTGTTCTTGGTACGGCGGGACAGCACCTGCATGACCCGCTCGATCTCCTTCTCGCGCCCGATGACCGGGTCGAGCTTGGATTCGCGAGCGGCCTGGGTGAGATTCCGGCCGAACTGGTCGAGCACCAGGGATGTGGAGGGCGTGCCTTCCGCGGGGCCGCCCGCGGTTGCCGCCTCCTTGCCGCCCGAGTAGCCGGAGAGCAGCTGGATGACCTGCTGCCGCACCCGGTTCAGGTCGGCGCCCAGCTTCACGAGGACCTGGGCTGCGACGCCCTCGCCCTCGCGGATCAGGCCGAGCAGGATGTGCTCGGTGCCGATGTAGTTGTGGCCGAGCTGGAGGGCCTCGCGGAGCGACAGCTCCAGGACCTTCTTGGCCCGGGGCGTGAAGGGGATGTGCCCGGACGGGGCCTGCTGGCCCTGGCCGATGATCTCCTCCACCTGCTGGCGGACCGCCTCGAGCGAAATCCCGAGGCTCTCCAGGGCCTTAGCGGCGACACCCTCACCCTCGTGGATAAGGCCCAGGAGGATGTGCTCGGTGCCGATGTAGTTGTGGTTGAGCATCCGGGCTTCTTCCTGAGCCAGGACGACAACCCGCCGCGCGCGGTCGGTGAACCTCTCGAACATCGTTAATCGCTCCTCAGAGCGGTCAGGCAGTAAGGGGTCGGTCCCCTCCCTGTCCTTCCGCAGCTTAGTCCCGCAAGCGGGGACCGCTCATTCCAACTGCCGACACCGTCCTTGGCCTCCTGCCCCGAACGCCGACATCTGCTCCAACCCGATGGTGCGAGACGATGTTCCCGCAGGCCAGGCAGATACCCCTTTCGCCAGTACGCCGATGGCGAACGCGAGATGCCCGAGCCTGCGTGTCGCCCCTCCCCACTAGGGATGTCTTACCCGCAATTACAGACAGTCCATGCGGCGCACGCCGGTTCCCTCCGCTACGGGCGAACATCTTCGCGCTCCCGAATACGTCTCTACGCCCCCATCCCGGACACAGCGGGCACCCGCATGCGGACTCTGCGTAACTCTTGGGGCGGCTCGGCCGTTCTTCTGACATGGCCATCACCGTCCCTCCTCTCCTGCCGTCGCTCGCCGACGAGCGGGAAGGTCACGCCGAGTGCACGCGGTGGGCGCAGTGGTACGAGCGCGAGCTCGGCTGGGCAACGGAGGGCACCACGCCGGTGCCGCGGTTGCTGACCGGTCTGCGGTTCGACGTCCTGGAGGTACCTGCGGCCGCCGGCCATGCGGCGCTGCGGCGGGTGGGCCGCACCGGACCGGTGGCGCTGACGGGCACGCGGATGAGCCTGCTGGTGGCAGCGGGAAGCACCGACGAGCTGCCCGGGCTGCTCGACTGGCTGGAGTGGGGCGGGGTCGCCCTCTCACTGACCGCCATCGGTACGGGCGGTCGGATCACTGCACCGACGCCGCCCGGTCGGGTGGCGGGCCGGTCGGGGGCCGCCGTATGGCTGCGGCCCCCCGGGCTGCGGCACGAGGGAGAGCCGGAGCTCCCGGCCCTGGTCGGCCTCGGGAGCAGGGGTGGGGATGCTCCCGATCTCGTACGGCTCGTGGACGCGGTGGCGACGGAATGCCACCGGGCCCGGTTGATGCGCGCCCGAACGGGGCGGTCGACCGATGAGTCGACAGCTCAGCCGTTGGCCTTCTCGTAAGCCTCACGGATCTCCGCGGGAACACGGCCGCGGTCATTCACATTGTGGCCGTTCTCGCGCGCCCACTTACGGATCTCCGCGGTGTCCTTGTTGCCACCCGTAACGGCGCGGCCCTTGCCGCGGCCGGCCGCTGCACGGCCGCCCGTACGCCGGCCACCCTTGGTGTACGGCTCAAGAAGACCACGGAGCTTGTCCGCGTTGGTCGTGGTGAGGTCAATCTCGTACGTCTTGCCATCCAGCGCGAACGTGACTGTCTCGTCCGCCTCGCCGCCGTCGAGGTCATCGACAAGAAGGACCTGAACCTTCTGTGCCACCGGATTTCCTTTCATCGAAAATGCAGTACGCGGAAAGGAAACCGCTTTTCCCCGGAAAACACAAACCCCCGGGAGAGGTTCAGGATCCCGAGAAGACGGGAAACATGCGCGATTCGGACATAGGGCTACGGCTTCTTGTGGCGGTCACAGGTGCAGAAGCATCCGACTGTTGCCCAAGGTGTTCGGCTTCACTCGTTCGAGACCCAGGAACTCTGCTACACCCTCGTCATAGGAACGCAGCAGCTCGCTGTAGACATCTCCGTCGACCGGTGTCTCTCCGATCTCGACGAAGCCGTGCTTCGCGAAGAAGTCGACTTCGAAGGTGAGACAGAAAACCCGCCGTACGCCCAGCCAACGGGCGGTCTGCAACAACTTGTCCAGGACTTGATGTCCGACTCCGGCACCCTTGATGCTGTGATCGACCGCGAGAGTACGCACTTCGGCGAGGTCTTCCCACATCACATGCAGTGCGCCGCAGCCGATGACCCGGGCGTCCTCGTCGCGTTCTGCGATCCAGAACTCCTGGATGTCCTCGTAAAGCGTCACCGTTGCTTTGTCGAGCAGGATGCCTTCACGCACGTACCCGTCGAGGAGACCGCGGACCGATGCCACATCGCTGGTCCTGGCACGGCGGACGGTGATGGCCACGTTTATAACCGACGGTTCGGTACGGAAATCGGTATGCGGAAGCTCTGAGGACATAGCCAGACGCTATCGCCCGGTCTCCTGGCCCGCGTCATCGGCCGGATCTTCGGCCAGATCTTCGGCCGGATCTTCGGTTGCTTCTCCGGCCGGTTCATCAGCCGGTTCATCGACCGCTTCATCGTGCAGGTTGGGCAGAACGATCCGCATGGCGTCCTGGAGGGCCTCGCGCTGCTCGGCGGACATCATGCCGAAGAAGGCGACAAGAGCGGCGGCGGGGTTGTCGCTGTGCGACCAGGCTTCGTTCATCAGCGCGGCCGAGTAGGCGGCGCGGGTGGAGACCGCCGTATATCGATATGCGCGGCCGTCGACTTCCCTGCGCACCCAGCCCTTCTGATGGAGATTGTCCATTACCGTCATGACGGTGGTGTAGGCGATGGAGCGTTCCCGCTGAAGGTCCTCAAGGACTTCTCGCACGGTGACCGGACGGTTCCATTGCCAGACCCGCGTCATCACGGCGTCTTCCAGATCTCCCAATTGGCGGGGCACAATGTCACTTTAGTGCCAGATGCCGGGAATGCTCGGCTATTTACGCAGCAAAAGGGCGCACGACTCTTGACAAGTCATGCGCCCTTCGTGTGCTGCGAGGTACCGGAGAATCAGACGCCGTCGGTACGCGGCGCCTGCTGGACCGACTCGGCGCGGCCGATCGCCATGTCCACGGCCGCGTCCTCCTTGGCCTTGTTGGGACCGCCCTGGCTCTTGACGATCGTCACGACGAGGCCGATGAAGAAGGCGGCCATCACCACGGGGGGCACAAGCGCGGATACGTAGTCCATGGCGTCCAGAGTAGCGAGGCCGGTACGGACTTCCGCGCACCCCCTCCGCGTTGCGGCGCGGCTATCCCGCGGCCCACTGCTGCGGTGGCGGGACCGGGCGGCGCGGCGGGAAGACCTCTGAGGGCTTCGGCGCCGGGCGCTCGGACGGCGGGGCCGGCCGGGGCGGAGCCTCCGGGGTCTTCGGCCGTTCGGGTTCGGCGTCGGCCGCCCGGCCGCCGGGCAGGGCAAGAAGCCTGCTGCGGGGCGCGGGGGCCGTTGCCGGCGCGGCACGTCCGGCGAGGCGGGCTCGCACCGACCGCTCCGCGAGCATCTGGCAGCGCTCCAGGAGCGCCGCGGCCACCGGTCTGTGGCGCAGGGCGCGCAGCGCGGCGAGGTCATCGGGACGGGGGTCGTATCCGCCCGCCAGGGCGTCCTGGAGAAGCTCCAGATAGCCGCTGACGGAGCCGGGGAGGGCGTTGCGGTAGCGGACGAGGTCGGCGAGGAGGAACGTGCGCAGCCGTCCCGCCTCGCCGACCGCCTCGTCCACGGCGCCCGCCAGCCGCAGGCAGTCCTGGACGTCCTCGTCGGGCAGGGGCGTGGGGTGAAGGGCGTTGGCGAGGACGCGTCGGAGCACACGCAGCTCGTCCGCGCTGAACGCCATACCGCCGCGTGATCCGTAAGGCGTGGGCATGACGCGACAATACGTGCTAAATGGACAAAATCGGCTTAACTGGCAGTCGGCGGCGCGGCGGCTGCCCCTGTTCCGCCGAACCGTTCCCGCAGGTACGCCCCGTATCCGCTACATCCGGGACACATTCCGCTCGTACACCAGACGCAGACCGATGAGGGTGAGCCAGGGCTCGTGCTCGTCGATGACGGAGGACTCGCCCAACACCATCGGCGCAAGGCCGCCCGTCGCGATGACGGTGACGTCGTCGGGGTCGGCCGCCAGTTCCTTCTTCATCCGTGCGACGACACCGTCGACCTGTCCCGCGAAGCCGTAGATGATGCCGGACTGCATCGCCTCGACGGTGTTCTTGCCGATCACGCTGCGCGGCCGGGCCAGCTCGATCTTGCGGAGCTGGGCGCCCTTGACGCCCAGCGCCTCGACCGAGATCTCGATGCCGGGGGCGATGACACCGCCGGTGTACTCACCGCGGGTGGAGACCGCGTCGAAGGTGGTGGCCGTGCCGAAGTCGACGACGATCGCCGGACCGCCGTACAGGTCGACTGCGGCGACCGCGTTGATGATGCGGTCCGCGCCGACCTCCTTCGGGTTGTCCATCAGGATCGGCACCCCGGTCTTGATGCCCGGCTCGACGAGGACGGCGGGAACGTCGCCGTAGTAGCGGCGGGTCACCTCGCGCAGCTCGTGCAGGACGGCCGGGACCGTGGAGCAGATCGCGATGCCCTCGATGCCGTCGCCCAGCTCCTCGCCGAGCAGCGGGTGCATGCCCATCAGACCCTGGAGCAGCACCGCGAGCTCGTCCGCGGTGCGGCGGGCGTCGGTGGAGATCCGCCAGTGCTCGACGATCTCCTCACCGTCGAACAGGCCGAGGACGGTGTGGGTGTTGCCGACATCGATGGTGAGCAGCATCAGACCCCGGCCCCGTCGGTGGCGCGGAAGTCCAGGCCGATGTCGAGGATCGGCGAGGAGTGGGTGAGCGCGCCGACGGCCAGGTAGTCGACGCCCGCTTCCGCGTAGGCGCGTGCGGTGTCGAGGGAGAGCCGGCCGGAGGACTCCAGGACCGCGCGGCCGCCGACCAGGGCGACCGCCTCGGCCGTCTGCAGCGGGGTGAAGTTGTCCAGCAGGATCAGGTCGGCGCCCGCGTCGAGGACCTCGCGGACCTGCTGCAGGGTGTCGACCTCGACCTCGATCGGTACGTCCGGGAACTCATCCCGTACCCGCTTGAAGGCCTCGGCCACGCCGCCCGCCGCGACGACGTGGTTGTCCTTGACCAGCGCCGCGTCCGACAGCGACATGCGGTGGTTGACGCCGCCGCCGCAGCGCACCGCGTACTTCTCCATGGCGCGCAGGCCCGGGGTGGTCTTGCGGGTGTCGCGGACCTTGGCCTTCGTGCCTTCGAGCACATCGGCCCAGGCGCGGGTGGCGGTCGCGATGCCGGAGAGCCTGCACAACAGGTTGAGTGCGCTGCGCTCGCCGGTGAGCAGGTCGCGGGTGCGGGTGGTGACGGTCAGCAGCTTCTGCCCGGGGGCGACGCGGTCGCCGTCCTCGACATGGCGCTCGACCGCGAACTCGTCCGTGCAGACGATGGACAGGACGGCCTCGGCGACACGCAGACCGGCCACGACGCCCGCCTCACGGGCGGTGAAGTCACCGGTGGCCACGGCGTCCTCGGAGACGGTCGCGACGGTGGTGACGTCGACACCGCCGTCGAGGTCCTCCTCGATGGCGACGTGCGCGACGTCCTCGACCTGCACCGGGTCCAGGCCCGCGTCGGCGAGGAGCTGGGCGAGGGCGGGGTCGAGGCCGCACTCCAGGGGGTCGAGCTCGTAGAACTCGTCCCCGCCGCAGCCGCAGCCGTCACCGCAGCCGCCCGCGGACGGGGCGGGCGCGCCGATCTGGATCAGCGGTACGTCCACGGGTGTGGGGCGCGGATTCTCTTCGGGCGTGCTCACGGTTACGGCTCCTCGGTGACGTCGGCGGGCTGAATCGGGGGTGCTGCTGCTGCGCAGTCTGGTGCCTGCGCCGGGCGTACGGGCCCGAATGCCTCGGTCTCCGTCCGACGGAGGACCGGTTGACGCTCCGGGGTGAGCCGGACGACGAGGTGGCGGCGCCAGTTCTCGTCGTCGCGCTCGGGCCGGTCCTCGCGCCAGTGGCAGCCGCGGGTCTCCTCGCGCAGGCGGGCGGCGGCGACCAGGACGCGCGAGACGAGGAGCAGGTTGGTGGCCTCCCACGCCTCGACGCCGGGCACCGCGACCTTGGGCTCGGCGGCCCCGGCGGCCTCGGCAGCACTGTTGTGCAGGGCCTCCAGCTCCTCGGCGGCGACGGCCAGACTCTCGGCGGAGCGGAGGACTCCGGCGCCCCGGGTCATGATCCGCTGGATCGTGCCGCGTGTCTCTGGGGCGAGCAGCGGCGAAGGGGCGGGAAGGGTGCCGGTTGTCGCGGCGCCCGCGCTGGGCCGGTCCTCGACGATGTCCGCCGCGATGCTCTCGGCGAAGACGAGGCCCTCCAGGAGGGAGTTGGACGCCAGCCGGTTCGCGCCGTGCACGCCGGTGCAGGCGACCTCGCCGCAGGCGTACAGGCCGGGCACGGTCGTACGTCCCCGCAGGTCGGTGCGGATGCCGCCGGAGGCGTAGTGCGCGGCGGGGGCGACCGGTATGGGTTCGGTGATCGGGTCGATGCCGTGGGCGCGGCAGGCCGCCAGGATCGTGGGGAAGCGCTGTTCCCACATCTCGGCACCGAAGTGGCGGGCGTCGAGATACATGTGCTCGGTGCCGTGCAGCTTCATCTGGCGCGTGATGGCCTTGGCGACGATGTCGCGCGGGGCCAGTTCCGCCAGTTCGTGCTGCCCGGCCATGAAGCGCGTACCGGACGCGTCGACGAGATGGGCACCTTCGCCCCGTACCGCTTCCGACACGAGGGGCTGCTGGCCTTCGGAGTCGGCGCCGAGGAAGAGGACGGTCGGGTGGAACTGGACGAATTCGAGGTCGGAGACCTCCGCACCGGCCCGCAGTGCCAGGGCCACGCCGTCGCCGGTGGAGACCGGCGGGTTGGTGGTGGCGGAGAAGACCTGGCCCATGCCGCCGGTGGCGAGGACCACCGCGGGAGCACGGACCGCGCCGACGCCGTCGTGCTGGCCCTCGCCCATGACGTGCAGGGTGACGCCCGCGGTACGGCCTTCGTCGTCGGTCAGGAGATCCAGGACGAGGGCGTTCTCGACGGTGTGCAGGGCGGCTTCGCGGACCGCTTCGACCAGGGCGCGGGAGATCTCGGCACCCGTCGCGTCGCCGCCCGCGTGGGCGATACGGCGGCGGTGGTGGCCGCCCTCGCGGGTCAGCGCGATGTCGCCGCTGTCCGTGGTGTCGAAGTGGGCGCCGGTCTCGATCAGCCGGCGTACGGCGTCGGGGCCCTCGGTGACCAGGGTCCGCACCGCGGCCTCGTCGCACAGGCCCGCGCCCGCGACCAGGGTGTCGTCCAGATGCTGCTCGGGGGTGTCGCCCTCGCCGAGGGCTGCCGCGATGCCGCCCTGCGCCCAGCGGGTGGAGCCGTCGTCGAGGCGGGCCTTGGTGACGACGACGGTGGCAAGGCCCGCGGCCGCGCAGCGCAGCGCAGTGGTGAGACCGGCCACGCCGGAGCCGACCACCACGACGTCGGCGTCGATGGACCAGCCGGGGGCGGGGGCGGTCAGCCGTATTCCGGTCACGTGGTGGCTCCGAAGGTCAGCGGGATGTTGTCGATGAGGCGGGTCTTGCCGACCTTCGCGGCGATGGCGAGGATCGCGTCACCGGTGGTGCGGTCGTCGGGGATCTCGGTGAAGTCGGCCGGGTCCACGAGCGCGAGGTAGTCCAGGGCGAGCGGCGGCTGTTCGGCGGCCGCGTCGTCGAGGATCAACTGCGCCGCGGCGCGTACCGCCACGGGTCCGTCCACGGGGCGGGCCAGCGCCACCGCCTGGGTGTCGGCGGCCGCGCGGGTCTCGCCGAGCGCGGTGAGCGCGGCTGCCCTGCCGGTGGTCGCCGCGGTGGTCTGCGCGCGGGCGTGCAGCGCCTGCTGGGCGGCGAGCCTGTCCCACGCCGCGAACAGGGCCCGGGACAGGGCGAGGGCGGTGTGCCGTTCCTCGGCGTCCAGGAAGCGGTTGCGGCTGGAGAGCGCGAGGCCGTCCGGTTCGCGGGCCGTCTCCACGCCGACGATCTCCACGGGGAAGTTCAGATCGCGCACCATGCGGCGGATCAGCGCCAGCTGCTGGGCGTCCTTCTGCCCGTAGAACGCGACGTCGGGGCGGGTGAGGTGGAGGAGCTTGGCAACGACGGTGAGCATCCCGTCGAAGTGCCCGGGACGCGAGGCCCCTTCGAGCCGCTCGCCCATGGGGCCCGCCGAGATCCGGACCTGCGGTTCGCCACCGGGGTAGACCTCGTCGACGGACGGCGCGAAGACCGCGTCCGCCCCTGCGGCGCCGGCCACGGCGAGATCGGCGTCGAGGGTACGGGGGTAGCGCTCCAGGTCGGCTGCCTCGCCGAACTGGAGCGGGTTGACGAAGACGGTGACGACGACCTGGCCGTCCGGGCCCGCGGCCGCGCGTGCGGTGCGGATCAGGGTGGCGTGGCCCTCGTGCAGCGCACCCATGGTCATGACGACGGCCCGCTGCCCCTTGAGGGGGGCGAACGCGGCGAGTTCGGCGGCCGTACGGAGAAGGGTGGCCGCAGGGGCGGTGCCGGGCGGGGCGGCGGGGTGGGGCGTGCCGGGCGTGCGGGTGGTGCCGGGCGTGCCGGGCCTGCCGGTCCTGTTTGTCATCGGGGCTCCTGTGATCCGGTGCCGCCCGTGGTGCCGGCACCATCGGCCAGGACTCCGAGCAGGTCCTCGGCCAGCTCCGGCTTGAGCATGCCGTGGGCGAGTGCGCGGTCGGCGGTGGCGCGGGCCATCGCGACATAGCCGGCCACGGCCTGCGGAGCGTGCCTGCGCAGCTCGCCGATGTGCGCGGCAACCGTGCCGGCGTCACCGCGGGCCACGGGGCCGGTCAGGGCGGCGTCGCCGGAGCGCAGGGCGTTGTCGAGCGCGGCACCGAGGAGGGGGCCGAGCATCCGGTCGGGGGCGGCGACCCCGGCGGTACGCAGCAGCTCCATCGACTGGGCGACCAGGGTGACCAGGTGGTTCGCGCCGAGGGCGAGCGCCGCGTGGTAGAGCGGGCGGGACTCCTCCGCGATCCATTCGGGCTCGCCGCCCATCTCGATGACCAGCGCCTCGGCGGCGAGCCGCAGCTCCTCGGGGGCGGTCACGCCGAAGGAGCAGCCGGCCAGCCGCTGGACGTCGACGGAGGTGCCGGTGAACGTCATCGCCGGGTGCAGGGCGAGCGGCAGGGCGCCGGCCCGCCGAGCCGGGTCCAGCACCTTCGTCCCGTACCGCCCCGACGTGTGGACGATCAGCTGTCCCGGCCGCACCGCGCCGGTCTCGGCAAGGCCCTCGACCAGGCCGGGCAGGGCGTCGTCGGGGACGGTCAGCAGCACCAGCTCGGCGCGTGCGAGGACCTCGGCGGGCGGCACCAGCGGTACGTCGGGGAGCAGGGCGGCGGCCCTGCGCACGGACGCGTCGGAGACGCCCGACACGGCTACCGGTCGGTGCCCGGCGAGCTGCAGGGACGCGGCGAGAGCGGGGCCGACGCGGCCCGCGCCCACGACGCCGACCGTGAGGCGGGCGGGGCGGTCCCTCGCGTCGAGGGGCTCTTTGGGGGCTGTTGCATTCACGCGGCGGTGGCCTTCCGTTCCAGTCCGCGGGGGGTACCGGACGATTTCTCTGCATGCTACGCCAGCGTTTCGTCCAGACTCCTGGCTGTCCACAGCCTGTGGGAAAAGTCCGGCGGGGGCTCGGCCCGGGCCCGGGTGGGCCCGGGAATTGTGTGGGCCCGAGCTGCGCTCTGCGTGATGATCGTCCCATGGCAGACAGGGCAGACACGGATGAGCAGGCACGACAGCGGCAGCGGCAGGACGGGGCGCGGAGCGGCGCGAAGGGGCCGGAGCGGTTGGAGCAGTCGGAGCAGTCGGAGCAGTCGCAGGAGGATGCGCAGCGTCTGCGCAGGCTGAACGCCTGGCACGCGGCTGAGCGGGCCCTGATCAGGCCGCCCATGAACCTCCCGCTCGGCGAACGGCTGGCCGCGCTGGCGGCCGGGGCCGGGTCGGTCACCGATCTCGACCGCCCCGCGGACATCTACGGCGACGGCGTCGTCGCCGAGCTGGAGAAACGGATCGCGGACCTGCTGGGCATGGAGGCCGCCGCGTTCTTCCCGACGGGAACGATGGCGCAGCAGGTCGCGCTGCGGTGCTGGGCCGGGCGGACCGGCAATTCCACGGTGGCGCTGCATCCCCTGGCCCACCCCGAGGTGCACGAGCGCGGCGCGCTCGAGGCGGTGAGCGGGCTGCGTACCGTCCATCCGACGTCCGAGCCCCGGCTGCCCACGGCGCAGGAGATCCGTGACTTCGCCGAGCCGTTCGGCACGATGATGCTGGAGCTGCCGTTGCGCGATGCCGGTTTCGTCCTGCCGACGTGGGAGGAGCTGGAGGCCGTGGTGGCGGCCGCGCGGGAACGGGATGCAGTGGTGCACGTCGACGGCGCGCGGCTGTGGGAGTGCGCCCCCCACTTCGGGCGGAAGCTGCCGGAGATCACGGCGCTCGCGGACAGTGTGTACGTGTCGTTCTACAAGACGCTCGGCGGAATCTCCGGGGCCGCGCTGGCCGGTCCCGAGTCGCTGATCGAGGAGGCCCGCACCTGGCGCCACCGGTACGGCGGGCAGCTCTTCCAGCAGTTCCCTGCGGCGCTCGCCGCCCTGATCGGCCTGGAGCAGGAGCTGCCGCAGCTGTCTTCGTACGTGGCACAGGCGAAGGTGGTGGCCGGGGCGCTGGCCGAGGGCTTCTCGGCGGCGGACGTCGGTTGGTTCCGGGTGCATCCGGAACCGCCGCACACGCACCAGTTCCAGGTGTGGCTGCCGTACGAGGCGGACGTCCTGACGGAGGCGTCGGTGCGGCAGGCGGAGGAGACGGGCGTGGTGCTCTTCCGTAAATGGCACCCGGCGGCTGCCGGGCCGCCCGGGGTGTCGTTCACCGAGGTCACGGTGGGGCGGGAAGGGCTGGAGTGGACGGCGGGGGATGTGCGCGGGGCTGTGCGGGAGTTCGTGCAGCGGTTGGCGTGACGGGGGTTCGCCGGGCCGGCCCGGGGCCGGCCACGTTCGCCCCGGGCCCCCACGCGGACCGTTCCGTCCTCAAACGCCGGACGGGCTGGAGTTGCCACACCGGCCAGGAATGCCGGACCGATCGGGAGTGCCGGACCGGCTGGTGCGGTGGCGTCGGGTGAACAGGGCCCGCAGCGCCGTCCGCCAACGGCGGCGCGCCGGGCGGCCCGCGATCACCGCGTCGAAGCGGCGTCGGTCGCGTGCCTCGCGCACCACCCCCCAGTCGTGCCGGCCCGGCAGCGGCGGCGGCAATTCGCCCCGCTGAGCTGCGCGATAGCTGTCGATCATGTGCTGCTGAATGGCGTCCATGACCTCAGCGTGGGCCGGTCCCGGCTCGTCCGGCCCGTCGATTGACGACCACCGTCAAATGGCGCGTGGCCTTCTGCGCGCACCCCGCACTATGGAGGGGTGAGCGTGCACATCGACATCGCAGGGCTGGCGCCCGAGCGCATCGTTTTCGAGACCTCTCCCCTCGCCGAGCTGGGGCTGGCCCTGCACGCCCTCTCCGAGCCGGGGCACCACCCGGGCCTCCACGGCTGGGCGACGGCCACCACCAGCGCGCTGGAGCCCGATCTCGCCGACCGGCTGCATGAAGCCGAGTTCCTCTGGCGCAACACGTTCTCGGACATCTTCATGCCGTTCGCCGGTGTCCGTGGCGGCAACGGCAGGACGGGGGCGAACCTCGCCGAGGACCTGGACATCCTCGACCGGCTGGACGACGACCGGTTCGTCTCCGCCGCCCTGGAGTTCACCTGCAACAGCCTGTACGGGATCGGCGCGCCCTCCCCGCTCAGCGACGCGACGATGCGCGCCCGCGCCCTGGACATGGCGGCGACGCGCGGCCCGCAGCAGCTGGAGTTCACCAAGCAGCTGCTGGCCGACCCCGTCTCCGTACGCCGCTGGGTCCGGCGCCTGTTCGAGGACTGCGACCAGGCGTTCTTCGCCGACACCTGGCGGCGGGTGCAGGTCCAGCTGGTCGCCGACGCCCGGCACAAGACGGATCTGCTGCGGCGCAAGGGTCTCGACGAGGCGATGGGCGCGGTGTCCCCGGCGCTGTCGCTCGACGAGGCCGGGACCCGGATCAGCGCCGACAAGCTGACCGAGGGCCGGACCAACGCGGCCGACCCCGCCGCCGGCCCCGGGCTCACCCTCATCCCGTCCACCTTCGGCTGGCCGCACCTGATGGTGCTGCACGCGCCGGGCTGGCGCCCGGTGATCCACTACCCGGTGCACCGCCCCGAGCTCCCCTCCCCC
Source organism: Streptomyces sp. NPDC048473 (assembly GCF_043200155.1). Classification (NCBI taxonomy): domain Bacteria; kingdom Bacillati; phylum Actinomycetota; class Actinomycetes; order Kitasatosporales; family Streptomycetaceae; genus Streptomyces; species Streptomyces sp. NPDC048473. Next base: position 46,250 of record NZ_JBICXE010000032.1, read on the forward strand.
GCCTCCGTGGAGCTGCTCCAGCTACGCATGGAGGCGCTGGCCCACCCGATGCGGATGCGCCTGTGCCGCAACCTCGCCCGTTCCCCGTACACGACCGGTGAACTCGCCGATTCGCACAGCATCACGCCGCCCGAGGTCTCCCGACATCTCACGGTGCTGAAGAAGGCGGGCCTGGTCACCACCCGGCGGCGCGGCCGGTACGTGCTGCACCAGCTGGACCTGACCGTGGTGGCGCGGCTCGGCAGCGACTTCCTGGAGGGCATCCTGCGCTGAGCCGCGGCCGGTTCAGTCGAAGCGGATGTGCTTGATCCCCGTCCAGATACGCCGCACCCGGTGCCGCAGCGCGCTGTCCCTGTCCGGCAGCACGGTCAGCCCCGCCGATCCGGCGATCCGGTCGGCGACCTGCGGGATCGTCAGCCGGTCGGTGGCGATGTGTTCGGCGAACTCCGGCGCCGCGAGCCGCTCAAGGCAGTGATCCAGCTTCGCCACGGCGAAACTCTCCCGCTTCAGCCCGCGCCCGAGCCCGCGTTCGGTCAGCCGGCGCAGCACCGTGGCCCGCTCGGCGAGCAGCGCGAAGTGGTGCACCGTGTGCCCGTCGTCGCGCAGCCGCCCGATGATCTCGGCGAAGTAGCCGGGGTCGACGAGCGTCATCGGGACGATCACCGGCCCCGGATGACCCCGCAACGCCAGTTCCAGCACCTCGCGTACGCCGTCGCGCCAGGCCGTCAGATCCTGGAAGTCACCGCGCAGTCCGGGCGGCAGCATCCGGTGCAGCCCAAACCCGACGTGCTCGGGGTCGCAGACCACACTGCCGGGCAGCCGCCGGTTCAGCTCGTACGCCGTGTGTGTCTTGCCGCCGCCGAACGGCCCGTTGATCCAGAGCAGCGCTCCCACGGGTCAGCCCGCCCCGCCCCCGCCGGCCCTGACCAGCCCCGTCTCGTATGCGAGGACGACGACCTGCACCCGGTCCCGCAGGCTCAGCTTGGTCAGGATGCGGCCCACGTGCGTCTTCACGGTCGCCTCGGAGAGCACCAGACGGGCCGCGATCTCGCCGTTCGACAGGCCCTGCGCGACCAGCAGCATCACTTCGCGTTCGCGTTCGGTGAGCTTGCCGATGCCCTTGTGCTGCGGTTCGCTGTTGCCGCTCGGCAGCATCGGTGAGAAACGGTCGAGCAGCCGGCGGGTGGTGGACGGGGCGACGACGGCGTCGCCGCTGTGCACGGAGCGGATGGCGGCGAGCAGTTCGGCGGGCGGCACGTCCTTGAGCATGAAGCCGCTGGCCCCGGCCTTCAGCCCGGAGAAGGCGTACTCGTCGAGGTCGAACGTGGTCAGGATGAGCACCTTGGGCGCATCCGGCTGCGCGCAGATGCGATGGGTGGCCTCGACGCCGTCCAGCCTCGGCATACGCACGTCCATCAGCACCACATCGACGGCGGTGGAGCGCAGGTTCTCGATCGCCTCCGCGCCGTCACCGGCCTCGGCCACGACCTCCATGTCCGGCTGGGCGGCGAGCACCATCCGGAAGCCGGTGCGCAGCAGCACCTGGTCGTCGACGAGCATCACGCGGATCGCCATGAGGGGTCCTGTCTCCTGTCTGTCCTGCTCTGTTCTATCTGTCTGTCTGTCCTGCAGAAAGTCCGAAGTCTGTCCGAAGATCTAGTGGGCCGGCTTGAGCGGCAGCAGTGCGCTGATCCGGAACCCGCCGCCGGGCCGCGGCCCGGCGTCCAGCGTGCCGCCGACCATGCCGACCCGCTCGCGCATACCGATCATTCCGTGGCCCGCGCCGTCGGCGCCGCCGTCCTCGTACAGCTCGTGCGCCGCGCCCCGCCCGTCGTCCTCGACCAGCAGCCCGAGCCCGTCGTCGAAGTAGACCAGCCGCACACTCGCCCCGGCGTCCGGACCGCCGTGCTTACGGGTGTTGGTCAGGGCCTCCTGCACGATGCGGTACGCGGTCAGCTCGACCCCGCTGGGCAGCGGGCGAGGTGTGCCCTCGATCTTGAAGTCGACGGCCAGTCCGGTCTGCCTGACCTGCTCGATGAGGTCCTCGATCTGCTCGACGTCGGGCTGCGGGACGTACTCCCCGCTCTCCTTCACGTCACCGGTCCGCAGCACCCCGAGCAGCCGCCGCATCTCGGCGAGGGCCTGCCTGCCGGTGCTGGAGATGGTCTCCAGGGCCTGCCGGGCCTGGTCGGGGGCCGCGTCCATGACGTACGCCGCACCGTCGGCCTGCACCACCATCACCGAGACGTTGTGCGCGACGACATCGTGGAGTTCGCGGGCGATACGGGCCCGCTCGGCGGCCACCGCGACCTTCGACTGCGCCTCGCGCTCCCGCTCCAGCCGGGCCGCGCGCTCCTCCAGCTGGCTGAAGTAGGCGCGCCGGGTCCGCATCGAGTCGCCGAGCACCCAGGCGAGCACGAACGGCACGGTCATGACGATGACGACGAAGACCTGTTCGGGCCAGCTGCTCCGTGGTGCGTCCTGCTGCCAGCGCAGCTGGGAGAGACCCGCCGCGCTCAGGCTGCAGACCAGCGCGAGCCTGGACGCCCAGCGCTCCCCGACGGTGGCCACGGTGAAGGTGATCACCAGCATGGCGAAGTTCGCGATGTTCGGTCCGACGCCGGACACGAGTTGCGCGACGCCCAGCGCCACGGCGAGCAGCAGCATCTTCTCGGGCGCTCGTCGGCGCAGTGCGACGACAAGACAGAGGCCGATGACGATCGGCACGGCCGCGATGCGCTCCATGCTGGTCCGGCCGGCGTGGTCAGCCGCCATCTGCACGCCGGAGAGCCCGAGGAGGAAGACAGCCCAGAAGCTGTCGACGCCCGTCGGGTGTCTGCGGATGAAGTCGTAGAGGCGCTGCACGTAACCCAGCGTAGGGACAGGCGGTAGGTGCATGGGTCAGCCGAAGGGTCGATCCAGCTGCAGGGACCGTACTCCCCAAGGTGGAGACTTGGAAACGTGACGGATGAGTGGCGTGGGTGGCAGGAGGCGGCAGAGACCGCTTTGTACGGAGACGGGGGGTTCTACCGGAGCCTCGAAGGACCCGCGGGCCACTTCCGTACCTCTGTCCACGTATCCCCGCTGTTCGCCTCCGCCGTCGCCCGGCTGCTGGTCACGACGGCACGGGAGCTCGGCACCGGCTCGGTCGACCTGGTGGACCTGGGGGCGGGGCGGGGAGAACTGCTGACGGGGGTGCTGGCGGAGCTGCCGGCCGTGGGCGCCGACGGTCTCGCCGTAAGGGCGTACGCCGTGGAGATCGCCGCCCGGCCGGCCGGTCTGGACCCCCGGATCGAATGGTGCGCCGAACCGCCGCCGGGGACGCATGGTCTGCTGTTCGCCAACGAGTGGCTGGACAACGTCCCGACCGACGTCGCCGAGACGGACGCGGACGGCGTCGACCGGTATGTCCTCGTCCGGACGGCGGACGGTACGGAACGGCTGGGCGAGCCGGTGACCGGGGCCGACGCCGAGTGGCTGCGCCGCTGGTGGCCGTCGGCCGGACCGGGCAGCCGCGCGGAGATCGGCCGCCCGCGCGACGAGGCCTGGGCACGGGCGGTGTCCACACTGGCCGGGGGGCTCGCGGTGGCGGTGGACTACGCCCACGTACGGGAGGCGCGGCCGCCCTTCGGCACGCTGACCGGTTTCCGGTCCGGCCGCGAGGTGCGGCCGGTGCCGGACGGCAGCTGCGACCTCACCTCGCATGTGGCGCTGGACGCGTGCGCGGCGGCGGTGGACGCCGGGGCCGGCGCACCGCCCGAGGTGCTGACGCAGCGCGAGGCGCTGCGCCACCTCGGCATCAACGGCGAGCGCCCACCGCTGGCCCTGGCGTCGACCGACCCGGCCGGATACGTACGGGCCCTCGCCTCGGCAGGCGAGGCAGCGGAACTGACGGCCCGGGGCGGCCTGGGCGACTTCGGCTGGCTGATGCAACGGCGGGGCTGAAGAACCGGCCCCGCCGGCGATCGAGGCGCAGGGCCCGGGGCAGTGCCCCGGACGTTCAGGGAATACTGGCCGTATGACGGAGACGACAGTCGGCATCGGCGGCGCAGCGGAGAGCACCGACATGGTGCTCAACATCGGCCCCCAGCACCCCTCCACCCACGGCGTGCTCCGTCTGCGCATCGTCCTCGACGGCGAACGCATCCAGCACGCCGAACCGGTCATCGGCTACATGCACCGCGGCGCGGAGAAGCTGTTCGAGGCCCGCGACTACCGGCAGATCGTGATGCTCGCCAACCGCCACGACTGGCTGTCGGCGTTCTCCAACGAGCTGGGCGTCGTGATGGCCGTCGAGCGCATGCTCGGCATGGAGGTCCCGGAGCGCGCGGTCTGGACGCGCACCCTGCTCGCCGAGCTGAACCGGGTCCTGAACCATCTGATGTTCCTCGGTTCGTACCCGCTCGAACTCGGTGGGATCACCCCGGTGTTCTACGCCTTCCGCGAGCGCGAGGAGCTCCAGGCCGTGATGGAGGAGGCATCCGGCGGCCGGATGCACTACATGTTCAACCGGGTCGGAGGCCTCAAGGAGGACCTCCCCGCGGGCTGGCTCGGCCGCGCCAGGGACGCCATCGCCTCGGTCCGCTCCCGGATGGACGTGTACGACGACCTGGTGCTCGGCAACGAGATCTTCCGGGGCCGTACCCGCGGTGTGGGCGTGCTGTCCGCCGAGACCGTGCACGCCTACGGGGTGTCCGGGCCGATCGCCCGCGCCTCGGGGGTCGACTTCGATCTGCGGCGCGACGAGCCGTATCTCGCGTACGGGGAGCTCCAGGACACCCTCAAGGTCGTCACCCGGACCGATGGCGACTGCCTGGCCCGCTTCGAGTGCCTGCTGGAGCAGACGCACAACGCCCTGGATCTGGCGGACGCCTGCCTGGACCGGATGGCCGGTCTGGCGCCCGGTCCGATCAACCAGCGGCTGCCCAAGGTGCTGAAGGCCCCCGAGGGCCACACGTACGCCTGGACCGAGAACCCGCTCGGCATCAACGGCTACTACCTGGTGTCCAAGGGCGAGAAGACCCCGTACCGGCTGAAGCTCCGCTCCGCCTCGTACAACAACATCCAGGCGCTCACCGAGCTGCTGCCGGGCACGCTGGTCGCCGACATGGTGGCGATCCTGGGCTCGCTCTTCTTCGTCGTCGGCGACATCGACAAGTAGGCGCGCTGCGCAGCAGGTGCGTGCCTACGAGATCGCGCTGCGCAGCTCCGCCACGTCCAGTTGCTCGGTCTCGTCGTGCGCGGTCAGGTCGATGACCTTGCCGACGGCCCGGTTCTCGGCCGTGCCCGTGCGGTGCGCGGCCAGCACCTCCTCGCCCACCACGTCCGCGAGGTCCTCGTTCTGCACGGACTCGATCGCGGCGCGCGCCTTCTGCGTACCGAAGAAGTCGAAGCTGCCCTGCGGCACCAGATGACGGCGGGACGCCGCGTACGGAGCGACGGCACTGGCGGCCGGCACGGTGCGCGCCGCGGGCAGCGCGGCGGACGGCCGGGTCGCGGGAAGGGCGGCCGTCGGGCGCAGGTGCTGCACCCCGGACGTGTCCGCTGCCGCCGCGTGCTTCCCCTGCCGCTCCTCCGCCTCCCGGGCCCGCTCCGCGAGATCCCGCTTCCTGGCCTGCTCGGCGGTGCGGCGCGCCTCCTGGAGTGCCCCGTTGCGCGAGAGGTCCTCCAGCGCCTGGGCGGCACGCAGATAGGCGGACGGTGTCGGTGTGCTGCGTGCGGCGGGCAGTTCCCGGGGCGCGGCGGCTTCGAGCGCGAGCTGCCTGCGGCCCTCCAGCGCGCTGGCCCGCTCGGTCTCGGCGTTGGCGTACCGCCGCAGCAGCGCGGCGTGTTCCCCGCGCAGACCGGCGAGCTCCACGCGCTTGCGGCGCAGCTTCGTCTCCAGCCGTACGCGCAGCTCCCGCGACTCCTCCAGGTCGGCCTCCAGCTCGGCCATGCGCTCTTCGGCCCGCCATTCGTCGCCGGCGCGGGCACGCGTCAGCTCCGCGACACGACGGCCCGCTTCCCGGTCCCAGCTGCGCATCAGATACGCACCGGTCACGGCAGCGGCCGCCGCGGCGGCCACCAGACCGCGCAGGACCAGGGGCTCGGCGAGCAGCCAGGCGCCCGCGGCACAGAGGATCGAGGCTCCGACGACGGCCGAAGACGGAAGGATTCTGTGCAGAGGTGGCGAATGGCGATGACGTCCACGTGGCATGGCCTGAAATTTACCGTGTGTACGGGGCGCTTGGGGGGCCGCCCGCCAATCTGTTCCCGGCCGGTTACCTGACCGGTTACCCGACGGCCCCCGATCCCCCCAATCCCTACTTCTTGATGAGGCCCTTCGACTGCAGATAGTCCTTGGCCACATCGGCGGGCTTTGCGCGCTCGGCGTCGACCTTGCGGTTCAGCTCCGCAAGGTCCTCGGTCGTGAGGGCCTTGGTGAGCTTGCCGAGTGCGTCGGCAATGTCCTGGGAACCCGCGTCCTTGGCATTGACGACCGGCAGTACGTTGTCCGCGTTCTGGAGCTTCTTGTCGTCCTCCAGGAACACCAGGCCGTAGCTGTCCAGCACCGCGTCCGTGGTGGTGGTGAGGACCAGCTGGTCCTTGCCGTCCTTGACGGCCTGCTTGGACTGCGGCGTACCGACTCCCTTGGGGTCGATACCGGTGACATTGATGCCGTACGTCTTCTTCAGGCCCGGTGCGCAGAACGGCCGCACCTCGCACTCGTCGCCCGCCGCGATCTTCACTTCGGCCTTCGACCTGCCGAGATCGGAAAGGGTCTTGAGCTTGTTCTTGTCGGCGAATTCCTTGGTCACCGCGAAGGCGTTCTGGTCGACGGCCCCACCGACCGGGAGCACCTTCAGCCCGCGCGGGGTGGCGAGCTTCTCCAGCGCCGCGACCGTGGCGGCCGCGTCACCGGAGGCGACCGGCTTCTTCTCGGCTTCCTTCGCCCCGTTCACCTTGGCATTGAGGAATTCGGCGATCGTCGCGGCATATTCGGGGACGACATCGATCTCGCCCTTCTCCAGGGACGGTTCGTACAGTTCCCGGTTGGCCACCGTGGTGACCGAGGTGCTGTATCCGGCGTCGCCCAGGATCTGTGCGTACAGCTCCGCGAGCACCTTGGACTCGGTGAAGGAGGCCGCGCCGACGACGAGCGACCCCTTCTTGCCGGAGTCGCCGGAGGATGCCGAGCCCCCCTTGTCCTTCTCCAGGCTGTCGCCACCGCAGGCGGCGAGCGAGCCGGCCAGCGCGACCATGCCGATGACCGCGCCCGCTATTCGCGAGGTCTTGCTCATGAGTTGTTCTCCGTCCACAGCAACAGGGTCTGTTTGAGATGGGATCCGGGGATCGGGGATCGAGGGGGTGCGATGACGTGGCCCGACGGGCGGTCATGCCGGGCGGTCATGCCGTCCGGCGGCGGCGCAGCGGTGACAGCATCCGGTCCAGGCCCACCAGCACCGCCTCCACCAGCAGGGCGAGCACGGCGACCAGCAGCGCCCCCGCGACCACCTGCGGCGTGTTGTACGTGTTGAACCCGGCGGTGATGATCCGGCCGAGACCGCCCTGGCCGACCATCGCGGCGATCGTCGCCGTGGCGACCACCTGGACCGCGGCCGAGCGCAGCCCGGTCATGATCATCGGGTAGGCCAGCGGGAGCTCGACCCGTACGAAGAGCTGGCCCCCGGACATTCCCATGCCCCGCGCCGCTTCGGCCACCGACCGGTCGACCTCCGTCATCCCGACATAGGCGTTGGTGAGCAGCGGCGGCACGGCGAACAGCACCAGCGCGATGATCGTCGGCACATATCCGGCGTTGCGCAGCGGCGAGACCATGAAGAGGGCCAGCACCGCGAAGACCGGGATCGCCCGCCCCACATTCGAGATGTTGACGGCCAGCGCGCCCCCCTTCCCGATGTGCCCGAGGTACAGCGCGATCGGCAGGGCTATGGCGCAGGCCAGGGCGAGCGCGACGCCGCTGACGTACAGATGCTCACCGAGCCGGTGGGCCGCCCCGCTCTCCCCCGACCAGTTGGCGCCGGTGGTGAGCCAGGTCCAGGCCTCGCCGAGAACTCCCATGGTTTCAGACCGCCTTTGCCGTGACGCCCGCGACCGCGCCTACGCCCGCGCGAGTCGTGCGTATGCGGGTCCAGGGGGTCAGCAGCCGCTGGAGGCCCAGCAGCAGCAGATCCGCGATGACCGCGAGCAGTACGCACAGGACCGAGGCGGTGAGCACCTGGGCCTTGAAGAAGCTGGGCAGAGCGTCCCCTATGAGGTTGCCGAGGCCGCCTCTGCCGATGATCGATCCGACCGTCGTCAGCGCGATCGTCGAGACCGTGGCGATCCGCACCCCGGCCATCAACGCGGGCATGGCAAGGGGGAGTTCGACCTCCCACAGCAGCCGGAGGGGCCCGTACCCCATTCCCTTCGCGGCTTCCTTCGCCTCCTGCGGGACCGCTTCGAGGCCCGCCAGGATGTTCCGTACGAGAATGGTCAGCGAATACAGCACCAGGCCGGTGACGACCAGCGCCGCGGAAAGGCCGAACAGCGGCAGCAGCAGCGAGAACATGGCGAGCGAAGGCACGGTGTAGAGCACCGTCGTCAGCCCGAGCACCGGTCCGGCGAAGCGGCGGCTGCGGCGGGCGAACAGCGCCAGCGGAAAGGCCACCAGGAGTCCGATCACCACCGAGACCGCGGTGATCCAGATGTGCTGGACCGTCGCATCGGTCAACTCCTGGCTGCGGGAACGGAGATACTCCCCGCAGATCCAGTCGTTCGTCACCATGCAGTTCTGTGCGGCAGCCATCCGTCCCCCCCTCCGATTACCGTCTCGTACCGATGTTCTGGTGACCCTATCCTCGACCACTGACAATCGCCGAGGCCGTTGTATTCCAGCAACATGTCCTTCACAGAACACGCGCGACAATGGGGAACCATGATCCGTTTCGAGCATGTCACCAAGCGGTACGCGGACGGCACCACCGCCGTCGACGACCTTTCCTTCGAGGTCGCCGAGGGTGAACTGGTCACGCTCGTCGGACCGTCGGGCTGTGGCAAGACGACCACCATGAAGATGGTGAACCGGTTGATCGAACCGACCGAGGGCCGGATATTCCTCGACGGGGACGACATATCCGCCATTGACCCCGTCCAGCTGCGCCGCCGTATCGGCTATGTGATCCAGCAGGTGGGGCTCTTCCCGCACCGTACGGTCCTGGAGAACACCGCGACCGTTCCCCATCTCCTCGGCTGGAAACGGGGAAAGGGCCGTGCGCGCGCGGCGGAACTCCTCGACCTTGTCGGACTTGATCCTTCCGTTTATGGCGACCGCTATCCGGAACAGCTCTCCGGCGGTCAGCGTCAACGCGTGGGCGTGGCAAGGGCGCTGGCCGCGGATCCGCCGGTGCTGCTGATGGACGAGCCTTTCGGCGCGGTCGACCCGGTCGTACGGGAACGGCTGCAGAACGAATTCCTGAAACTCCAGGCACAGGTTCGCAAAACCGTACTGTTCGTCACGCACGACATCGAGGAAGCGGTCCGGCTCGGTGATCGTATCGCCGTCTACGGACAGGGCTCCATCGAGCAGTTCGACTCCCCGGCGACCGTGCTCGGCACCCCCGCCACCCCCTATGTCGCGGACTTCGTCGGCGCCGACCGCGGCCTCAAGCGGCTCTCCGTGACCCCCATCGAGGAGGGCGATCTCGACCAGCCGCCGGTCGTCCACCTCGACGACTCCCTGGCAAGGGCGACCGAGCGACTGCGGGCCGAAGGGGCACGCTGGGCCGTCGTGCTGGACGGCGAGGACAATCTGCACGGCTGGATCCCGGCCGACGGCTTCACCGCCGGGACCAAGGACACGGTGCGCGCCCACGCCCGCAGGATGGAGGCGTGGCTGCCCGTCGGCGCCCCGCTCAAGCAGGCGTTCGCCACCATGCTCCAGCACGACGCGGGCTGGATCGCCGTCATCGACAAGGAGAGCAACGGCCGGTTCCTCGGCGTGCTCACCCCGGCCCGGCTCCATGAGGCGCTGCGCCGCTCGATCGACGCGGACGCCCAGGACGTCCCGCGCACCGAGGTGGCCGTCGAGACCGTGGAGAGCGTCACCAAGACCGCCGCACGGTGAGCGGGAAGCCCGGTGCCGGGAAGCGGGCCCGGGACCGGGCCCGGCTCAGTTCTCGCTGAGCCGGCTGCTCATCCAGTCCAGCGCCGAAGGGATCTCCCGCCGCCAGGTGTTGAAGTTGTGCCCGCCGCTGTCGAGCACGATCGACGAGACCTGGGCGGGCGGCTTCACCTTGGCGATGAACTGCCGCGTGGTGCGGTAGTTCCCCTCGCCGTGCCTGGAGGTCGTGACGAGGAAGGACGAATCGGGCTGCGGCAGATTGTCCAGGCTCCACATCAGATCGGAACGGTCGCGCGCCCCCTGGTCGCCGTGGAAGAGATCGCCGGTCGTCGGGTCCTCGGCCGCCTTGTAGTACGCGGAGAGCCCGGCGCTCGCGGCGAACCGGTCCGAGTGGTGGAGCCCGATCTTCAGCGCACAGTAGCCGCCGGTCGAATTGCCCATGATGCCCCAGTTGCGGGCCAACTTGCCGACCCGGTACGCATCCGAGACCGCCCGCGGCAGATCCTCGGCGAAGAACGTCTCGGTCTTCGGCCCGCCCTTTATGTCCACGCACTCGGTGTCCCGCGGCGGCGCCAGCGTCGGCCGCAGCATCACCAGGATCATCGGCTGTGCCCGGCCGGCTTTCACCCGTTCGTGCGCCGTCCGCGGGTACTGAAGGCCCTTCAGAAGGTTCTCCGAGACGCCCGGGTAGCCGGTGAGGACGACGACCGCGGGGAACTTCCGGCGGGCGAATGCCGGCTGGAAGTACTCCGGCGGGAGATACACATACGCCGAACTCTCGATCTTCGACTGCCGCCCCGCGATCACGACCTTGTCGATCCGGCCGCCCATGTCGGGCCGCGAACCGCCCGGCACGTCCGGCCGCTGTATCCCGACCCGCACGATGTTCTTGGAAGCCAGCGTTCCGGCCGCATGGTCCGTGACCACGCCCAGGTCCTGCTTCTGGCCGAACAGATCGGCCCAGGAACCGTAGAAGAGGAACGAGTTGTTGGCCAACAGACCGACGGACACGAAGACCGTCACCTGAGTCGCCAGCAGCAGGCCGACCCTGCCGAACACCGCAGACACGCTGCGCCGGGCCAACCGCGGCCAGAGCCAGACCGTGGCGGCGAAGAACACCACGGCCAGCACGATGGCCAGGGCCAGAAATGTCTTGCTGGTAAGACCCATGGGGGGTGAGCTTTCTTGTCGGGAATTTTCCGGCCGGCGGGTGAACCCTCGCCCCGGAAGCCTCGTCCTACAGATCGCACATCGTCCGGAAGGCCTCGGCCGAAGGACTCAAGAATCTCTCGCGGAACCACGGGAAGCGATGTCTGTCACGCTAGATGGGGATAAATCAGGATCGGTTCCGAGTCCCGTACGCAAGTTCGTACGCGGCCCGCGCCCCGAATCCGTACCGACGCTGGTCGGCACCGCCTGCACCGTCGTCGGCCTGATCGATGTCGCCGCGGGTGTCTTCCCACGCTTCCGGCACAGCCGGATGCACACCCTCGCCGAGGTGCTCCCCGGCGCCCTCGGGCCGTTCGCCGCCGCCCTCTCCCTGAGTACGGGCGTCCTGCTGCTGCTCCTCGCCCACGGGCTCAAGCGGCACAAGCGGCGCGCCTGGCGGGCGGCCGTCGTACTGCTGCCGGCCGGTGCGCTGGCGCAGTTCGTCTACCGGCACTCGGTCATCGGCACGCTCGTCTCGCTGGCGCTCTGTCTGCTGCTGATCCGCCATCGCGGCGAATTCGCCGCACTCCCCGACCCCAGGAGCCGCTGGCGGGCCCTGGCCAACTTCGTGCTCCTCGGCGCGGGTTCGCTGGGGCTGGGCCTGATCATCGTCAGCGTCCACCCGGGCCGGGTCGTGGGGAGCCCCAGCATCGCCGACCGGCTCCAGCACGTGCTGTACGGGCTGTTCGGCTTCGAGGGCCCCGTCGAGTACGTCGGAGTCACCTCCTGGACCGTGGCGTGCTCGCTCGGCGCCCTCGGTCTGCTCACCGCCGTCACCACCATCTACTTCGCCTTCCGCCCCGAGCACCCGGCCGCCCGCCTCACCGAGGACGACGAGGCCCGGCTGCGCGCCCTGCTGGAGAAGCACGGCGGCCGCGACTCGCTCGGCCACTTCGCGCTCCGCCGCGACAAGGGTGTGGTCTTCTCACCCAGCGGCAAGGCCGCCGTCTGCTACCGCGTCGTGTCCGGGGTGATGCTGGCGAGCGGCGACCCGATAGGCGACGTAGAGGCCTGGCCCGGCGCCATCGAGCGCTTCATGGACGAGGCCAAGGCCCACTCCTGGACCCCGGCCGTAATGGGCTGCAGCGAGACCGGCGGCGAGGTCTGGACCCGCGAGACCGGACTCGACGCACTGGAACTCGGCGACGAGGCGGTGGTGGATGTCGCGGATTTCTCGCTCGCCGGGCGCGCGATGCGCAACGTACGCCAGATGGTGAAGCGCATTGAACGTCTTGGCTACGAGACCCGGGTCCGGCGCGTCCGCGACATCGGCGAAGCCGAGCTGGCCCACATCCGGCGGGCCGCCGCCGACTGGCGCGGCACCGACAACGAGCGCGGCTTCTCCATGGCGCTCGGCCGGATAGGCGACCCGGCCGACGGGGACTGCATCATCGCCACCGCCCACAAGGCCGACGAGCACACCGCCGACTCCCCGTACGGGGACCTGAAGGCCGTACTCCACTTCGTCCCATGGGGCAGGGACGGCATGTCCCTCGATCTGATGCGCCGCGACCGCTCCGCCGACCCGGGCATGAACGAGCTGCTGATAGTCGCCGCCCTGCAGGCCGCCTCCCAGCTCTCCGTCGAGCGCGTCTCGCTGAACTTCGCGATGTTCCGCTCGGCGCTCGCCCGCGGCGAGAAACTGGGCGCGGGACCGGTGCTGCGCACCTGGCGCGGACTGCTGATCTTTCTGTCGCGCTGGTTCCAGATCGAGTCGCTGTACAAGTTCAACGCCAAGTTCCGGCCCCGCTGGGAGCCCCGCTTCGTCGTCTACCGTGCCGCCCGTGACCTGCCCCGCATCTCCCTCGCGGCCATGCAGGCCGAGGGCTTCGTGAACCTCGCGCTGCCCCGCCCCTTCGCCCGCCGGTTCCCGGGCCGCCGGCCGCGCCCCTGCGCCCACACCCCGGCGCCGGGCCAGGAGCACCACGCCCGCGCGGCGTAACAGCGTGCCGTACGGGGCCTACGCTGGTCGCATGAGTACGTTGCGTGGACGAGGCACGGTCCAAGGCCTGCCGGAGTGGGACCGCTGTGCGGTCATGGGTGTCGTCAATGTGACCCCGGACTCCTTCTCCGACGGGGGCCGCTGGTTCGACACCACGGCCGCGATCAAACACGGCCTCGCCCTGGTCGCCGAGGGCGCCGACCTGATCGACGTCGGCGGCGAGTCGACCCGCCCCGGCGCCAGCCGGGTTGACGCGTCGGAGGAGCTGCGGCGCGTGGTCCCGGTGGTCAAGGGCCTGGCATCCGAAGGAGTCACGGTCTCCGTGGACACCATGCGGGCCCGGGTCGCCGAGGAGTCGGTCGCGGCCGGAGCCGCCCTGGTCAACGATGTGAGCGGCGGCCTCGCCGACCCGGACATGGTCCGGGTCGTCGCCGCGGCCAGCGCGCCGTTCGTCGTGATGCACTGGCGCGGCTTCAGCGAGTCCATGAACAGCTGGGCGGTGTACGAGGACGTCGTCGCCGAGGTCGTCGCGGAACTGCGGGAGCGGATGGACGCCGTGATCGCGGGCGGTGTCGCCCCGGAAAGGATCGTGATCGACCCCGGTCTCGGTTTCGCCAAGGACGCCGGCCACGACCTCTCCCTGGTCGCCCACCTCGACGAGCTGCGCGCCCTGGGCCGCCCGCTGCTGGTCGCCGCCTCCCGCAAGCGGTTCCTCGGCCATGTGCTGGCCGGCGAGGGCGCCGCACCGCCGCCCGCCCGCGAACGCGACGCCGCCACCGCGGCGATCTCCGCGCTCTCCGCCCACGCCGGTGCCTGGGCCGTCCGGGTCCACGAGGTACGGGCCACGGCCGACGCCGTACGGGTCGCCCGCGCCGTCGAAGGAGCCGCGTGAGCGGGCCGCGCGACGAGCACGCGGAGGCGGCCGCCGACATCACGGCCGTCGAGCAGGCGAACACCGCCTTCTACGAGGCGATGGAGCGCGGTGACTTCGAGGAGCTCTCCGGGCTGTGGCTGCCGGGCGAGGACCTCACCGTCTCCTGCGTCCACCCCGGCTGGCCGGTGCTCACCGGTCGCGGCGAGGTGCTGCGCAGTTACGCCCTGATCATGGCGAACACCGAGTACATCCAGTTCTTCCTGACCGATGTCGGGGTCTCGATGACCGGCGACACGGCCCTGGTGAGCTGCACGGAGAACATCCTCAGCGGCGGCCCCGCGGAGGACGGCAACGCGCTCGGACCGCTGGTCGGCCAACTCGTCGTGGCCACCAATGTGTTCCGGCGCACGCCGGACGGCTGGAAGCTCTGGTCCCACCACGGCTCGCCCGTCCTCACCGAATCCGGTGAGGACGAGGACGAGAACACCTCCTCCTGACCGAGGCATCCGCCCGGCGGGGGTTGGAATCCGGGACCGCGGGTAGAAGCGGCTACCAGCCCCGCAAGGTCCTGTCCATAGCCCCCGCGGGCGAGCACTGTCGGTGCTCGCAGGTAGATTCGAAAGAGAGCACCCAGCCGTCCGCACGCGGCCCCGTGTCTCTACGCCCAACGACAGCAGGAGTGATTCGCGTGGATCGTGTCGCGCTGCGCGGCCTCAAGGCCCGTGGACACCACGGCGTCTTCCCCCGGGAACGGGAAGAAGGCCAGACGTTCATCGTGGACCTGGTGCTCGGCCTCGACACCCGCCCCGCGGCGGCCGCCGACGACCTGACGAAGACCGTGCACTACGGCATCGTCGCGGAGGAAGTCGTCGACGTGGTGCAGGGGGAGCCGGTCGATCTGATCGAAACGCTCGCGGAGCGCATCGCCCAGAAGTGCCTCAAGCACGACGGAGTCGAGGAGGTGGAGGTGGTGGTGCACAAGCCGGATGCGCCGATCACCGTCCCCTTCGACGATGTGACCATCACCATCACCCGGAGCCGAGTATGACTGCATTTTCTACCGAGGGGCAGAGCGACCCGACCGTACAGCCGGTTCCCGCCTCCGTGGTCGAGCAGGTGGACGCCGCGGACATCACCCTCTCCAACCCCAAACGCGCCGTGATCTCCCTCGGCTCCAATCTCGGCAACCGCCTGGAGACCCTCCAAGGCGCCATAGACGCCCTGGAGGACACCCCCGGCCTGCGGGTCAAAGCGGTCTCCCCGGTGTACGAGACGGAGCCCTGGGGCGTCGCCCCCGGCTCCCAGCCCTCGTACTTCAACGCGGTGATCGTCGTGAAGACGACGCTCCCCCCGTCCTCCCTCCTGGAGCGCGGCCAGGCCGTCGAAGAGGCCTTCGACCGGGTCCGTGAGGAACGCTGGGGCCCGCGCACCATCGACGTCGACATCGTGGCGTACGCGGATGTCGTCTCCGACGACCCGGCGCTCACCCTCCCCCACCCCCGGGCCCATGAGCGCGCCTTCGTGCTCGCCCCGTGGCACGACGTCGACCCCGAGGCCCAGCTGCCCGGTGCCGGCGCCGTCGCGGAGCTGCTGGCCGGTATCGGCCGGGAGGGCGTACTGCCCCGGGCCGATCTGGAACTCCGTCTGCCCGAGTAGTCGTTAGGCTCAACGGAAACGGACCACTGGCGACACAGATCACTGGCGACAGCGATCACTGACGACACGTACCACTGGCGGCGAAGGGCGGATCACTCGGTGAAGCAACTACGGCTCGGGGTACTGGCCGGCCTCTTCGCCGCGGCCGGGGTGCTCTCCTGGGGCGGCGCCCGCCTCTGGGACTCCCTGGGGGGTCTGCCGAGCGTTCCCCTCGCAGCGCCGATCGTGCTCGCGGTGATCGCCGCCATCCTGCTCGCGACGGCACTCTCCATCCGTTCCCGGCTGCGCGCCCAGCGCGAGCGCCGGCCGGGAGCCAAGGGCGTCGAGCCACTGATGGCGGCCCGCGCAGTCGTCTTCGGCCAGGCCAGTGCGCTGGTCGTCTCCCTGGTCTCCGGCATGTACGGCGGCACGGGTGTCTTCCTGCTCGGCTCGCTCGACATCCCGGCCCGCCGCGACCAGGCGATCTACGCGGGCTTCGCGGTCCTGGCCGGCATCGCGGTGGTTGCCGCGGCCCTCTGGCTGGAGCGCATCTGCAAGCTCCCGGAGGACGAGGACAACGACAAGAGCTCGGCGGCCGCGTAGCGGTCACCGAGCTCTTCCCTCACAGCCGCTCCGGAGCTCAGCGCGCCATGATCAGGCTCATGGCCTCGGCACGCGTCGCGGGGTCGCGGAGCTGGCCCCGTACCGCCGAGGTCAGCGTCTTCGCACCGGGCTTGCGGATGCCTCGCATCGACATGCACATGTGCTCGCACTCGACGACGACGATGACCCCGCGCGGCTCCAGGATCTCCATGAGCGAATCGGCGACCTGCGTGGTGAGCCGTTCCTGGACCTGCGGGCGCCGGGCGTAGACATCGACGAGGCGGGCCAGCTTCGACAGACCGGTGATCTTGCCGCTGGTCGCCGGGATGTACCCGACATGCGCGACGCCCCGGAACGGCACCAGGTGGTGCTCACAGGTGCTGAACACCTCGATGTCCTTGACCAGCACCATCTCGTCGTGACCGAGGTCGAACGTGGTCGTCAGGACGTCCTCGGGCTCCTGGTAGAGGCCCGCGAATATCTCCTTGTACGCGCGTGCCACCCGCCCCGGCGTCGCGCGCAGTCCCTCACGGTCCGGGTCCTCGCCCACCGCGAGGAGGAGTTCGCGTACGGCGGCCTCGGCCCGCTTCTCGTCGAACTCACCGATCGAACCCTGGCCGTCCAACGTCACCGGGTCGGTCATCTGTGCCTCGTTCCTCTGAGCTGTCACCCGCACGTACCTCCGTACGGGCGTACGAAAAAGCCGCGCCCCCACAGGCTAGAACCTGCGGGGGCACGGCATCCATTCCGGGCCCGGTGCGGCTCCCGTGACAGGGGCCACACCGGGGTCGCGGGACCTCAGCTCTCGGGGCGGTCCTCCGGAAGCACCTCGGTGGCCGGGACGGTGTCCGTGGGGACGACCGAGCCGTTCGCCGTGGTGGCGCCGTTGGTGAGGGCGAGCTCCTTCGGCGAGAGCACCGGCGGCCGCGTCGACGGCGTGCGTCGGGCGGAACCGGTCCATGCCGGACGGGACGGGCGCTTCACGATCGGGGCGAAGATCTCGGCGATCTCCTCCTTGCCGAGCGTCTCCTTCTCCAGGAGCTGGAGAACCAGGGCGTCCAGCACGTCGCGGTTCTCGACGAGGATCTCCCACGCGTCGTTGTGCGCGGTCTCGATGAGCTTCTTGACCTCTTCGTCGACGAGGGCCGCGACCTCTTCCGAGTAGTCGCGCTGGTGGCCCATCTCCCGGCCCACGAAGGGCTCGGTGTTGTCGCCGCCGAACTTGATCGCGCCGAGCCGCTCCGTCATGCCGTACTGCGTGACCATCGCGCGGGCCGTTGCGGTGGCCTTCTCGATGTCGTTCGCAGCGCCGGTGGTCGGGTCGTGGAAGACCAGCTCCTCGGCCGCGCGCCCGCCCAGCATGTAGGCCAGCTGGTCGAGCATCTCATTGCGCGTCGTGGAGTACTTGTCCTCCTCCGGGAGCACCATCGTGTAACCGAGGGCGCGGCCGCGGGAGAGGATCGTGATCTTGTGGACCGGGTCCGACTGGGGGGAAGCCGCCGCGACCAGGGCGTGTCCGCCCTCGTGGTACGCGGTGATCTTCTTCTCCTTCTCGGACATGATCCGGGTCCGCTTCTGCGGACCCGCCACGACGCGGTCGATGGCCTCGTCGAGCATCGAGTTGTCGATCAGCTTCAGGTTGCCGCGCGCCGTGAGGAGCGCCGCTTCGTTCAGCACGTTCGACAGGTCGGCACCGGTGAAGCCGGGCGTACGACGGGCAACGGCGCCGAGGTCGACGTCCTTTGCGATCGGCTTGCCCTTCTGGTGCACCTTGAGAATCTCGAGACGGCCCTGCATGTCCGGCCGGTCGACCGCGATCTGCCGGTCGAAACGGCCCGGGCGCAGCAGCGCCGGGTCGAGGATGTCCGGCCGGTTCGTGGCGGCGATCAGGATGACGCCGCCCTTCACGTCGAAGCCGTCCATCTCGACGAGCAGCTGGTTCAGCGTCTGCTCGCGCTCGTCGTGACCGCCGCCCATTCCGGCACCGCGGTGCCGGCCGACGGCGTCGATCTCGTCGACGAAGACGATCGCCGGGGCGTTCGCCTTGGCCTGCTCGAAGAGGTCACGGACCCGGCTGGCACCGACACCGACGAACATCTCGACGAAGTCGGAACCGGAGATCGAGTAGAACGGCACGCCCGCCTCGCCCGCGACGGCGCGTGCGAGCAGCGTCTTGCCCGTACCGGGAGGCCCGTACAGCAGGACACCCTTGGGGATCTTGGCGCCGACGGCCTGGAACTTCGCCGGCTCCTGGAGGAACTCCTTGATCTCCTGGAGCTCCTCGACGGCCTCGTCCGACCCCGCCACATCGGCGAACGTCGTCTTCGGGGTGTCCTTGGTGATCAGTTTGGCCTTGGACTTCCCGAACTGCATGACCCGGGAGCCGCCACCCTGCATCTGATTCATCAGGAACAGGAAGACGACCACGATCAGGACGAAGGGCAGCAGCGAGAGAAGGATCGAAATGAACGGGGACTGCTTCGACGGCGAGACAGTGTAGCCCTTGTCGATCTTGCCGCTCTCGAACTTCTGCTGCAGCGTGTCGGCCAGCTGGACACCCTGGTCGCCGATGTAGCTCGCCTGGAACTTACTGCCGGACTCGCCCGAAAGCTTCGCGCCCTTGTTCAACTCGATCTTGATGATCTGTTCGTCACCGGTGGTCAGCTTTGCCTGCGCCACCTGGTCCTTGCTGATCGCCTGGATCACCTTGCCGGTGTCCACCGATTTGTAGCCGCCCGACGAGCCGACGACCTGCATCAACACGACCACGGCGAGGACGGCCAGCACGATCCACATGACCGGCCCACGGAAGTATCGCTTCACGTCCATCCATACGGGGCGATGACGCCCCGTCCCTCCTGCCCGTAGGTAAATGCTGCTGTGAGAAAAGACTGTTCTTCGGACGGTACCCCAGCATTGTCGCCTGCGACCGCCGGGGACGTCTGTCAAAACCCGCCTTCGATGGCTCAACGGCGGGAATCCGGTGAAAGGTTCCCCGTCGTCCGCCCCGGTCGGACCGGGCGCGAGACGCCGGGGGGCGATCAGCCCCCGTAGACGTGCGGGGCGAGCGTGCCCACAAAGGGGAGATTGCGGTACTTCTCCGCGTAATCCAGCCCGTATCCGACGACGAACTCGTTGGGGATGTCGAAACCGACCCACTTGCAGTCGAGCGCGACCTTGGCCGCGTCCGGCTTGCGCAGCAGGGTGCAGATCTCCAGGGACGCCGGCTCACGCGAGCCGAGGTTCGACATCAGCCAGGACAGCGTCAGGCCCGAGTCGATGATGTCCTCGACGATCAGGACGTGCTTGCCCTTGATGTCGGTGTCCAGGTCCTTGAGGATCCGGACCACTCCGGAGGACTGGGTGCCCGCGCCGTACGACGAGACGGCCATCCAGTCCATGGTGACGGGGGTGGACAGCGCGCGCGCCAGGTCCGCCATCACCATCACTGCGCCCTTGAGGACGCCGACGATGAGCAGGTCCTTGCCCGCGTACTCCGCGTCGATCTTCGCGGCCAGCTCGACGAGCTTCGCGTCGATCTCTTCCTTGGTGAGGAGCACCGACTGAAGGTCGGTGCCCATGTCCTTCTCGTTCACCCGCGTCTCTTTCTTTGCCTGCCGGATCCGGGGTATCGGCCCGGACCTGCGCGGCCGCTCGCCTGCATGTCAGCCGCTCGTGCTTCAGCTCTGCCGAATCACCAGTCTGCCACCCTGGCGCATGGCTTCGACCCGGCCGGGCAGGTTGATGGCCCGCTGGCCGCGCCAGCCGGTGATCAGACGGTCGACTTCCTCGATGTGCCGGGCGAAGAGCGAACCGGCCGGGGAGCCCGCCTCCATGGCGGCCCGGCGCAGTACCCGGCGGCGTACGGCGGGCGGCAGCGCGTACAGCTTGGCGCACTCCAGCCGGCCCGCGTCGTCCCGTACGGCGCGGTCGGCCTCGGCGGCCCAGGTGTCCAGGGCGTCGGCGTCGTCGCGGGAGAGCTGCGCCGTACGAGCCAGGGCCTCGACGACTCCTTTGCCCAGGGCCTTCTCCAGGGCGGGCAGGCCCTCGTGGCGCAGTCGGGAGCGGGTGTAGGCGGGGTCGATGTTGTGCGGGTCGTCCCAGACGGGCAGCGACTGGACGAGGCAGGCCTTGCGGGCGGTCTGCCGGTCGAGCTGGAGGAAGGGGCGGCGGTAGCGGCCGGCCGGTCCTGATGCGGCGGCCATGCCGGAGAGCGAGCGGATGCCGGAGCCGCGGGCGAGGCCCAGCAGCACCGTCTCCGCCTGGTCGTCACGGGTGTGGCCGAGCAGGACGGCGGCGGCGCCGTGCCGCTCGGCCGCCGCGTCCAGGGCGGCGTAGCGGGCGTCGCGGGCCGCGGCCTCGGGTCCGCCCTCCTGGCCGACCTGCACGGCGACGGACTCGACCGGGCCGAGGTGCATGGCGGTGAGGCGGTCGACGACCTCGGCGGCCCGGGTGTCGGATCCGTCCTGGAGGCCGTGGTCGACGGTGATGCCGCCGGCCCGGACGTCGAGTTTGCGGGCCTCGAAGGCGAGGGCGGAGGCGAGTGCCATGGAATCGGCGCCACCGGAGCATGCCACCAGCACCAACGGGGTATCGGGACGTTCGGGAAGTGCGGCGCGCTGCCTGCCCGCACCGGCTTCGGCGAGCTCGGGGTGCGGTGTGCGCCGGGTGTGCTCGGCGCTGCGGGTGTGTTCGGTGAGTACGTCGTGGAGTACGCGGCGGACCGCCAGGCGTATCGCCGCGACCGCAGGATGGGGACCCATGTCCGGTGCCCTTCGTGAAGTTTTGGGAGGTGCCTCGGAGTGCCGGGACGAGAAAAGTGCCGTCACTCAGAGTGCGTCGATGGTGACAGAGGCAAGCTGTCCATCGAGCATTGCACGCCTTCCCATGCCCCTACGGTCCCTCGGATGGGTGATTACCGGCGCGTTCGTGTCCTGTCGTCCGCCGTCGGGCCCGTCGTGATCAGGACTCTGCCTTACGGTGCACTCTCGCGATCCAGTCCGCCGGTTTCGCGATCTCAGCCTTGGTCGGGAGGGTGTTCGGCGAGGTCCAGACGCGGTTGAAGCCGTCCATGCCGACCTCGTCGACCACGGCACGGACGAATCGTTCGCCGTCGCGGTACTGGCGCAGTTTGGCGTCGAGTCCGAGGAGCTTGCGCAGCGCCTGGTCGAGACGGCTCGCACCGCGCGCCCTGCGCTGCTGGAACTTCTCCCGGATCTCGCCGACGGAGGAGACCACCTCGGGACCGACGCCATCCATCACGTAGTCGGCATGGCCTTCGAGCAGGGACATCACGGCGGTGAGCCGGCTCAGGATCTCGCGCTGGGCGGGTGTCTGGACGAGTTCGACGAGGCTGCGGCCGCCGTCCTCGCCGTCCTCGCCCTCGGGGCGGCCCCCGGCCAGGGACTGGGCGGCCTCGCGGAGCCGTTCCAGCACGGTCATCGGGTCGACGTCGGTCTCTTCGAGGAACGACTGGATCTCACCCTGCAGATGGGCGCGGAGCCAGGGCACACCGGTGAACTGGGTGCGGTGGGTCTCCTCGTGGAGGGCGACCCAGAGCCGGAAGTCGTGCGGGTCGACCTCCAGTTCACGCTCTACGTGGACGATGTTCGGGGCGACGAGCAGCAGCCTGCCGCCGCCGTCGGCCGAGGCCGGGAACTCACGGGTGGCGGGGGCGAACGTCTCGTACTGGCCGAGGACCCGGGAGGCCAGGAACGACAGCAGCATCCCCACCTCGACGCCGGTCACCTTGCCGCCGACCGCGCCGAGCACGGCGCCGCCCGGGCCGTTGCCGCGCCGGTCCTGCATCTTTCCCAGCAGAGGGCGGAGCAGTTCGCGGAAGCCCGCGACATTGGCCTTGATCCAGCCGGCCCGGTCCACGACCAGGACCGGGGTGTCCTCCGGTTCGGTCCCCTCGGGGATCATCCGGGTGAAGGAACGGACGTGCTCCTCCGCGGCCTTGGCATGCCGGCGCAGCTCCGCGACGACCTCGCGAGCCTCCTCGCGGCTGATCTCGGGCCCCGGCCGCACAAGTCGGGTCGCGGTCGCGACCGCGAGATTCCAGTCGACCATCTCGGCACCACCGATGCTCGTCATGCGTCAACCGTACGTGCTCGGATGCGTCCGCGGTGTGGTGTTGACCGGCTCATCGGGTACGGGCAGCGAGGCTGGTGGCGAGGGCGTCGAGGGAGGACTGGGCCTCGGACGGGGATGTCGTACCGGATGTCAGGAAGGCGAAGGCGAGCAGCCGGCCCTGCCTGTCGACGACCGTCCCGGCGAGGGAGTTCACGCCGGTCAGGGTGCCGGTCTTGGCGCGGATCAGGCCGGTGCCTGCGGACTTCTCGGTGTAGCGGCCGCTGAGAGTGCCGCTGAACCCGGCCACCGGGAGGCCGGTGAGGACGGGGCGCAGTTCGGGGTGGTCCGGGTCGGCGGCGCGGGCAAGGAGGCCGGCCAGCAGTCCGGCGGTGACCTTGTCCTTGCGGTTCAGTCCGCTGCCGTCGGCGAAGTTCGCACCCTTCAGCGGCAGATGGAGCTTCTTGAGCTGTGCGGTGACGGCCCGTCGGCCACCGTTGAAGTCGGCCGGTTCGCCCGCGGCCAGGGCGGTCTGCCGGGCGAGTGCCTCGGCGATGTCGTTGTCGCTGTTGGTCAGCGCCCGTTCGACCAGTGCGGAGAGCGGGACGGACAGATGCTTGGCGACCGGCCGGGACTTGGCTGCCGGCCGGCCGGGCGCCGGGCCGGACCGGGTGGCGATCCCGGCGTCGTCGAGCAGCTCGCCGAAGGTCCGGGCGGTGTCACCGGCCGGGTCGTCGCTGCGTGGGGCGGGTCCGCTGTTGCTGCTGTCGAGCCTGCCCTCGTCGGTCATCAGGGCACTGACGGGCGCGATGTTCTCGTTGGGGCCGATCGGGTGCTCTGCGGGGCCGGAGTAGCGGGAGGTGTCGTACATGAGGCGGACCGTCTTCACTCCCCGGTCCTTCAGGGCGCGGGCGGTGTCGGCGGCCAGCGCGCGCAGGGCGGCCTTGTCGAGGGTGGGATCGCCGCCGCCGACCAGGGCGATGCTGCGGGAGTCGGGGGACGCCCGGACCGTCGTGGCGATGCGGTGGTCGGGGCCGAGCGCCCTCAGGGCGGCGACCGTGGTGGCGATCTTGACGGTGGAGGCGGGCGTCATGGGCGTGTCGGCGCCCTGGCCGTACAGCCGCTCGCCGGAGGCGGTGTCGATGACGACGGCGGTACGCACGGTGCCCAGGGCGGGGGCCTTCAGCAGCGGGCCGAGGGTGGCGCGGAGGGCGGCCGCTGCGCCGTCCGGGGCGTCGCGGGCGTCCGGGGCGGCGTTGTCGACGACGGAGGAGAGGGGCGCGAGGACGGCCGGGGCGCTGGGTGCGGGCTCCGGTCCGGACGGTGCGCCGGGTTCGTGATGTACGCCACCTGTACGGCTCCGGGCGGCCGCCCAGTCCTGCTCGGCCTTACGCTGACCCGAGTCCCAGGGGCCGGCGGCAAGGACGACGCCGGCTGCGAGCGCCAGGCCGAGGCCGGCGGAGACAGCCGTGAACTGCCGATCGTTCAGTCCCTTCAACCTGATCACGCTGCCCGGCCGGGTGAGCCTGCTCAGCTTGGCGAGCGGATTGACCGACGGCCTTTTCACCGGCTCGTCCACCGTTGACCAGCCCCTTTCGCGAGCACACATCTGCGTGGGGGACACTTAATCACCAGTCGTATGTCTTGATCATGGAGGAGCCACCCGTGGAGTTCGACGTCACCATCGAGATCCCGAAGGGTTCGCGGAACAAGTACGAGGTGGACCACGAGACCGGTCGGATCCGCCTGGACCGTCGACTCTTCACCTCGACCAGCTACCCGGCGGACTACGGTTTCGTCGAGAACACCCTCGGCGAGGACGGTGACCCGCTGGACGCGCTGGTCATCCTGGACGAGCCGACCTTCCCCGGTTGCCTCATCAAGTGCCGCGCCATCGGCATGTTCCGGATGACGGACGAGGCCGGCGGCGACGACAAGCTGCTGTGCGTGCCGGCCTCCGACCCCCGGGTGGAGCACCTGCGCGACATCCACCACGTGTCGGAGTTCGACCGCCTGGAGATCCAGCACTTCTTCGAGGTCTACAAGGACCTGGAGCCCGGCAAGTCCGTCGAGGGCGCCGACTGGGTCGGCCGCGCCGAGGCCGAGGCCGAGATCGAGGCCTCCTACAAGCGCCTTGAGGCGCAGGGCGGCGCGCACTGACCCGAGGGTCGCGGCCGGATTCCGGTTGAGGTACATCGCACGGTTCCGTTTACGGTTCCGTGCCAGAGACGGGCGGCACTCCTTCCGACGGGGTGCCGCCCGTTCCGTATGCCTGTCGTGCCCGCCGGTTCCGTACGCCTGTCACGCCCGCCCGTTCCGTATGGCCGCCCGCCTCGCATCCGCGCCCATGTCCGTGGCCATACTGGGCAGAAGCGCAACCGAAGACGCGCAGCCGATGAGGAGCGAGGTCGAGTGGTGGCGGAACCGGGCGGTCCGGAGGACCAGAAGCCCCAGTCCGACGAGGCGCGCAGCGCCTTCGTCCCGCCGGCCGGGGTGGGGAGGGCCGCACCTGCCTCCGACGACGACCACCCGACATCGGAATTCGCTATTCCGGCCGGTCTGACGACCGAGCCGCAGGGGTCGGGAACGGGTTCCGCTTCGGGCTCCGGTTCCGGTTCCGGTCCGGCCTCCGGCTCGGACACGATCGGCTCCGCCTTCGCCCTGCCGCGCACCTACAGCGACCGGCACCCGCCGGCCGCCTTCACTCCGGCGCACGGCAGCCCGATGATCCGGCTGACCAAGGAGGCCCCTTGGCAGGACCGGATGCGCACGATGCTGCGGATGCCGGTCGCCGAGCGCCCGGCGCCCGAGCCGGTGCAGAAGTCCGACGAGGCGGGGCCCGCGGTGCCGCGCGTGCTCGACCTGACGCTGCGTATCGGAGAGCTGCTGCTCGCCGGCGGTGAGGGCGCCGAGGACGTCGAGGCGGCGATGTTCGCGGTGACCCGCAGCTACGGCCTGGACCGCTGCGAGCCCACGGTCACCTTCACCCTGCTGTCGATCTCGCACCAGCCGTCGCTGATCGACGACCCGGTGACGGCGAGCCGTACCGTACGCCGTCGCGGCACCGACTACACCCGGCTGGCCGCCGTCTTCCGGCTCATCGACGACATCACCACCGAGGATGTCGAGGTCTCGCTGGAGGAGGCCTACCGGCGCCTGGCGGAGATCCGGCGCAACCGGCATCCGTACTCCGGCTGGGTGCTGACGCTGGCCGGTGGCGGTCTTGCGGGTGCGGCATCGGTGCTGGTCGGCGGTGGTCCGCTGGTGTTCCTCGTGGCGGCGATCGGCGCGATGCTCGGCGACCGGCTCGCCTGGCTCTTCGCCGGGCGGGGGCTGCCGGAGTTCTACCAGTTCGTGGTGGCGGCGATGCCGCCCGCCGCGATGGGCGTGGCGCTGACCCTCACCCACTGGTCGGACGTACGGCCGTCCGCGGTGATCACCGGTGGGCTGTTCGCGCTGCTGCCGGGGCGGGCCCTGGTGGCGGGCGTGCAGGACGGGCTGACCGGTTACTACATCACCGCCGCCGCGCGTCTGCTCGAAGTCATGTACTTGTTCATCGGCATCGTCGTCGGTGTGCTGCTGGTCCTGTATCTGGGTCTTCAGCTGGGCGGCCAGCTGAACCCCGAGGCCAGGTTCATCGCCCACGACCGTCCTGTGGTGCAGATCCTGGCATCGATGGCGCTCTGTTTCGCCTTCGCGATCCTGCTCCAGCAGGACCGGTCCACCGTGCTGGTGGTGACCCTCAACGGCGCTGTGGCCTGGGTGATCTACGGGGCGATGGCCAGGACCGGCAACATCTCGCCGGTGGCGGCGACGGCGACGGCGGCCGGTCTGGTGGGCCTGTTCGGGCAGTTGCTCTCGCGCTACCGGTACACCTCGTCGCTGCCGTTCATCACGGCGGCGATCGGCCCGCTGCTGCCCGGATCGGCCACGTACTTCGGTCTGCTGGGCATGGCACAGGGCAATGTGAACGCCGGGCTCGCCTCGCTGTCGACCGCGGTGGCGACGGCGCTGGCCATCGCGATCGGGGTGAATCTGGGAAGCGAGATCTCCCGGCTGTTCATGCGGGTGCCGGGGGCGGTCGGCGGGGCGAACCGCCGCGCGGCCAAGCGGACGCGCGGCTTCTGAGCCTGCCGCCGGGTACGGCTCCGGGTCAGCGCTTGGCGTGGCGGCCGCGCTGGACCGAGGCCGGGCTGCCACCGGCGGACGGGCCGTGGCCCTCGCCGCCACCGGCCGCCGCTTCCTTCTTCGACTTGGAGCGGGCCCGCAGGAACTCGATCGCGATCGGCACCACCGAGATGAGCACGATCAGGACGAGCATCGCCTCGATGTTCTTGTGCACGAAGTCGATCTTGCCGAGGCCCGCGCCGAGCAGTGTGACCCCGGCGCCCCAGAGCACACCGCCGATGATGTTGAACGTGATGAACGAGCGGTAGTTCATCCGGCTCACACCGGCGATGATCGGCGTGAACGTACGCACGATGGGCACGAAGCGGGCCAGGATCAGCGACTTCGGTCCGTACTTCTCGAAGAACTCGTGGGCCTTCTCGACGTTCTCCTGCTTGAAGAGGCGGGAGTCCGGGCGTTTGAAGAGCGACGGACCGACCTTGCGGCCGAAGAGATAGCCCACCTGGTCGCCGATGATCGCCGCCAGTGCCACCAGGAGGCAGACCAGCCAGAGCGGATACTTCAGCTGGCCCGTGGTCACCAGCAGACCCGTGGTGAACAGGAGCGAGTCACCGGGCAGGAAGAAGCCGATCAGCAGTCCGGACTCGGCGAACACGATGAGGAGGACGCCGGGAAGTCCGAAGGTGTTGATCAGATAGTCCGGGTCCAGCCAGCTCGGTCCGAGCGCAAGCGTATTCAAGGGTCCGGGCTCCTGGATCGATCGATGGCGGCTGCGTGGCCGCCCAAAGCTATCAACGCAGAATGACGCCCCCGGGTTCCAGTGGCCCCCGCGAGAATGCGCACCGGGCGTACCGGGACAAAGCTGTCCCCAGGAGGTGCCACACGATGGGCATTGAGGATTACGGCGGCGGCCAGACCGCACAGTCCGAGGTTCTGGTCGTCACCACCAATGACGTACCCGGGTACCAGGTGACCCAGGTGATCGGTGAGGTGTTCGGCCTGACCGTCCGCTCTCGCCACCTCGGCAGCCAGATCGGTGCCGGTCTGAAGTCCATGATCGGCGGCGAGCTGAAGGGGCTGACCAAGACCCTCGTCCAGACCCGCAACCAGGCGATGGAACGCCTCGTCGAACAGGCGCAGGCCCGGGGCGCCAACGCGGTGCTGATGATGCGCTTCGATGTGACCGAGGCGGCCGACGTGGGCACGGAGGTGTGCGCGTACGGAACGGCCGCCGTGATCAGCAAGAGCTGAGCGAGAAGCGGGTACGGGGGTGAGGGCAGCGCCCCCGTACCCGTTACGCCAGGCGCTCCGCGTTGGCGTCGATCGCGGCCCGCAGATGCTCGGCCAGGCCCGGGCGCATCGACTCGTAGTACGCACGGAACTGCGGGTCGGACACATACATCTCGCCGAGTCCCCGGTGGATCTCGGGAGTGCACTCGTAGAACCACTTGCTGATGTGGAGCCGGTGGGCCTCGGCAAGGTCCGTCGCCCGTTCGCCGGTGGCCGGTTCACCGGCCTCCATCAGCGCGTTGTAGGCGGCGCCCCAGTCGGCGACCTCCGCCTGCATCCGCTTCCAGTCGTCCTTGGTGTACCGGGCGACCCGGCGCTGCGACTCGGCGTACGTGGCAGTGCCACCCCAGCGGCGTTCGGCCTCCTGCGCGTGCTCCTCGGGGTCCTTGCCCCCGAAGACCTCGAACTTCTCCTCGGGCGTGAGGTTAATGCCCATCTTCCGTGCCTCCATGGCTGTTTCGACGGCGGCGGCCATCCTTCGCAGTTCGGCGATCCGGTCGGACAGCAGCCGGTGCTGGCGCAGCAGATGCTCCTGCGGGTCCGCGTCCGGGTCGTCGAGCAGTACCGCGATCTCGTCGAGCGGGAAGCCGAGCTCCCGGTAGAACAGGATCTGCTGCAGCCGGTCGAGGTCACCGTCGTCGTAGCGGCGGTGGCCCGCGTGGCTGCGCCCGCCGGGCGAGAGCAGTCCGATGCCGTCGTAGTGATGCAGGGTGCGCACCGTGACTCCGGCGAATCCGGCGACCTGTCCCACGGAGTGGTCCACGACTCCCCGCTCCCTTCTCCGTTCCGGGTACGTACCGAGCCTGAGTCCTGACGTGACGTGAGGTGCAAGCCCGGAACACCGCCACTTCCAGCACCATTCGAGGCGTTTTGCGGCTTTTACGTCGATATGGTGAGCCGATGGCCACAGATTCTCCCGCCCTCGCCGGGCCCGCTCCCGAGCCCACCCCCATGCACCGGCTGCTGCCCGTCATCGTGCCCGCGCTCGCCGTCGGGATCGTCTCGGCCCTCGTCCTGCTCTGCGTCGGCCTGCTCGCGGAGAAGCTGCAGGACGTGCTCTGGGGGACGCTTCCCGACGCTCTCTCCATCGGCCGCTACTCCACGCTCTGGATGATCGTGATGCTCACCACGAGCGGGCTGGCGGTCGGGCTGCTCATCCGGGCGGTGCCCGGCCATGCCGGTCCCGATCCGTCGACCACCGGACTGGTCGGTCCGCCGCTGGCACCGGGCGTGGTTCCGGGGCTGCTGCTCGTCACGGTCCTCACCCTGGCGGGCGGGATCAGCCTCGGTCCGGAGAATCCGATCACGGCCGCCAATATCGCGCTGGCCTTCTGGCTCGGCCGGCGGTTCGCGCCCGGCACACCGGCGGAGCTGTGGGTCTCCCTCGCCGCGGCCGGCACCATCGGCGCACTCTTCGGCACCCCGGTCGCCGCCGCACTGATCCTCTCCGAGACCCTCGCCTCCCGCGCCGGACCCGGTGCGCTCTGGGACCGGCTCTTCGGCCCGCTCGCGGCGGGCACCGCCGGTGCGCTCACCATGACGCTGCTGGCCCACCCCAGCTTCGACCTGTCGCTGCCCGCCTACACCCGCCCGCACTGGGGCGATCTGCTCTCCTCGGTCGTCATCGCCCTGGCGGGCGCGGTGCTGGGCCTGATGGCGGCGTACGCCTTCCCGTACCTGCACCGGTTCTTCAGGGCCCTGAAACACCCGGTCCTGGCGCTCGCCCTCGGCGGGCTGCTGCTCGGCCTGCTGGGCGCGCTGGGCGGCCATCTCACCCTGTTCAAGGGGCTCGACGAGGTGAAGGAGCTCGCCGCGGACCCGAGCGGCCGGCCGGGCAGTTCGCGGTCATGGCCGTGGTGAAGACGGCCGCGCTGCTGATCGCGGCGACCTGCGGCTTCCGGGGCGGGCGGATATTCCCCGCCGTCTTCGTGGGTGTCGCGCTGGGGCTGTGCGCCCATGCCCTGGTCACGTCGGTGCCGGTGGCGCTCGCGGTGACCTGTGCGGTGCTGGGGGTGTTGCTGGCCGTCACCCGGCAGGGCTGGCTGAGCCTGTTCACCGCGGCGGTGCTGGTCGGCGACGCGGCCGTGCTCCCGATGCTGTGCATCGCCTCGCTGCCGGCCTGGCTGCTGGTGACCGGGCGGCCGCAGATGCAGCTGTACGAGGACGGAACGCCGCTGAAGTGAGCCCGGTCCGGACCCCTTGCCCGGTCCTTGGTCCCCGCCGCTCGACGCGCTGGATGCCCCCGTTTTCCGTATCGTCACATCCGTATGGATACGTATACATACAGCCCGTAAGGTCCTGTCGGAGGTTTCCGCAATGCCCACGTCCGTGAACGTCGCCGTCATCTACTACTCCTCGACCGGCACCGTCGCCACGATGGCCAGGGCCGTCGCGCAGTACGCCGAGAAGGCCGGTGCGGAGGTACGGCTGCGCAAGGCCGGTGAGCTCGCCCCGCAGGCGGCCATCGGCTCCAACCCGGCCTGGGCCGCCAACGCGAAGGCGACCGCGGACATCGCCGTGGCGTCGCCCGACGACATGATCTGGGCGGACGCCGTGATCTTCGGTACGCCGACCCGGTTCGGCAATGTCACCGCCCAGCTCAAGCAGTTCATCGACACCCTCGGCGGCCTCTGGCAGGCGGGCCGTCTCGCCGACAAGGTCTACAGCGGCTTCACCTCCACCAGCACCCCGCACGGCGGCCAGGAGTCCACGCTGCTCGCGCTCTACAACACGATCCACCACTTCGGCGGCATCCTGGTCGCCCCCGGCTACACGGACCCTTCGAAGTTCGTCGACGGCAATCCGTACGGCACTTCGCACGTGGCCGGCCAGGGCGACATCCCGGTCGGCGAGCAGACCCTGACCGCGGCCCGGGTCCAGGCCGAACGGGTCGTGAAGTTCACCCGGGCCATCAAGGACGGCATCGCCGCCGAGAGCTGAACCACAACCGCACACCGAGAAGGGCTGTCCGCCGATGCCTCTCCACAAAGGTTCGCCCCACGGCACGGAACCATCCGAGGAACGCCGCAGGCTCGCCCTCAACCCGTTCTTCGGGGAGGCCGACCCGACCGCCGGGATGGAGTCTGCACCGCCCCGGCACCGGCTGCCCGACGGGCCGATGCCGCCCTCGACCGCGTACGGCCTGGTCCATGACGAGCTGATGCTCGACGGCAACTCGCGGCTCAACCTCGCCACCTTCGTCACCACCTGGATGGAACCCCAGGCCGGGGTGCTGATGGGCGAGTGCCGCGACAAGAACATGATCGACAAGGACGAGTACCCGCGCACCGCCGAGCTGGAACGACGCTGTGTGGCGATGCTCGCCAACCTCTGGAACGCCCCCGACCCCTCGGCCGTCGTGGGCTGTTCGACGACCGGTTCCAGCGAGGCATGCATGCTCGCAGGACTGGCGCTGAAACGCCGCTGGACGGCCAGGAACGCCGACCGCTACCCGGCGACCGCCCGGCCGAACCTCGTCATGGGCATCAATGTGCAGGTCTGCTGGGACAAGTTCTGCAACTACTGGGAGGTCGAACCGCGCCTGGTCCCGATGGAGGGCGACCGCTTCCACCTCGACCCGCAGGCCGCGGCCGACCTCTGCGACGAGAACACCATCGGCGTCGTCGGCATCCTCGGCTCCACCTTTGACGGTTCGTACGAGCCGGTCGCGGAGCTCTGCGCGGCCCTGGACGCCCTTCAGGAGCGCACCGGCCTCGATGTCCCCGTCCATGTGGACGGGGCGTCCGGTGCGATGGTGGCGCCGTTCCTGGACGAGGACCTGGTGTGGGACTTCCGGCTGCCCCGGGTCTCCTCCATCAACACCTCCGGGCACAAGTACGGCCTGGTCTACCCGGGCGTCGGCTGGGCCCTGTGGCGCTCGCCCGCCGAGCTGCCCGAGGAGCTGGTCTTCCGGGTCAACTACCTGGGCGGCGACATGCCGACCTTCGCGCTGAACTTCTCCCGGCCCGGCGCACAGGTGGTGGCGCAGTACTACACCTTCCTGCGGCTGGGCCGGGACGGCTACCGGGCCGTTCAGCAGGCATCCCGGGACGTCGCCGGCGGGCTCGCGAAGCGGATCGAGGAGCTCGGGGACTTCCGGCTCCTCACCCGGGGCGACCAGCTGCCCGTCTTCGCGCTGACGACCGCGCCGGATGTGCAGGCGTACGACGTCTTCGACGTGTCCCGCCGGCTGCGCGAGCACGGCTGGCTGGTGCCCGCGTACACCTTCCCCGCCAACCGGCAGGACCTCTCGGTGCTCCGGGTGGTGTGCCGCAACGGCTTCTCGTCGGACCTCGCCGAGCTGCTGCTTGAGGACCTCGGACTGATCCTGCCCGAACTGCGCAGCCAGCCGCACCCGTTGAGCCACGACAAGCAGGCGGCAACGTCCTTCCACCACTGAGAGCCGCTGACAGCCGGGCCCAGGCCCTAGCGGTCGATCCGGGCGAACCTCCGCACCGCCAGCGGGAAGAACACCGCGATCAGCGCCAACGGCCAGGCCACCGCCAGCAGTTCGGCATGGTCGGACGCCCAGGTGCCACCGGGCCCGCCCGGGTTGCCGAACAGGCCGCGCACCGCCGTGGCCGTGGCCGACATCGGGTTCCATTCGACGACCGCGCCCAGCCGGCCGGGCATCGACTCGGGGGTGGCGAAGACGTTGGAGAGGAAGCCGACCGGCCAGACCAGGATCTGCACCGCCTGCACCAGCTCCGGCTTCCCGGCCACCAGCGCCAGCTGGATGCCGATCCACAGCATCGCGAACCGCAGCAGCAGAAGCAGCGCCAGCGCCCCCAGCGCCGCGGCCGGCCCATGGTGCCAGCGCCAGCCGACCGCGTAACCGACGCCGGTCATCACGGCGAGCGCGGCCGCCGACTGGAGCATGTCCGCGGCACTCCGGCCGACCAGCACCGAACCGGAGACCATCGGCATGGCGCGGAACCGGTCGATGACGCCCTTTTGGAGGTCCTGGGTGACCGCGAGCATGGTCGACTCCAGACCGAAGGCCATGGTGAGCGCGAGCATGCCGGGCACCAGGAACTCGGTGTGGTCGCCGTCGACGCCCTGCCCGCCGCCGACCAGGTAGTTGAACATCAGCAGCAGCATCACGGGGAAGACCAGGCCGACGACGATCCGCACCGGCTGCCGTGCCCAGTGCGCCAGTTCGCGTCGCGTCATCGTCCAGGAGTCGGACACCGCCCAGCTCATCGCGCTCATGCAGCCACCTCCGCGTGCTCCGGCTTCCGGTCGGTCAGCGAGAGAAAGACCTCGTCCAGCGTCGGGCGCCGCACCGCGATGTCCTCCGCCTCGATGCCCGCCTCCTCCAGCGCCCGTAGGGTGCGGGTCAGGGCCGCCATCCGGTCCGGCGCCGGTGCCCCGATCAGCCGCCGGTCCGCGTCGACGACTACGCCGTCGCCCAACAGCAGGGCAGCGGCCGCCAGTTGCGAACCGTCCCGCACGACGACATCGATGCGGTCCCCGGCCACCATCGCCTTCAGCTCGTCGGCCGTCCCCTCGGCGGCCACCCGTCCGGCGTCGATCACCGAGATCCGGTCCGCGAGCTGATCGGCCTCCTCCAGATACTGCGTGGTCAGCAGGACGCTCGCGCCGCCGCCCACCAGTGAGCGCACCGCCGACCACACCTCGGCCCGGCCGCGCGGGTCGAGTCCGGTGGTCGGCTCGTCCAGGAAGAGCACCTCCGGGTCGGTGATCAGCGAGGCGGCCAGATCGAGCCGTCGCCGCATGCCGCCGCTGTACTCCTTGACCGGCTTACGGCCGGTGTCCGCGAGCCCGAAGCGGACCAGCAGTTCGTCCGCCCGCGCACCCGCCCGGCGTGCGCCCAGGTGGCACAGACGGCCGAACATCTCCAGGTTCTGCCGGCCGCCGAGCTCCTCGTCGACCGCCGCGTACTGCCCGAGCAGCCCGATGCGGCGCCGGACCTCGCCGGCCCGGCTCCGTACGTCGAACCCCGCCACCTCGACCCGCCCCTCGTCGTGCCGCAGCAGCGTCGACAGGATGCGTACGGCCGTGGTCTTGCCCGCGCCGTTGGGGCCGAGCACGGCATGGACGGTGGAGCGGGCGACCGTGAGGTCCAGGCCGTCCAGGGCGCGCTTCTCCCCGTATCGCTTGTGCACACCTTCGACAACGATCGCGTCGGTCAAAATCCCCACACCCTCCCGTAGTCAAACTTGACTAGCGAGGTCGAAAGTAACTCCGCCGGCCCCATTCGTCAAACTTGATTACTCGTCGTCGCCGGGATCCGGGACACCCGTCGCGTACGGGTTCTCCTGCCCCTCGGCGAGCACACCGACGAAGGGTTCGCCCTCCCCCGCGAAGGTGTATGCCCCGCCCTCGATGCGGGCGATCAGCCCGCGCGTCCACTCGGCACCGGCGTCCGCCGAGTGGACCCACATGTTCATGATTTCGCCGATGTGGCCGATCGACTCGGGCCCGGCCTCCGGCGTGTAGTACTCGGTGACCGAGGCCCGCCAGGCCGCGAGACCGGCCACCCGCTCCTTGAGCAGCGCGATCGCCTCGGACCGCTCCAGGTCGACGATGCCGCCGAGGCCCGCCGACAGCATGTCCAGCTTCTGGTCGTACGAGGTGAGCGCCGCGCGCAGCAGCGTGAGGTACTCCTCGTTGCCCCGCTCGGTGATCTCGTACTCGGTACGGGGCGGGCCGCCTGCCGTGCTCGGGGCAATCTCGTGGGCGATCAGCAGCCCTTGCTTCGCCATCTGCTTCAGTGCGTGGTAGACGGACCCGGGTTTGGCGTTGGACCACTCGTGAGCGCCCCAGTACTCCAGGTCGTTGCGGACCTGATAGCCGTGCGCCCGGCCGTGCTGACGCACGGCGCAGAGGACCAGCAGCCGGATCGCGGACATGTCACGCACCCTTTCTATTCAACTTTGATTAGAGTATCCCTCCGCCTCGGCGACCAGCTCGAACGCGGTCCGGCCGTCCAGGGACTCCCGGATGATGTCGGCGTGCCCGGCGTGCCGGGCGATCTCCTCGACGAGATGAACCAGCAGCCAGCGCATCGAGCAGCTCTCGTCCTTCGGGAACCAGGGCGCCTCGGGCAGCGGGAACGTGTCGTTCATGCTCTCCACCGAGTGGATGAACTCCTCGGTCTCCGCCGCGACCTTCACCCAGAACTCCAGCATCTGCGGGACGGTCTCGTCCCCGACAAGACGGAAGCTGTCCGCCCAGGTCTCCTCGGTGCGGGCCTTCTCGTTGGGGCACTGCTGAGCCATCCGCAGCCAGTTCAGCTCGGTCTCGGCGACATGCTTGAGGAGCCCGGAGAGGGAGAGTTCACTGGCGCTGGGCCGGCTCGCCGCCTGCTCCTCGGTCAGACCGATGAGCGAGCGCCGGATCGCGCCGCGCTGCGCCTCGACGAAGGAGAGGAGCGCGCCGCGCTCGTCGCCGGAGGCTTCTGCGGGAACGTGAGTGACCATGATGTCCGCCTTGGGGAACCGTGCCGGTTTCTTCCTGACACCGACCAAGCTACGGACCCTTGCGGTCAGCCGCTGTCCTCAACCCGCGGCGTCAGAAAGGGAATGCCGTCCGGCCGTGCTGGATGGACATCCACTTCTGGGTGGTGAAGGCGTCCACGGTCGCCTCGCCGTTCAGCCGGCCGATCCCGGAGGACTTCTCGCCGCCGAAGGCGACCAGCGGATCGTCCTGGACGGTGGAGTCGTTGACGTGGAACATCCCGCTGACGACGCGCTGCGCGAACCGCACCCCGCGTTCAGCACTGCGGGTGTGCACGGCGCCGCTGAGTCCGTACGGGGTGTTGTTGGCGATCCGTACGGCATGGTCCTCGCCGTCGAACGTCACCAGCAGCGCCACCGGGCCGAATATCTCCTGGGCCAGCAGCGGGGAGTCCTCGGGGAGCCCGGTGAGCACGGTCGGTTCGACCAGGTTGCCGCGGGTCCGGCCCCGTACGAGCGCGGTGGCCCCCTCGGCGAGCGCCTGGTCGACCAGGGCGGTCAGGGCGTCGGCCTGGAAGGTGTTGATGACCGGGCCGATCTGGGTCTCCGGGTCGCGCGGGTCGCCGGTCCGCAGCGCGGCCACCCTGGCGGTGAACTTCTCGGTGAACTCCCGCTCGACGCTGCGGTCCACCAGGATGCGGTTGGCGGCCATGCAGACCTGCCCCTGGTACACGAAGCGGCTGAAGACGGCCGCGTCGACCGCGTAGTCGATGTCGGCGTCGTTCAGCACCACCAGGGCGCTGTTGCCGCTGAGTTCGAGGATCGTCCGCTTGAAGTGCCCGGCCGCGGTCGCGCCGACGTGGCGGCCGACCCGGTCCGTGCCCGCGAAGGAGATCACCTTGGGTACGGGGTGCTCGATGAACGCGTCCCCTATTTCGGCGACATCGGTGATCAGGATGTTGAGCAGTCCGGCGGGCAGCCCGGCGTCCTCGAAGATCTTGGCGATCACCCCGCCGCCGACGACCGGGGCGTTCTGATTGGGCTTGATGACGACCGCGTTGCCGAGCGCGAGGGCCGGTGCGACGGACTTCATCGTCACCAGGAAGGGGAAGTTGAAGGGGCTGATCACCCCTACGACGCCGACGGGCTGCCGGTAGAGGCGGTTCTCCTTGCCGTCCATCAGGGAGGGCAGGATGCGGCCCCGGGGGCGCAGCGCCTGCTGGATCGCGTCTCGCAGGAACTCCTTGGCGACGCGGACCTCGTACTCCGCCTTGAGACGGGTGCCGCCCAGCTCGTCGACGATCGCCTCGACGATGCCGTCGTGCAGCTCCTCGGTGATGCGCAGGGCGCGTTCCAGGACGCTGCGGCGCTCGTACGGGCCGGTGGTGGCCCAGGACCGCTGGGCACGCTCGGCGGCGCGGTAGGCCAGGTCGACCTCCTGCGCCGTCGCGATGGTGATCGCGGCGAGTTTCTCCCCGTTGTAGGGATTGAAATCGATGATGTCCCACGAGCCGGTTCCGGTCCGCCACTCACCGTCGATGTACTGGTCGGCCAGCTCGTAGAAGAAGGACATGCGATCCCTTAACTCAGGTGCAGACTCCCGTCGAACCGCCATCGTACTGATGAATCAAGTGAGTTGGAGTAGACCACGGAGCAGATCGCGGCTCTCCTCGGGACCGGGGCTGTCCTCGTGCAGTCGCACCATGGCCTTTTCGTACTGAGCGACTTCTTCGGCCTTGTCCAGATAGAGCGCACTTGTCAGCTGCTCCAAATAGACAATGTCCGACAGATCGGATTCCGGGAATCGGAGCATCGTAAAAGAGCCGCCCTCTCCCGCATGCCCGCCAAAACTGAAGGGCATCACTTGAAGAGTGACGTTGGGCTGTTCCGACATTTCGATCAGATGCCGCAATTGTCCGCGCATCACTTCACGGTCGCCGTACGGCCGGCGCAGCGCCGCCTCGTCCAGTACGGCGTGGAAACGGGGTGCGCGTTCGGAGACGAGGGCCTTCTGGCGCTCCAGCCGCAGCGCGACGCGGCGGTCGATCTCGACGGCCGGGGCGTCACCCATGCCCCGGGTGACGACCGCGTGCGCGTAGGACTCGGTCTGCAACAGGCCGTGGACGAACTGGACTTCGTACACCCGGATGAGCGATGCCGCTCCCTCCAGACCGATGTATGTCTGGAACCACCCGGGCAGTACGTCTCCGTAACTGTGCCACCAGCCCGCCACATTGGCCTCGCGAGCCAGACCGAGCAGGGCGTCGCGCTCCGCCTCGTCCGTGACACCGTAGAGCGTGAGCAGGTCCTCGACATCCCTGGCCTTGAAGCTCACCCGTCCCAACTCCATGCGGCTGATCTTCGATTCGGAAGCCCGGATGGAGTAGCCGGCCGCCTCGCGGGTGATCCCGCGCGAGTCGCGCAGCCGCCTGAGCTGCGAGCCCAGCAGGATGCGCCGCACCACAGATCCACTCGACTCGCCTGCCGCCACTGGTCCGGCCCTCCCCATCGCTTCCTGGACACCGGGGCTCCCCCCTGAACCCCAAGAGCCGGATTCTGCCATCAAAACGCTTCAGCCCGTACTCATTCGATTACGGAAATGAGAAGACTTCCAGAGAGCCACGAAAATACACACAGGAAGAAATGACCAAGAACCGGCACGGGTTCGGACAGGTCCGGCGCGTGCACGTGCATCTGCCCTTGCATCTGCCCTGCGCATTCGGAACCATGGTCCTCGCGCACCTGCGTGCTCGTTCGTGTTGTGCCGCTGTACCCCGCAGTACCGATACAGCCGCGAATCCCGGGGAGTGCCTCGCATGGGGACGAATGGATCGACGATGCTCGAGCCGTTACGGCAGGGGCTTCCCCCCATCGATCCCTCAGCGGTCTCCGGATCGGCCACCTGCACCCTGCCCGCCCGCTACGAATCCGTAGGCGGGGCACGGCAGTTCACCAGGACGACGCTGAACGGCTGGGGACTGGACGAGCGCTTCGACGACGTCGCACTGGTCGTCTCCGAACTCGTGACCAACGCCCTGCGGCACGCCCTGCCTGCGGACACCGCACCGGCGTCTCAGGAACCGCCCGTACGGCTGCACTTGATGCGCTGGAGCTCGCGCCTGGTGTGCGCCGTGCGCGACCCCAGCCAGGAGAGCCCCATAGCCTCCGAGGCTGCCGACTCGGCGGAGTCGGGCCGCGGCCTCTTCCTGGTGGAGTCCTTCAGCGACTCCTGGGGCTGGCACCCCTCCCCCGTTCCGGGAGCGGAGAACCCGAACACCGCGGCGGCACCGCGCGGCAAGGTGGTCTGGGCACTGTTCCGGCTGTCCGACGACGTGTGACCCGCGCGGCGGCCGCGCGGGCTGCCGGCGGGCCGGGCCGGACACCGGTGCGCGGGATGTGATCAGCCGCCCGCTATGAGGTGGTCGAACTCCCCGTCCTTCACCCCGAGCAGCAGCGCCTCTATCTCGGCCGGCGTGTAGACCAGGGCCGGCCCGTCGGGGTGGCGTGAATTCCGCATCGCCACATCCCCGTCGGGCAGTTTCGCGAACTCCACGCAGGACCCCTGGGAGTTGCTGTGTCTGCTCTTCTGCCAGACGACTCCGCGAAGCTCTGTGGCCGCCATGCCGTTGTACACGTGGTGCACAGGACGCTCCCCGAGTTGCAAGGTGCAAGTGTCAACTGTCTCGGATCATAGCTCTGTTCAATTATCCATGCATGAGCAGATGCATGAGCGGATGCACGTGCACGCGGGGTGTTCCCGCGATTACAGCTTCGGACGCAGGGACAGACGCAGGGATAGACGCAGGGATAGACGCACGGGACGCCTGTTTGGCTCCGCCTACCCGGAGTCGGGCGACCCATCCCGGTGGCGCTCGCTGGTAACTTGGCGCGGTCTTTTGTCAGCAAGGGGGAATTCCACATGCACAAAGTCGTACGTACCGGTGCCGTAATCATCGCCGGACTCGTCACCGCCGTAGCACTGACCGGCTGCAGCAGCGACGCCAAGAAGAGCGACCCGGGCGGCAGCTCCGGCGCCGGTAAGTCCAGTCAGGCTCCCGGCGACAGCGGCAGCGACTCCGGGGCCGACGCCGCGGCGTTGGAGGGCGGCTGGGCCGGCAAGACCGACGGCAAGGCCGTGGTCCTGTCCGTCGCGTCCGGGAAGGCCGTGCTCGTCACCGAGCAGCGCGCCTGCACGGGCACCGTGAAGGACATGGGCAAGGTGATGCTGGCGCTGAAGTGCGCCGACGGCGACACCAGCCGCACCATGGGGTCCATCGTGTCCAACGACGGCAAGACCGTCGTCGTGTCCTGGGACAGCGGGACGAAGGACACCCTGGCCAAGACCCGGCCGGGAGCGATCCCGTCGGGTCTGCCGGACCTGCCGACCCCCTGACGGCCGGGGCCGCGCCGTCCCCTCAATCCGCTTGATCCGAGGGCGGGTTCGGCTTCGACGTTCCGTCCAGCCCCCGGGAGAATTCTTCCAGGGCTTCGAGGAGGAGGTCGGCCCCGTTCCGTACGAACGGGTCCGCCTCCCCTTCATCAGTCCGCTGCTGCGCGTCCCACTGCGCCAGCGCCTCACGTACCTCCGCCCAGTCCGGTACGCGCCGCTCCCGCACCTCCTTCGCGCCCTGCGCGGTGGCCCGGCGCAGCGCCTCGGCCAGGCGCGCGGCGGCCGGTACGGGGGTGGCGCCGCCGCAGGGGAGGTGGGCCTCCAGCAGCATCGCGGCCCGGCCCAGCTGAGCGAGTGCGTGCTGGGTGTCGTCGGCGGCAGCACGGGAGAGGCCGCGGTTGCGCACCGGTTCGTGCTGGGCGGTGGCCAGCGCCTCCTGCCAGGCGACGCGGGCCTCGCGCGTGTCGAGCAGGGCGGAACGGACGTCGTCGTGGCCGCGCTCGGCCGGTTCGGCGTACTGGTCGACGACCGAGGCGGCGTACCGCCCGTCCGCCTTCAGCCAGTCGCCGAGCCTGCCGCGAAGCCTCGGGGTCTCCCACGCCGGGTAGGCGGCGTACGAGATCATCGCCAGGAGGCCGCCGACGAGAGTGAGGACGACCCGTTCGAGTACGGTCTGCGACCAGTTGTCGCCCGCCATGCCGAGCAGGAAGACGACGTACGCGGAGACGCACGCCTGACCGACCACGTACCCGGTGCGCATCAGCAGATACATCAGCAGGGCGCAGAGCACGGAGAGCATCGCGGACCACGTCACACCGGGGTCGGTGGTCCGGACGATCGCGGTGGCGAGCGAGACGCCGACGATCGTGCCGCCGAAGCGGGCCACGGAACGCCCGTACGTCTGGGAGAACTCCGGCCGCATCACCATGACGGCCGCCATGGGCGCCCAGTAACCGTGACCGTACGGCAGCGCGGCGCCGATGAGATAGCCGACGGCGACGACGGCGGAGACCCGGACGGCGTGCCGCAGGATCGGTGAGCCGGAACGCAGTTCGGCGCGCACCGCGCTCACGACGACGGGAACCAGCCGCAGGAGGGTGGGGCGGCGGC
Source organism: Streptomyces sp. NPDC048473 (assembly GCF_043200155.1). Taxonomy (NCBI): domain Bacteria; kingdom Bacillati; phylum Actinomycetota; class Actinomycetes; order Kitasatosporales; family Streptomycetaceae; genus Streptomyces; species Streptomyces sp. NPDC048473. The sequence goes on from NZ_JBICXE010000032.1 coordinate 87,026, forward strand.
GGTGCGGGGCGGCAGGTGTCCCGTCGCCGGTGGCCTTGATGGCCTCGGCGGCCTCCTCGGCCTGTTCCTCCTTCGTCCCCTCGCCCTCGGCCGTCTCGATGACATCGGAGAGCAGCGCGCCGAGCCGGCCGGCGGCGCGGCGCGGCGGGCCGGTGAGGAGAGTGCCGGTGTCGGGGGTCTTCAGCGCGGCGACGGCGGACGGGGAGAGCTTCACCGGGTCGCCGTGGCGGATCGCACGGGCCGCCGAGTCGAGCACGGATCCGGCGGCGGCGAGGAGCTCGCGGACCCGGTCCCGCTCCGGTCCCTCGGACGGGACGCCCATCGCCGGGTCCGCGAGCGAGGCGAGCACCGGTCTGATCCGTTCGGCGACACCGCGGGAGCCACGCAGCTCGGGCGGCCGGTGGCGGGCCTGACGCGGGGTGACGGCTGCCGCGCTGCGGGCCGTCATCAGCGGCACCGGGTCGAAGGCGGCGAGCGGGTCGTGGCGCAGCCGTCGGGCGTAGTCGGCCTCGGCGGCCAGCGCATCGGCGAGGGCATCGCGCTGGGCGCCCCATCTCCGTACCGGGAACAGGACGATCAGCGCCGCCTGCACGACACCGCCGAACAGGATCATCACGGCGTGCACGGCCGAGTTCGCGACGGAGGTGGGCAGGGTGACCGTCACCAGCATGATCGCCACGTTGGACGACGCGATGATGCCGCCCGTCGGCCCCGCCGCCCAGGCCAGGCCCGCGAAGAACGTCCAGAGCACCAGCAGGGCCAGGAACAGCGGCATTCGGGAGCCGGTGAGATAGCCGAGGAACGTCGATACGGCGAGGCTCGCCCCGGAGACCAGGGCGAGGACGGGCCGGGGGCGCCAGCTGCGCTGGAACGTGGCGATGGCCGCCTGGAACGCACCGAACGCGGAGCTCGCGGCGACGACGGGCCCGAAGAGCGCGAGGCTGATCCCGATGACGAGGGCGAGACCGGCCGCTCCGCGAATCGCGATGAGCGGTTCGAGACGCCGCCGCTCGATCGTCAGCCCCGAGCGGGCGGTCTCCTTCAGCGCCCGGAGCCAGCTCATTCCCAGAGCCTAGCCGGAATAACCGATAAGCCCGAGTTGATGGAATACGTAAGGCTTCTGAGGTTTCTACCTGTTCCCGCGCCCGCCGTGGACCCGTCTCCACCTGTTCCCGCGCCCGCCGTGGACCCGTCTCTACCTGTTCCCGCGCCTGCCGTGAATCTCCGGCCCGGTCCCGCGCATCCTCGCCCGGTCCGCGGCGGCCGTTCCATGGGTCCATCCGTCGAGGTCGGTGGCGCCCCGGACGCGCGTGGTCGTGGTCTCGGGGAACATCCGCTCGGCGGTGTCCGTGACGGCCATGTCGCGGGCGGCGAGGACCGGGAGCAGATGGGGTGCCGCCGCCCCTGCGGCTTCGGCCCCGGTCCCGGCCTCGGCGGCCGCGGTGACGCGGGCGGTGTCGGCGGCGAGCCGGCCGCCCAGGCGCTGGGCGTACGCCATCAGGAACGACTGCCGGAACGTCTTGGTCCGCTTGCGTCCGCCGGCCCGCTGGCCCGCCTCCGCCTTCGTCATCGCCACCGTGCCCTGGACCAGCAGGGAGGTGTACAGCAGTTCCACGGCTTCCAGGTCCGGTTCGAAGCCGACCACCGTGGAGAAGCCGAGGTCACTGTTCCACACCGCGCGGCAGCGGTTCGCGGAGGCGACCGCGTCCAGCAGGATCGCCTTCGCCGTCTCGTACGGGGCATCGACCCCGATCCGGCACGCCCCCGGCGCCTCCTTGCTGTGGGCACGGGCGGCGAGCAGGGCCTCGTCGATGGAGTGCCGGGCCATCAGCTCCTGCGCCTTGGTGGTGAGGGCCTCCGCCTCCTCGGGGAAGCCGGTCGCCTCCGCCTTGGCGAGCAGGGCACGGATCCGGGTCAGCATCCGGGGTTCGTCGTGCGCGGGCGGCAGATGGAGCCCGTGCGGGGAGGTGCCGGGCGGCGGACCGACCGGTTCGATGGCGGGGAGCCCGAGCAGCAGCCGGTACAGGCCGAGGAGGGCGGAGGCGTAGGAGAACCGGTCGGGCCGGTTTCGGGGCGGCGCGGCGGGGAGTCCGTCGAGCTGGGACCGCCAGCGGGGCGGCAGCTGCTCGTACCGTCCGGCCTCCGAGGCGATCAGCCCGGCGGCGAGGCCGACCGCGGGCTCGTCGAGTTCGCGGCGGACGAGGCGTACGACATCGGCGGGCTGCCAGCCGCGCTCCCAGGCCCGGCGGACGAACTCCTCGCCGCGCCGGAACAGTTCCGCGTCGGCCGTCGGATCGGCGGCCAGGAGGGAGGCTCCGGCGTCGAGACCGGCGTCGCCGTCGGAGTAGAGGGCTGCCGCGAATGCCTGGTCGATCACCGGTTCCATGAGGTCAGGGTAGGCAGGGCAGTGCGGCGGGGTATGCGGCCCTGCCTGCGTGCCCCGCCGGACCGCGCTCGTCCACACCCTGTGGATATCAAACTCCTGCGTGACCTCCGGGCGCTCGGCCCGGTGACACGGGACGACGGAAACGGAACGCACCGCGGCCCGGACACCGTGGGTATGGACGCGCCCGTCGGCGCGGTGAACCCGGCGGCCTCGGCGCCGCGTTGGCGGGGCCTGCCCGGATGAGCCGTACGGGACCTCTCGTGTGCGCGGCCGGACAGCGCCATTGGTCCATCCAGCCCCACCCACTGACGATGCATCCGCTTTCATCCTTTCATCCGTGTTTCGCATGGTTTCATCTCGCCATGGAGGCGAACAAGTGATGACTGGAGACCGACAGCAGGACTCGAATACAGGGGCGATCACATCGCGGCGACGCGTACTGGCCGCAGCCGCACTCGCACCGATGCTGACCGCCGCAGGGCCGGCCGCCGCTCACGCCCTGCCCACCGGGATGGGCGGGCCCGGGCACGGCAGACTGGTCAAGCCCGTGCCGACCGGCCTGGCCGACTGGGCGGGCGTGGCGAGAGCGCTGGGCCGCACCGGCAACATGCTGGGTGGAACGACCTACCACACCGCCTTCCCCCGACGGGACCTTCACGTGGTCTCCGACGGCGTCGTCGTCACACCGGGGCTCGCACTGGGCACGCATGTGGGCTTCGTCCGTTACGCCGACGGCAGCACGATGCTGATGGGCGACGTGGTGGTCACCGAGAACGAACTGCAGTGGGTGACCGACGCCTGGCAGGCGCACGGAATCGAGCAGACCGCGCTCCACAAGCACCTGCTCGCCCAGACCCCCGACATCTGGTGGACCCACGTCCACGCACACGGCCACGACGCGGTGGCCCTGGCCCGCGGCCTGCGCGCCGGATTCGACCGCACCGGCACCCCGCCCGCCCTCCCGCCCGGCCGGCCGGTCCCGGTCGACCTGGACATCGCCGGAATGGAGGCGGTGCTGGGAGCCAAGGGTTCCATCGAGGACGGGCTCTACAAGATTATTTTTGTCCGCCGCGAGACCATCGCGGACGGCCATCTGATCCTGCCCCCCGGCCTGGGATCGACCAGCGCGTTCAACTTCCAGCCGCTCAGGGGCGGCCGGGCCGCACTCAGCGGTGACTGCGTCATGCTCGCCGATGAGGTCCCGCACGTACTGAAGGCATTGCGGCGCGGCGGGATCAAGCTCGTCGAGCTGCACAACCATCACCTGGCGGAGGACCCCCGCCTGTTCTTCACCCACTTCTGGGCCGTGGGCGACGGCGTCGAGCTCGCCCGGGCGGTGCGCCCCGCGGTGGACGCCACCAACGTCGTACCGTCCGGCTGAGACCGGCCGTTCTCGCCGAAACCGGTGAACGCGCCGATCCCGCCGTACTCGCCGTACCGGCCGGGCCGGGGTCGCCGGACCGATTGCGCCGGTCCAGCGACCCCGGCTGTCGAATCCGTTCTGCATATGGACCAATCGGCCCGCAGTCGCGCGTGCCTGTGCGGGTGACCGGGCACCCATGTCCCGTCCAGCCCGCAGATTCCTCGAACCACCCGTCAGATCCCCCCTCTGGAGCTCCGTATGGAACCAGTCGCCGGCGCACGGCACTGCCCGTTCGACTATGCCGAGGCCCTCGAATTCGACCCGGTGCTCAGGCACTTGATGACCGAAGAACCCGTCTCCCGCATCCGGCTGCCGCACGGCGACGGCGAGGCATGGCTCGTCACCGGCTACGACGATGTGCGCACGGTGACCACCGACCGGCGCTTCAGCCGGAGTGCCATCATCGGCCGGAACTTCCCGCGCATGACCCCTGAGCCGATCGTTCAGGACGAAGCGATCAACGTGATGGACCCGCCGGGCAGCAGCCGCCTGCGCAGCCTGATCTCCAAGGGCTTCGCGCCTCGTCACATGGAGCGCATGAAGGTGCGTACCCAGCATGTCGTGGACGAGCTGCTGGACCGGATGGAGGAGCACGGCGCCCCCGCCGACCTCTTCGAGCATCTGGCGGCCCCGCTGCCCCTGACCACCATCTGCGAGGTCCTCGACATTCCCGAGGCCGACCGCGCACAACTGCGCGCCCACGCCCGGACCATGATGGACACCACCGTCGAGAACCGGGACAACGCGGTACGGGCCAAGGCCGATCTCCGCGCCTACTTCCAGAAGCTGACGGCGCAGCGGCGCGAGAACCCGGGCGACGACCTGATCAGCGCGCTGGCCACGGCTCGCGACGGGGACGAGATCCTCAACGACCAGGAACTGACCGTGATGGCCATGGTCCTGCTCATCACGGGTCAGGACACCACCACGTACGAGATCGGGAACATCGCCTACACGCTGCTCACCAGGCCCGACGAGCTCGCCATGCTGCGCGCCCGCCCCGGCATGCTTCCGCAGGCCATCGAGGAGCTGCTGCGCTTCATCCCCTTCCGCAAGGGTGTCGGCATCCCTCGTGTCGCCACCGAGGACGTGGAACTGAGCGGGGTGGCGATCCGGGCAGGGGACATCGTGCATGTCTCCTATCTGACGGCCAACCGCGACGGCCGGAAGTTCGACCGGCCCGACGAGCTGGATCTGGAGCGCGAGAGTCCGTCCCATATGACCTTCGGCTGGGGCGGTCATCACTGTCTCGGTGCCCCGCTCGCCGCCACGGAGCTCCAGGTCGCCATCGGAACTCTGCTGGACCGCTTCCCCGCTCTGAAGCTGGCGGCGCCGGCCGAGGAAGTGCGCTGGAACAAGACGTCGATCTGGCGCTATCCCCTCGAACTGCCCGTCACCTGGTGACAGGCGCGGTCCGGCAGCGAACCGGACCTCCGCACCATGGACAGCACGGACACGGACAGTGACATTCACCGATGCCGCGTCGCACCAGGGCGCCCGGCAACCCGGAACCATCCCGGGGCGCCGGGCGCCTTGTTACGCGCTGCTGCGCGCTGTGCGTCGGCTCGACATGCGGCCCTGATCCGCCTGCCGTAGCGTGATCCCGACGGCCACCCAAGCCGTGGCGGATCAGCATCCGCCCACGAACGGCTAGACCTCAGTCTTCGACGGTCGGCCCGTCCGCGCCCGTTCCAGGGGTACCGAACCCGGCGCCGGAATCCACCCATGCTCCGCGCGCGCGGCACCGCGCGTGCGGAGCCGTGGTGGCCACTCCCGCGTCGGCGAGCACCCCGTAACCGTTCCGGGCCCGGCCGTGTAGACCAAAGTCCGCTAGGAGGAGCTCCATGGCGGTTCTCTGCAAGCCGGCAATCGAGGTTCCCGAGTACGTCATCACCAACGAGGAAACCCTCGAACTGGCTCAACGGTTGCACGGCGACCATCCGCAGATCGACCTGGTCCTTCGTCTGATCGAACATACCGGGGTGCAGAAACGGCACCTGATCCAACCGATCGAGAAGGTACTGCAGCACCCGGGCTTCGACGCCCGCAGCATCACCTATGAGCAACAGACCAAGGCCCGGGTGCCGGCAGTGGTACGCCGGGCACTCGACCAGGCCGAACTGGAGCCGCGGCAGATCGACTTGATCATCTACGTCTCCTGCACCGGCTTCATGATGCCTCCGCCGACCGCGTGGCTCATCGGCGAGATGGGCTTCCGGCCGGAGACACGGCAGCTGCCGATCGCCCAGCTCGGCTGTGCCGCGGGCGGCGCAGCCGTCAACCGGGCCCACGACTTCTGCACGGCGTACCCCGACGCCAATGTGCTGGTCGTCGCCTGCGAGTTCTGCTCGCTGTGTTACCAGCCCACCGATCTGGGTGTCGGATCCCTGCTGTCCAACGGCCTGTTCGGCGACGGTATAGCCGCCGTCGTGGTCCGGGGCAAGGGTGGCACCGGAGTCCGCCTGGAACGCAACGGCTCGTTCATCATCCCGGCGACCGAGGACTGGATCTCCTACGCGGTCCGGTCCACCGGATTCCACTTCCAGCTCGACAAGCGTGTGCCAGGAACCATGGAGCCCCTCGCCCCGGCCCTGAACGCCGTTGCGGAGGAGCACCAGTGGAACGCCAGCAAGATGGACTTCTACATCATCCACGCGGGCGGCCCGCGCATCCTGGACGACCTGAGCCTCTTCCTCGACGTGCCGCCGGAAGCGTTCCGCTTCAGCCGCGCCACGCTCACCGAGTACGGCAACATAGCCAGCGCGGTGGTGCTCGACGCCCTTGGCCGCATGTTCGACGAGGCCTCGGCCCTTGACGGCCACCGTGGCCTGATGGCCGGCTTCGGTCCCGGCATCACCGCCGAGATCTCCCTGGGCACCTGGACGACGGACTCCGAGTCCTGACGCTCCCCTCCAGCCCGTCCGTGGTGTGAGGACCGGGGGGTGCGGGGGGGGGGGCCCCCCCCCCCCCCCCCCCCCCCCCCCCCCCCCCCCCGCGCCGGGGGGGGGGGGGCCCCCCCCCCCCCCCGCCCCCCCCGCCCCCCCCCCCCCCCCCCCCCCCCCCCCCCCCCCCCGCGGCCCCCCGGGGCCCCCCCCCCCCCCCCGGGCCCCCCCCCCCCCCGGCCCGCGCCGACGGGGGCCGCGGGCG